>JAGWAI010000028.1:0-8121 GCA_021296485.1 Acidobacteriota bacterium
GCCGAGCAGGTCGTGGTCGTCGGCAGCCGCGCGCGGCCGCGATCGGTGACCTCCTCCCCGGTTCCAATCGACGCCATTCCCCTGCAGGACGTGGTGAGCCAGGGGTACTCCACGCTCGACTACCAGTTGCGCACGCTGGTCCCTTCGTTCAACGTCGCCCCACATCCAATCAGCGACGCGGCCACGCTGGTGCGGCCCGCCACCCTGCGCAACCTGGCGCACGACCACACGCTCGTGCTCGTCAACGGCAAGCGCCGCCACCGCTCGTCGGTCATCGCCTGGTTCGCCGGCGTGACGGACGGCGCGCAGGGCCCCGAGTCAGCCTGGAGTACGGCAACGCAGACCCGACCAACCGCAGCGTGCAGCGGGCCGACGCGGCGGCGCTGATCGCCGCCGGCAACACCCACGTGGCCGATCCCGCGCAGATCTGGGGCAACCCCACGATCGAGGACGAGCTGAAGCTGTTCGCCAACTTCGGCAGCGGCGGGGACCGGGCCGTCGAGTTCTACCCCGCATTTCTCACCAGCTTTCGTCGCGAGGGCGTCGAGGCGCCGTGGTGACGGGGCGCACGGACTGAACGACGCTGCAGGCGTAGTCGTAACTACGTNTACGCCCCGTCACCGCGAGCGGATCGGCGGCCGCAGCAGAAGGCTGGTGAGAAATGCGGGCTACGGCCACGCCAACTACGCCCGGAAAAAGGTGACGGAGGGGTTCTACTTCCGGAACCCGAACAACCGCGCCAACATCTACAGCCTGGACGAGGGCGCGACGCTGATGGTGGGCGACCGGCTGTGGGCCGAGACCGGCGTGCCCGGCGCCGGCAATTGCCCGGCGGTGCCGATTGCCGACAACGTGCCGGATTCGGCGACCCTGGCGCAGGTGGCCGCAAACCCGAACTGCTTCACCTTCCGGGAGCTCGCCCCGGGCGGGTTCACGCCGCAGTTCGGCGGGGAGGTCAGCGACGCGTCATTGGTGGGCGGCCTGCGCGGGATGCTGGACAATGGCGTGATCTGGGACGCCAGCGCCAGCTACGGCATGCACGAGTCGGACTTCTTCTTCCTCAACACCGTCAACGCCTCGCTCGGCCTCGACACCCCGCGCGAATTCGATCCGGGCCTCTACCGACAGGAGGACGTGAATCTCAATTTCGACGTGTCGCACGCCGTGGGCGAGATCGTCAACATCGCGGCCGGCGCGGAGTGGCGCGACGAGCGTTTCACGATCGGTGCGGGCGGACGGCCGTCGTGGGAGGTCGGACCGTACGCGGCGCAGGGCTTCGTCTCTGGATCCAACGGCTTTCCCGGCTTTCCCGACTACACCTCCGGCACCTGGACACGCAGCAACGTGGCGCTCTACGGCGACCTCGAATTGCGGGATCCGGACGGCGCGTGGACTGTCGGCGGAGCCGTGCGCTTCGAGCACTTCGACCTGTTCGGCTCCACCACCAACGGCAAGCTTTCCGCCCGCTACGCGTTGACCGACGCGGTCGCGATTCGCGGGCCCCTACCCCGGGCCAGCAGAACACGCTGAACGTCCAGACGACCATCGATCCGACCACGCTGCAACTGGTCGACAGCGCCAACGTGCCATCGACCTTTCTGGCCGCGCAGCTCAAGGGCGGCCAGCCCCTCGAGCCCGAGACATCCGCCAACACGACCGCGGGCCTGGTTGTCGACACCGGCCCGTTCACCTTGACCGCCGACTACTTCCGCGTCGACGTCGAAAACCGCCTCGCGTTGTCGCAGACGTTTACCCTGAACGACGACGAACGCGAGCTGTTGCTGTCGGAAGGCATCACGTCGGCACGCACGCTGCAGTTCTTCCGCTTATTCGTCAACGACTTCTCCAGCCGCAACCAGGGCGTGGACCTGGTCTCGACCTACGCGCCGCCGGCGCTGGGCGGCGGTACGGTGTTCAGCTTCACGTTCAACTACACGCACACGGAGCTGACGAAAGAGTCGGCACTGCTGACGGCGGGCGACGTGCTCGGCCTGCAACGCGGCGTGCCCCGCACCCGCTGGAACGTGGCCCTCAATCAACAGGTGGCGCGCGTCGGCCTGTTGGCCCGACTGAACTACTACGGCGCGTGGGTCGACCACTTCGACGCGCGGTTCGTGCGCGGCGCCGACTCGCCGCTGCTCGACGGCCGCTACATCGTCGACCTGGAAGCGACCATCCCCATCACGCGCGACGTCACCTTGGCGGTGGGCGGCCAGAACGTCTTTGACACATTCTCGCAGCGCATGGACCTGTTCGCCGACATCTTCGGCCTGCCCTACAGCCAGTTCACGCCATGGGGCATGAGCGGCGGTTACTACTACGCCCGGCTCAACTACAGCTGGGGCGGCTGACGAAACCCGCCGGGCGGCGCAATCGCCCTTGTCGCAGCGAGTGGCGTAGTCGATAATCACAGGACGACCGCGTCCGCTCCGTACGTATGCCGGAAGCGTCGTCGACCGCATGCCAAGGAGGCGATCATGAAGTCGCGCCCCATCCTCAGCGGAATCCTTCTCGCGTCCGGGTTGCTGGCGTTCGCGTTGCTTGCGAGTTGCGCCTCCCCCGCACCACCACCTGAACCCGAACCGGCGCCCGAACCGCCTCCCGCAGCGGCTGCGGCTTCCGGCGGGGTGATGCGCGTGGCGGAGTTCGAGCACCTGACCACCCCCAGGGTCGACCTGAGCAACGAGGCCGACGGCGAATCTCCGTTGCGCCGGGCCTGTCCCGAGAGCCAGGAGAATTGCCAGGTGTACTGGGCGTATACGGGGAACTGGATGCGCAACACCATCCTGCCCGTCCGCCATCGGGAGCTGCTGATCCTGCGCACCGCCTGGCTCTCGCGCGGCGACTACATTTGGGGCCGCCACGACGAGATAGGCAAGGAAGCAGGACTCAGCGCGGAGGAAATCGCGCGCGTGACGGAGGGACCCGACGCCGCCGGATGGAGCGACTTCGAGGCCACGCTGTTGCGGGTGGCGGACGAGCTGCACACCTCCCGCTTCGTCAGCGACGCCACCTGGACCGCGCTGGGCGCGGAGTACAACGCTGACCAGCAGCGGGAGGCCGTGCAGATCGTCGGCAGCTACACGCAGCTCGCGATGTTCCAGAACACGCTCGGAGTGCCGTTGCCGGACGGTTACATGGGACTGCCCGACTAGTCAGACGCAATCGACAGGAGGCGAGTCATGATCCTTGTCCTGGCATTCACTCTGCTGGCGCAGCCGGCGGAGCTCGACTTCGACTTCTACCGGACGGAGGTCGAACCGATATTCCTCGAGAAGCGCGAGGGGTACACGCGCTGCGTGGTCTGCCACGCGGGGGACGAGCGCGCGGCGTTCCTGGAGGGACTGCCGGACGGGTCCGAAACCTGGAGCGAGGAGCAGTCGCGCCTCAACTTCGAATCGGTCCTTAGCCTCGTGACGCCGGGCGACCCGCTCGCCAGCCGGCTGCTCGTGCATCCGCTGGAGCCTGCAGCCGGCGGCAACGAATTCCATACCGGCGGGCGGCAGTTCGCCTCGCAGGACGACCCGCAATTCCAGACGCTCGCGGCCTGGGTGCGCGGGGAGAAGGCCGGCCGGTAGCGGGAACCATCATTCAGACAGGAGCTCTACGATGGCCATGACACGCAGCACGTTCTTCGCGCTCGCGGCGGCGGCGCTCCTGCTGCTGCCGCTGACGGCGGCGGCGCAGGGCACCGTGCGCATCGTGCAGACGAACAGCGCCGGCGACAACGTCCACATTATCGATCCAGCCACCAACACGGTCGTTGGCGAGATCAAGGGCATCGAGCGGGCGCACGGCGCCGCGCCGTCGCCCGACGGACTGCACCTGTACGTCGCCAACGAGGCCGACGATACCGTCGACGTCGTCGACATCAAGGCGTTGAAGGTCACCAACAAGGTGAAGCTCAGCGGGCGGCCCAACAACATCGCGATCACGCCGGACGGGAGCAAGGTGTACATCGCCATCGCGGAGTCGCCGGGTGCGCTCGACGTGTTCGACACCGCCTCGGAAGAGATCGTGGCGACCATCTCGGTGCACGGCGGCGTGCACAACACCTACGTCACGCCCGACGGCAAGTACGCGATCGCCGGCATGATCGGCGCGCGCAACATCACCGTGGTGGACACCAGGACCGACATGCCCGCGTGGACGACGTACTTCGACCGCGGCATCCGCCCGATGGCGTTCGACACGAATCCGGACGGCTCCACGCGGCGCATCTACGCGCAGCTCTCCAACTTCAACGGCTTCGGCGTGGTCGACTTCGAGACGCGCAAGGAGATCCGGCGCATCGAGTACCCGGAGGTGCCGCCCGACCAGCAGACGCCCGGCCACGGCGGCAACACGGCGCACGGCATCGGCGTGACGCCCGACAACAACTACCTGGTGGGCAACAGCAGCTTCAACAGCAGCGTCTACGTCTACACGCTGCCGGACCTGGAGCTGGTCGGCGGAGTCCGCGTCGGGCACTCGCCGAACTGGATCACGATCACCCCGGACAGCAAGTACGCCTACGTGTCGCTGTCGGGGAACAACAGCGTCGCCGTGGTCGAGATTGCGACGGTCGAGAAGGTGGCCGAGATCCCGACCGGCGGCCAGGTGCCCAAGCGCAACGCGACGCTGGTCCTGCCATAGCAGCCTGTGGCAAAAGCCCCGCTGCATTCGACCGGCGATACATCCCGGCTGAACTGCGTTGCTCGTCACTCACATATTGGGAATATGCTCGCTCCTCGCGCCTTGTCAGCCGGGCGCCTCACCGGTCTCGGTGCGACGCGGGGTTCTGCCACAGGCTGCTAGCCGTGGAATGAGGCGCCTGCGCGTTGCCGCGGCGGCCCTGCTGCCGCGGTCGCGGGACCGGCCGCACAGGATGGCGTCTACACTGAAGAGCAGGCCGCGCGCGGCCAGGCCCTGTACGACGAGCAGTGCGCGTCGTGCCACGGACCCCTCCGGGCGATTGTCCCCGAGGTCGCGGCGCTGCTCGGCGACCACACCTTCCGCAACACCTGGCGCGGGCGCCCGCTGGGCGAGCTGTTCGCGTTCATACGCGAGACGATGCCCCAGGACGCGCCTGAAACGCTGACTCCCGCGCAAACGGCCGACCTCGTCGCCTACATCCTTAGCGGCAACCGGCTCGCGGCCGGGCAAACTCCCCTGCCGGACGATCCGCTGCGGCTGCCCCACATTCTGTTCGAACGCTGACCGGACGCTCCCGGCGCGGCGCGCTGGTCATGGGCCGCGGGCCGTCAGCGCACGCCGTCCATGAACCGTGCCCGGAGCGCGTCACGATCGACCGCCTCGCCCCGGAGATAGACGGCCGCGATGCGGCGCGTGTTGCGGATGTCCACAAGCGGGTCCGCGTCGAGCACTACAAAGGAGGCGCTCTGGCCGGCGGCCACCGTGCCGAGGTCGTCCAAGCGTAGTATTTCCGCATTCACCCGCGTGGCGGCGACGATGACCTCCATCGGCGTGAGCCCGCAGCCGGCCATGTCGCGCAGCTCCGTGTGCACCGTCCAGCCGACGCTGACGCCCGAGTCGGTCCCCATGCCGATGATCATTCCCGCCTCGCGGTTGCGCGCCAGGTTGCGGCACTGCAGCTCGAACGATTCGCTCGGGCCCTCCGCCGCGAGCGCCTCGGCCTGCGCCCGCAGATTGTCGATCTCGAACGACGGCAGCGTCTCGTTGAGCCACGGCAGGTCATCCTGCGTAACGGGTGAACCGGGCAGGTTCGGGACGGTCCAGATGTGGGGATACTCGCGGACCAGCTCCATGTACTCCGTGTCGATGTCTCTGTCGCGCACCGTGTGCGCGAATCCGTCGACCCCGGCACGCAGCAGGTCCTTGGCGTCGGCAAGTCCGCTCGTGGAGCCCAGGTGCGCCGTGACCCGCATGCCGCGGGCGTGGGCCTCGTTGATGATTGCCCGATAGACCTCTGGCTCCAGCTTGGGGACCGTGCCGCGGCGGTCGTCGACCCAGATCTTGACGATGTCCACGCCGTGCCCGTGCAGTTCCTCGACGGCCGCCCGACCCTCGTCCGGCGTCTGCGCGCCGCGCGGGATGCCGAGCCGGTAGTTCTGCTGCGGCCCCGCCGTCGGCGTAGCCGCGATCCCGCGGCCGGACGTGAGAAAGCGCGCGGCGCCGGGCGGGCCGGCGTCCCGCAGCGCGAACGCGAGGGGCTCATCGAACTCCAGACCCAGGCTCATCGTGGCGGCGACGCCGTGGTATGCGGTCCGCTGCAGATGCTCGAGCAGGTTGGCCCGCGTGTAGTTCTCCTTGCTGTGCGTGCCGTTCTTGATGTCGGTGAGTCCGATGTGCTGGTGGGCGTCGATCAGTGCCGGGATGACGGTCTTGCCGGACAGGTCCACGCGGGCGGCGTACGCTGGAGGCTCGCGGTCACCCTGCGCGCCCACCCAGGTGAAGACGCCGTCCTCTACCAGGAATGCCGCGCGCTCGACAAGCGCGTCGCCGCTGCCGTCGATGAGCCGCGCGCCCTCGAACCAGACCGCATCCCCCGCAGGGACGGGCCGGGGCGCCTCCCCCGCCGGACCGCAGGCCGCGGCCGCCAGCGCGAAGGCGAGGAGGATTCTGGTCGCCACAGGCTGCTAGGGCCGCTGGAATATCACCAGGTAGCTCTGCGCGAGACCGATGTCTGCCTCTCGCTCGAGCCTGAACCCCGCGGCCAGGACCTCTTCGATCGCTCCCGCCTTGCCGATCCGCAGGTGCTCCATCAGGCCGGGCGGCGTGACGCCGGGAACCCTGTCGAAGTCCAGGATCACCCATCGCCCCCCGGGCTTGAGGGCGCGGTAAACGCTGTCGAGAATCAGCGGCGGATTCTCGAAGTGATGGTAGGTGTCGGACGAGAATACGACGTCGACGGATCCTTCGGGAAGCTCGACGGAATCGGCGGTGCTCTGCACGACACGCACGTTGTCGAGTCCGTCGGATGCGAATTTCTCCGTGAGGTACTCAATCCAGTTGGGTGCGATCTCGACGGCGTAAACCGTGCCGGCCGCAGCGCCGCGTAGAAGCCGGAGCCCGCGCCGACGTCCGCCACGGCCATTCCCGGCCGCAGCCCCAGCGCGGCGATTACGCTGTGCCGGCGGGCGAATGCCTCGCGGCCATCGGACTCGAAACGCGCGGCCATGGCCGCCGCGTCGAGCTCAGTGCTGAGGAAACGCTCGTTGACCCCCTCGCCGACGGTCGCCGGTTGCTGAGCCGCGGCCGGGCTGGTCCACAGGCCGGCGCTGACGCAGACGATTAGGAACGCGATTCCACGCGCCGCCTGGCTTGCCATGTCGTCCACCTCCCCTACCGCGGAGCGAAACTCGATCTGCCCTTGAAGGCCCACCGGCCGTCCTCGCGCGTGACGAGGTACAGCGTGTCGAACCGTTCCCCGGCGGCGTTGTAGCGCAGCAGCTCCAGCGCGACGTTCACCCCGTCGGCGGACACCTGCACCGGGTTGACGTTGTACGCCGCCGTGCGGACCCAGCCGGTGCTGGCCAGGCGATCGAAGCTCATGGTGCTCGCGACCTCGCGGGCCTCCTCCCACGCCTGGACCCGCCCCGCCCTGGTGACGCGGTAGTGCGGATAGTGCATCGTGGCGGCGAACGCCTGCGCATCGCGGCGGTTGACCGCGTCCAGATACGCCTCCACCGCTTCCACGGCGCCCTTCCGGCTGGCGTCGGCGACCCGGCCGGTAGCCGGCGGACCGGCCGAGAACCGCGCCTGGACGCCCCAGCGTCCGTCGTGCTCCGTGATCACGTAGAGCGTCTGAACGGTCTGAATGGTCCGTTCATCCGCGTCGACCCGCCGCGCCCGGGCCGCCACGTGCACCTTGTTGTCGCCGGCCTGCACGACGGTCCGCGTATCCCAGTACGAGTGCACCCAACCGCGGGCGATGAGCGGTCCGAAGTCCATCCCGGCGGCGTATTCCTCCGCGCCCTGCCACGACGTGCTGCCGGGCGCGCCCGGCGCCTGCCGGGCATGGGGATAGTGCAGCGTGGCGGCGAACGCGTCGGCGTCCTGCGCATTCCACGCCGCCAAGTATCGGTCGTGCACCGCCAGCGCAGCAGTGCCGCGAACCGGCTGGGCGAGAACGCCGGCAGCCGCGCACAGCGCAACCGC
>JAGWAI010000028.1:8141-43467 GCA_021296485.1 Acidobacteriota bacterium
TTGCCATGCGGGTACGTATACAACCAGGCCCGCCGGATTGCCAGCACTCCGTCGTTGACCGAAGTCAACTAACGCGAATATATTCACAGGAGATTGGCCCGAACGGTAGGAGAACACGGCTTGCCACTCGGAATTCCCGCATCGTGGCGTAATGCCGCTGCGGCGGCGCTGGTTGTTGCAGTAGGCGGGTCTTCCGCCGCGGCCCAGCCGGCTTCCTCTCCGTCGTATACTGCGGCCCAGGCTGCCGCCGGGCGCGACGCCTACGCCAACAACTGCGCGGAGTGCCACCTCGACAACCTGCGCGGCGGCTTCGGGCCGGCGCTGGCAGGTTCGAATTTCACTTCGGTCTGGGGCGGGCAGCCAGTGCGGGCGCTGTTCGAGCAGACCCGCGGCACGATGCCGCCGGGCGCCGAGGCTTCCCTCGGCGACCCCGTCTACCTGGACATCGTCGCCTACATCCTGCAGGCGAATGGCCACGCCGCCGGAGCCGAACCGCTACGCACCGACTCGGCGCTGGCGATTGCCCCCGATGCCGCAGGTCCGGGCCACGGTAACGTAGCGGCGGCGGATCAGGGGCTCGCCCCTCCCAGCGGCGGCCCGGTTGCGCTCGTGAACCGCGTGGTCGAATCGTACAGCCCGGTGACCGACGCGCTGCTGGAGAATCCGCCGGACGAGGAATGGCTTTCGTGGCGCCGCACACCCCTTGGCCACGGCTACAGTCCGCTCGATCAGATCACGCCCGAGAACGTCGGCGAGTTGCGCATCGCCTGGGTGTGGACCATGGAAGCCGGACGCGTGCAAACGGCGCCGCTGGTGCACGACGGCGTGCTCTTCCTAGCGAACCCCGGCAATGTGCTGCAGGCGCTCGACGCGCGCACCGGCGACATCATCTGGCAGTACCGCCGCGAGTATCCGGACGGCCGCCGGTCCAACCTCATGCGGTCGATCGCGCTCTATCAGGACAAGGTCTACATGACCACGGCCGACCTGTCGGTCGTGGCCGTCGACGCGCGGACGGGCAAGCTTGTGTGGGAAACGAAGAAGGCCAACGAGGACGACGGCTTCTACCACACCGCCGGTCCCGTCATCGCGGACGGCGTGGTCATCAGCGGCATCACCGGCTGCGGGCAGTTCACCCAGGCCGGGTGCTTCATCACCGGCCACGACGCGGAAACGGGTGAGGAACTGTGGCGCACGTCGACGATCGCCCAGCCGGGCGAGCCGGGCGGCGACACCTGGGGCGACCTGCCGCGCGGGGTGCGCGGGGGCGCCGAGACCTGGATTCCAGGCACCTACGATCCGGACCTGGACCTGTACTTCGTAGGCACAGCCCAAGCGAAACCGTGGGCGGCGGTAAGCCGCGGCCTCACGACCGCGGACGCCGTGCTGTATTCGAACTCCACGCTGGCGCTCGATCCGCGCACCGGCGAAATCGTCTGGTACTTCCAGCACGTGCCGGGCGAATCGCTCGATCTCGACACCGTCTTCGAGCGCGTGCTGATCGACATCGACGGCGAGCGGCTACTGTTCACCGTGGGCAAGGACGGACTGCTGTGGAAGCTGGCGCGAGATTACGGCGCATTCCGCGGCGTCCGCGAAACGGTGTTCCAGAACGTCTTCGAGTCGATCGACACCGCGACCGGCCGGGTCACCTACCGCCCCGACATCATCGAGATGCAGTTCGGCCAGCCGATACTGTCGTGCCCGGCATACTACGGGGGCCACAACTGGCCGGCCTCGGCGTACAGTCCGGCAACGTCGGCGCTGATCGTGCCGCTCAACCAGAACCACTGCTCCGAGATGGCGGCGCGCAGCATCGAGCTGGAGGAAGGCTCGGGTTCGTCCACCGGATCGGACGTTCGCTTCTTCGAGCGGGAGGGCAGCAACGGCACGTTCGGTCGCCTGAGCGCTTACGACGTCAGGACGCTGGAAGAACTGTGGCGCCACGAGCAGCGGGCATCGATTTCCACCGGCGTCGTGGTCACCGGCTCGGGCCTGGCGTTCGCCGGCGACGTCGACCGCTACTTCAAGGCGTTCGACGTACGGACCGGCGACGTGCTCTGGCAGACGCGGCTGGGCAACTCCGCGTCCGGCTTCACGATTACCTACGAGCTCGACGGCCGGCAATACGTTGCCGTGCCGACGGAGACCGGGCCGTTCACCAGCATCCGGCGCTACGTGAGCCCGGACGTCTATGCGCCGACCAGCGGCGGAGCGCTCTATGTCTTCGCGCTGCCCGAGCGCTAGCAGCCTGTGGCAAAACCCCACTGCATTCGAGCGGCGATGCATCGCGCCTGGACTGCGTTGCTCATCGTTCATCTTCGCGCCTGGCCAGCCACGCGCCTCACCGCTCTCGGTGCGACGCGGGGTTTTACCACAGGCTGCTAGCATTACACCGCAAACAGGGAGCACTGCCATGAGCGCACGCCTGACGCGAACGTCTTGTCTCGCAGCCGCCGTCCTGCTCGTCCCGCTGGCCGCGCTCGGCCAGTCCGGATCCCCGGAGGCAGTACAGCGGACGGCGTGGGGAGCGCCGGACCTGAGCGGCGTCTGGGACTACAACTCGCTGATTCCGCTCGAACGCCCCGCCGAATACGAGGGACGCGAGTTCATGACCGAGGAGGAAGCCGCCAGCCTCGGCGAGCAGGCGCAGGCGACCGCGGGCCAGGACCAGCGGCACCCCGACGCCTCGATCGACATCGAAAGCGCCTACAACGCCTTCTGGTCGGACGAAATCACCACGGTCCCGGCCGACCGGCGCACGTCGCTGATCGTCGATCCGCCGGACGGCCGGCTTCCACCGCTCACGCCGGCCGCGCAGGCGCGGGAAGCCGCGTGGCGCGCGAACCGCACGCCGCCAATCCGGGCGCCGCTGCTGCTCGCCTTCCTGGCCGGGGACAACCCGGCGCGCGGTCCGGAGGACTTCGGCCTTTCGGAACGCTGCATTCTCGGCTACAGCACGGGGCCGCCCCTCAACGGCGGCGCCTACAACAGCAACCTGCAAATCTTCCAGACGCCGGACCACGTCGTGCTCTTCACTGAAATGGTGCACGAGGCGCGCGTCGTGCCGCTCGACGGCCGGCAGCACGTCTCCGCCGCCATCCGGCAGTGGCTGGGCGACTCCCGCGGTTACTGGGACGGTGAAACGCTGGTCGTCGAGAGCCGCAACTTCACGAACAAGCGCTCCAGCTTCATCACCACCTCCACCGATGCGGTAGGCGAAGGCGGCGCGCTCCACCTGATCGAGCGTTTCACGCGTGTGGACGCGGACTGGCTGCGCTACGAGTACACGGTGAACGACCCTGTCACCTGGGTCAGGCCGTTCACGGTGTCGCAGATGCTCCCGCGCACGGCGGGGCCGCTCTTCGAGTACGCGTGTCATGAGGGCAACTACGGCCTGCTCAACGCGCTGGCCGGCGCGCGCGCAGAGGAACGGGAAGTGGCGCAAGGAAACGAGCGTGGACACTAGCCGCGCCACCTTCGCCGCAACCTACCGTGCGCGTTCCTGGCGATTGGCGCCAAAATGTGTCGTTCCGTTGTGCTTGGCGGCAACCTCTTGCGCCTTCCATTTGTTATCATTACTGCAAGATATGACTCGACGCGACTATCTCGGTAGCTTCGAATTGATGGTGCTGCTGGCCGTGATGCAACTGGAGGACGACGCCTACGGCGTCCCGATAGCGCGCACCATCGAAGACACGACAGGCCGTCCCGTGGCCCTGGGCAGCGTGTATGCAGCCCTGGACCGGCTGCAGGCACGCGGTTTGCTGGAGTCGTCGCTCGGCGATCCGACGCCGGAGCGCGGCGGGCGCGCCAAGCGATTCTTTCAGGTCAGCGCCAGGGGTGCGCAGGCGGCGAGCGAGTCCCGCCGCACGTTCACCATGCTGTGGCAGGACCTGCCGGATCCGGGCGGCAATCCGGCATGAACCAGGGAACGTTACCGTTGGCAGGATGATTCAGGCGCGCGCCAGCCGTGCTCCGCAACGCCAACAACTCGCCAAGTAGCCGCCCAGCAGAATGCCCGCGCTGAACAACGGAAAGTAGAGCGCCACCTTCAGCATCAGGAAGCCCGACCACGTAACGCTCACCCAGGCCGGTCCCTGTCCAAGGATCATGTCGCCGGGGAACCAGCCAGTGGCGTGAACGAACATGCGGTAGGCGCCGAACAGCGAAAACGTCGCGCAGTACACCAAAATCGCCGATATCCCGAGCGGCCTGTACAGGGCCGCGACCAGCCAACCGCTCGCCACCGCGAGGAAGACCAGTGCTGTTGCGAATGTTGCGTCGAAGAATAGGCCTGCGTGCACGACGTCCGCAGGGACAAAACCCAAGACCAACCTGCTCAGGCGGATGCCCGGAAATTGAGAAATCAGAACCGAATCGGCCAGACCGGCAACCAGGACGAAGAACCACCCGGTCACCAACGCCGCTGCCGCCAGCAGGCCGTGCGCGCGGATGTCGCGCACGCACCTGAGCACCAGGGCGACCGATACCTGCCGCCACAGCCAGCCGCGGCTGCGCCCGCGGTGGCGCTCCTCCAGGAGATCGCCAACCAGAGGGCTGCACGCCGGACTCACGTGTTCAAGCAGCCAGAGCGCCATTTCAATCACCACCGGGGCGCGTCGCGTGCCAGCGCAGAGTACCAAGGCCGAGTATACGCCAGCCCACGCGTCCCGGGACCACGTAATTTCTGGGGGGGTATCGCTACGGCAGGCTGAGGGCAACGAGCTCCGCGTTGCCCGCGCCGCCCACCGCCACGGCAATATACTGCCGCCCGCCGTGCAGATAGGTCATCGGCTGGGCCGCCCCGTTGCCGTCCAGGCGAACGATATGCACGAGATCTCCCGTCGTCTTGTCCAGGACGAAGATCAGCTGCCGGAGCATGTCGGCGTCCGCCCATTCGGCCCACGCGGGGATCTCGAGACCGCCGGGAGTTGTCATAAACGTCACGCTCACGAAGAGCAGCGTTCCGGTCACCAGCACGTGCGTGTGCTGGGGTCCGTTGCCCAACGGCGGGAGGTCCAGGTCGCGTAGCAGCGGGTGATTCAACGGTCCGTTGCCCAGCGCGCTCCCCCACCGCTGCTCGCCCTCATTCATATCGATTGCCGTCACGTGCGAGTAGGGCGGCCTAAATATGGACAGTCCGTCGACCCGCAGATCAGTGGCCCCGAGGCCGCCGCCCGAAACGTACCGAAAATCCGTTTGCGCCGGGTTCCCGCGCCGCAGCCGCGCGACCGACGGCATCATCACGGACGGCACGAACAGCCACCCGGCCTCCGGGTCAAAGGCGCCGCCGCCCCACCGCGCCCCGCCCCACACGCCCGGCAGGAACGCCGTCCCCTCCAGTGACGGCGGCGTGAACAGCGGGCCGTGGCGGTAGGTGCGGAGCCGTTCCAATGCCCGGCGCCGCAGCTCCGGCGTGAAGTCGATGAGATTCTCTTCGACGGCCCCCTGGAGCGCGAACGCCGGCGGCCGCGTGGGAAACGGTTGCGTCTGCGCATACCACTCACCCGGCACGTCGCCCTGCGGCACCGGCCGTTCCTCGATGGGCCATACCGGCTCGCCCGTCTCCCGGTCGAACGTATAGATGAAGCCCTGCTTGCTGACGACCATCACGGCCTTGATATCCCGGCCGCCAACGAGGATTTCGCCGAGCACCGGCTCGGCCGGCAGGTCGTAGTCCCACAGTCCGTGGTGCACCGTCTGGAAATGCCACACCCGGATGCCCGATGCGGCGTCGAGACAGATCACGCTCTCGGCAAAGAGGTTGTTCCCGGGCCTGTGCCCACCGTAGTAGTCGCTGCTCGGCGTGGAGCTGGCGAGATAGACGTAGCCGAGATCGGGGTCGTAGGTCATGCCGGCCCACACGTTCGTGTTGCCGCCCTGCGCCGCGGAGCCGTTGTGCCAGGTGTCGTAGCCGAAATCGTCGCCCTCCGGGACCAGGTTGAACGTCCAGCGCCGCACGCCGGTGCGGACGTCGAAGGCCTGCACTGAACCGGGCGGCGCTGCGTCGGGCTGCCGTACGCCGTCGGCCTGTGCCGTGCCCACGATTACCACGTCGCCGGCGACGACGGGACGCCGGGCAACGTAGTTAGTGCCGCGCCGCGCCTGCCGTACGTCCACAGCCAGGTCCACCTTGCCGCGGTTGCCGAACGCCGGATCGGGCCGGCCGGTGTCGATATCGATCGACAGCAGGTAAGCATCAACGGTGCCGATCAGCAGCCTTCGGTCCACCCCATCGCTCCAGTACGCCATGCCGCGGTGCGAAAAGCTGCCGTTGGCGGGTCGCGTTGCGAAGCCCTTGTAGCTCTCGGGGTCATGCATCCAGAGGGTGCGCCCTGTTCCTGGATCGAGCGCAGCGACCAGCCCCAGCGTAGTGACCGTGTACAGCACGCCGTCGATGACCAGCGGCGTGTCCTGGTACTTCGACGCCCGCCAGCGGGGGTCCAACTGCTCGATGTCCCGATCGGGAGACGGCCACCGCCACGCAATCCCAAGCTGATCGACGTTCTCCGGCGTGATCTGATCGAGCGGCGAGTACTTGGTGCCCAGCAGGTCGCCGCTGAACTGCCGCCAGTCGCCGCCTGCGGGCGCGCGATGATCCTGCCCAATTGCAATCTGGGCCGCCAGCACGATGGCTCCCGTCGTGAGCGCCAGCCCGGCCGCTCGACGCACGCTGCCCCGCAGCCGTGCTTCCGGACCCGATCCGTGCAGTCGGTAGCGCGCGCCCATTGCCTGCCCCCGCCGTCTCCTGCTTCGCATGTAGTTGACAAGCCGCCCGGTTGCGATATGATGCGGGGCAATCTATCACACAAGGTGAGGATATGGTGGACAGGCCGTGCGGGGCGCTTCCGTAAAGCGGAGTCCCGGCAGATGTTTTCGGTTCTGCATATTTTCGCGTTACGTTTGTAATGCGGCGAGCACGGGACATGAGCGGACCGGTGGCAACGGTTCAGCAGCCACCTTCCAGGAGGGCGTATTCGTGGCCAACCGATTACTGTTCGTAGCACTTACCGTCATGCTCGCATTCGCGGGCACCATCCTCCTGCCGTCCGTGGCGGCAGGCCAGGCGGCCAGCACAGCCTCGATTGCCGGTAGCGTGACCGACTCGACCGGCGCCGTGCTGCCGGGCGTCACCGTGGAAGCGGCAAGTCCGGCGCTCATCGAAGGCGTACGCACGGCGGTCACCGACGGCCAGGGCGCCTACCGGGTCGTAGCCTTGCCACCGGGGACCTACAGCGTCACGTTCACGCTGCCGGGATTCCGGACGCTCCGGCGCGAGGGGATCGAGCTGAGCACGGGATTCACCGCGCCGGCCAACGCCGAGTTGGCCGTAGGCGCCGTGGAGGAGACGGTCACCGTGACCGGCGCCAGCCCGGTGGTCGACGTGCAGAACACCCAGACCGACAACGTCATCCGGCGCGAAACGCTGCAGGCGCTGCCGACCAGTCAGAGCCTGCAGGGATTCGCCACGCTCACGCCCGGTGTAGTGACGGACAATGTCGACATCGGCGGCAACCGCCACGAACGGGCCAACCTCCGCATGGCCGGACGCCCCTTCCAGAGGCTGTTGTTCGACGGCGTCATGATCAACAACCTGGGCGGCAACGGCGACGGCCAGTACGGCAGCTACTCGCCCAACGTCCAGGCCATGCAGGAGGTCGCGCTGGGGCTCGGCACCCAGAGCGCGGAACATTCGAACGGCGGCGTCAACATCAACTACATCCCGCGCGAGGGCAGCAATGCGTTCTCCGGCCTGGTGGACGTGGCGTTCGGCAACGGCGACACGCAGTGGTCGAACCTCAACGACGATTTCAGGGCCCGCGGGGTGAGCAGCGCTGCCGAGGCGCGCAAGCTCTGGGACTACGCGCTGAACGCGGGCGGTCCGCTGGCGCGCGACCGGCTCTGGTTCTTCGCCGCGGCCCGCTGGTGGGGCGGACAGGAATATGCCCCGGGCAACTACTACAACAAGCTGGACGACATCTACATCGGCGATCCGAACAGCGGCGTCGTGAACTACGAGCCCGATCTGGAGCGGCGCGCATTCACGGACAACCATTTCGCCGACGTCAGCGGCCGGCTGACCTGGCAGGTAGCCCGGGATCACAAGCTGTCGTGGGGCTACAGCTTTCAGAAAAGCTGCGTCTGCAACCTGTTTACCGTCTTCAACACCGCCCCGGAGGCCAACGCCAACGCCAACTTCGATCCTGTTCACCTGACGAACGCCAACTGGACGTTCCCCGCCTCGAACCGGCTGCTGTTCGAGGCCGGCTTCAGCTATTTCCACGACCAGAACACCCACAAGCCCGATGCCAACACCTCGAGCCGCGACGTCGGCGTTCGCGAGGCGTTGGGCACGGAGCACGTCCGGCCCGGCTACTTCTACAACGGACGGAGCTTCAGCGCCCTGCCCCCGGGGGTCGACTACTTCAGCCACTCGATCTTCAAGCAGGCGCAGGCGCGGGCGTCCGTGTCGCACGTCACCGGCACGAACTCGTTCAAGGCGGGCGTCCAGATGCTGTTCGTCCACGAAGATCGCCAGAGCAACTACGGCGACGCGGCCTCGCCCGTAATTGGAGACGCCCCCGTCTTCTACTTCTTTGCGGGAGGGCGGCCGGTGCTCATACGCCAGATCGCATCCCCGCACCTGAACCTCTCCGATTTTCGTGATGTCGGCCTGTACGTACAGGACCAGCTGACCATCGACCGGCTGACGATCAATGGCGGCGTGCGCTACGACTCGTTCCGCGCCACCATTCCGCAGCAGACCCGGCCGGCGGGGCCCTATGTTCCGGCGATCCCGATTTCCGCCATCGGCTCGGATGCGCTGCCGAGCTACAACGCGCTGGTTCCGCGGGTCGGCGCGGCATACGACCTCTTCGGCGACGGGACGACCGCCATCAAGGCCTCCTTCGGCAAGTACGTCAGCTCGGTCGGTTCCAACCTGCTCCTAAACTACCACCCGGCGCTGCGGATATCGACGATCGCGAACCGCACCTGGTCCGACGCGAACATGAATTTCGTCCCGGATTGCGACCTGACCAGCGCCGCGCAGAACGGCGAGTGCGGCGCGTTGGACAACAGTCTGTTCGGCCAGGCCCGCTCGGTGACCGCCACGGATCCGGCCCTGCTGAACGAGGGCCGGGGACACAACTGGCAGGCGACGGTCGCCCTCGAGCAGCAGATCATCGAGGGGTGGGGGATCGAGGTTGCCTTTGACCGCACGTGGTACGGCGATTTCCAGGCCACCGACAACCGCGCGGTGACGCCGGCCGACTACGACCCCTACTGCGTGACGGCGCCGACCCACTCGCAGCTCCCCAACGGCGGGGGCTACGAGATCTGCGGCCTGTACGACATCAATCCGTCGATGTTCGGCAGGGTGGACAACTACGTGACGCTGCAGGACAACTTCGGGGACCGGAGCCAGGTCTACAACGGCGTCCGCATCAACACGGAAGGCAGATTCCGGGACGGCACGCTGCTTGGCGGCGGGTTCAGCATCGGGCGCACCTGGGATACGAACTGCACCGTCATCGATTCGCCACAGCAGGAGCTGTACTGCGACAGCGGTCCGCCGCTAGGTCAGACGATTCAGTTCAAGCTGTTCGGCACCTACACGCTGCCGGGAGACATCCAGACGAGCGCCGCGTTCCGGGTGATCGAGGGCGCGCCAATCAACGCCGTGGTCTCGTACTCGAACGCCCAGATCGCGTCGTCCCTCGGCCGCGATCTCTCCGCCTGCGGCACGCGCACCGGCGCCGCGTGCACTGCGCGGGTGGACGTCCCGCTCTACGCGGAGGACGACACGCTGTTCGAGCCGCGCCTGGTCATGCTCGACTGGCGGTTCAGCAAGATATTCCGCATCGGCGGGGTCAGGGTTCAGGGACTCGTGGACTTCTTCAACCTGATGAACGTGAATGTGGCGCTGGCCGTATCCGACGCCTTCGGCGGGAGCTGGCCGCGACCGACGTCGACCGTGCCCGGCCGCACGGCCCGCCTCGGCGCCAAGGTGGATTGGTAAGGTCCGCTAGCCGGGCGGTTGGGCCGTGATGCGAATCCGGTCCAGCCGCCTGGCCTCCGCCGGCAGTTCCGAGGCGCCGGGCGGCATGCCGTTCCTCTTCAGCAGATAGCTGACCACGTCGATGTTCTGTTGCGGGCTGACGCTGCCTGGCGCATCCCACGGCATCGCGCGTGACACCGTGAGGAACAGGTCGGCCACGGTCGCGGCGTCCCAGCGCTGCTCGAAAGAGACGCCCACCAGGCTCGGGACGACCTCGCTGCCGTCGCCCTGCAACGCGCCGTCGCCGCTCAGGTCGCGGCGGTGGCACTTGCGGCACCGGCGCCGGTAGACCTGTTCCCCGCGGTCGGCCTGCTCCGCGTTGTAGACGCCTGACCACACCGTCAACGCGGCCGGCTGGTCTGCGGCGGCGGCGGTGCTCCGGGCCGCCAGGTCGTCGAGCGTTACCGGCAGGCCGCGCGCGCCCATCGCCTCCCGCAGCATCTCGGCGATCTGCGGCGATTCCTTGTAGGTCCCCTGCCGGAAGACGCCCGCCGCGATGTGCAGCGGCGTCCAGCCGGCCTGATTCACCAGGGTGAACGTGTCCGCCCCGTGGTCGATAACGAGCTGCACGACCGACGGCGCCAGCCTGTAAACCGCGCCGTGCAACGCCGTCTCGCCGTTGGCGTCGACCGCGTTGATGTCACCACCCAGATCGAGAACCACCTGCATGCACTCGAACGCTTCGGCCTCGGTGCCGCCGTCCTCGCCGGGAGATGCAATTCCGACGCCGGCGGCAACCATGAGCAGCGTCGTGTCTTCTTCGGTCTTGAGCGCCGGATCGGCTCCCAGCTCCAGCAGCACGCGTACCAGCGGCGCATCGGCCACCTTGGCCGCCATGAGCAGCGGCGTGGCGCCAATCCAGCTGTAGCCCTTCCGAAAGCGCGTGTTCGGATCCTCGATCATGCGCGCGTTGACGTCCGCGCCGCGCGCGACCATCTGCCTGACGAACTCCAGGTCTTCGACGTTGCCGCGGTTGACCGGGCCCGGCGGGTTGTAGCCGTACGGCGGCTTCCGCACCCAGGAGATGGCGTGCAGCGCCGTGTAGCCGATTTCGGTGTCGTCCGCCACGCCCTGGTTGGGATCGAGCCCCTGGTCGACGAGATACAGGGCGACCTCGTAGTGCGCGTTCGTCGCGGCCAGGATTACGGCGCCGGTGCCGTCCGGCAGCTCGTCGTGGATGTCGGCGCCGGACTCGAGCAGCGCCCGAACAACTTCGACGTGGCCGGCCCGCGCCGCGAATAGCAGCGCCGTGAATCCACCGATGGGCGAACGCCGGAACGACCGTGGAACCTCGGTCTCCGTGCGGGCTCCGACGTCCGCGCCGGCCTCGATCAACGTCCTTACGGCCGCGGCGTGCCCCTCCCCCGCCGCCCACATGAGCGCTGTCTGGCCGCCTCGCAGCGCCGCGTCGACATCCGCACCGTGGTCCAGCAGCACGCGTATGGCGTCGACGCTCCCGCTGCGCGCGACCGTCATCAACGGCGTTTCGCCCTCTCCAATCGCCGCGTCGGGTTCCGCGCCGGCGTCCAGCAGCACCTCGAGCATCGCCGCACCGGCATTCGTGGCGGCCAGCCGCACAGGCGTGATGCCTAACGCGGTGGCGGCGCCCACATCCGCGCCGGCGCGCAGCAGCAGCCGGGCCGCGTCGGCATCATCGAGGTGGGCCGCCCAGTGCAGCGCCGTCATGCCGCCGGGCTCGGCGCCATTGACGTCGATATCCGGCTGCCGCAGGAGCGCGCTGACGGCATCGAGATCGGCGTTCCGAACTACATCTACCAGCGGCGGCGATTGCGCTGCCGCGCCGGCGCCGAAAATCACCAGCGCCACGGACAGGAGCAAAACGGTTCCAGGGTGATGCGAGTTGCGCTCGGTCATCTTCGTTGCGGCGCGCTGCCGCATTGCGGCAAACCGCGATTATTGCATATAATTTCGCATCTTACGAAGAACTGCGGCGCTGAATCACTGTAGCATCGGCTTCGGGTGGTTTGGGGAGATGCGGACCAAGACCTCTCTGGCGGCGCTCGCCGGCATCCTCTCGATTGCCGGATATGCACCAGCAGCGGCCGGGCAACAGGCCGCCGCGGGCGACGATCCTGATCGCGGCGCACTGATCAGCCGCTACTGCGTAGGCTGTCACAACGAACGGCTCCGGACCGCAGATCTCCTGCTCGACCGTGCCGACATCACCGATATCGGCGCCGACGCCCAGCTCTGGGAAAACGTCGTGCGCAAGCTGCGCGCCGGCATGATGCCGCCCGCCGGGCGGCCGCGGCCGGATCAAGCGCAGCGAGACGGCCTGGTGGCCTGGCTCGAGTCCGAGCTCGACCAGGCTGCAGTGCGCCATCCGAACCCGGGCAGGGTCGACGGCCTGCGCCGCCTGAGCCGCACCGAGTACCGCAACGCCGTCCGCGACCTGATTGCGCTCGAAGTCGACGTTGCCGAACTGCTGCCCGCGGACGACTCGAGCGGCGGGTTCGACAACGCAAGTCTCGGAGGACTCGATCCGGGACGCATGGAAGCGTATCTTCTGGCGGCGCGAAAGGTGAGCCGCCTGGCGGTCGGTGCAGCCGTAAGACCAACCTCTCATACGTTCGTCGTACCCTCGGATCTCACGCAGAACCGCCACATCGACGGCCTGCCGTTCGGCACCCGGGGCGGCGCCGTGGTGCCGTTCACGTTCCCCGGCAGCGGCGCATACGACATCGATATCATGCTTGGCCGGGATTTCCTGCAGTTGGGACTGGTGGGACCGGCCGGTATCTCCGAACCGCACGACCTGGTAGTGACCCTCGACGGTGAGATCGTGCACACGGAGAGCCTTGAGCCCCCAAAGATGCCTTCCAGGCAGCCGGCGGGTGACGACGCGCAGCCCGACCTCTACGCATCAAACGAGGACGACACGGGCGGCGGACCGGACGTCAGCGTCCGCCTGTCCGTGCGTGCGGGCAAGCGCGCGCTCGGCGTGGCGTTCGTCAACAAGGGCTACAGGCTGGTGGAGCAACACCAGCAGCCCTTCGAGCGGCCCCACGTTGCCCAGGGCGAGGACCAGCGGCCCGAGCCGGTGATAGAGACCATCGAGATCACCGGGCCGTTCGAGACGAGCGGGTCACGCGCCGAAACGGCGAGCCGGCGGCGCATCTTCAGCTGCCGGCCCGCGAGCCGCCTCGAGGAAACGGACTGCGCCCAGGCCATTCTCATGACGCTGGCGCGGCGGGCGTACCGGCGACCGGTGACCGGGTCGGACCTGGAGGACCTGCTCGCCTTCTACAGGGAGGGATACGCGGAGGGCCAGTCTGCGCCCGAGGGCGGCTTCGAGGCGGGCATCCACCGGGCGCTCAGGCGGCTGCTTGCGCATCCGGAATTCCTGCTGCGCATCGAGCGCGATCCCGAGACCGCCACCGGCCCGTATCGCATCAGCGATATCGAGCTGGCGTCGCGGCTGTCGTTCTTCCTGTGGAGCAGCATCCCCGACGACGAACTGCTCGACGCCGCGAGCCGCGGGATTCTCAGCGAGCCGGAGGTGCTCGAACAGCAGGTGCGCCGCATGCTCGCCGACACGCGGTCGAGCGCACTCATCGAGAACTTCGCGGCGCAGTGGCTGTACCTGCGTAATCTGCCCGAGACCACCCCCGACGCCTGGCTGTTTCCAGACTTCGACGACAACCTGCGCCGCTCGATGCGGCGCGAGACCGAATTGTTCTTCGAAAGCATCATCCGTGAGGACCGCAGCGTGATCGATCTCCTCGCGGCGGACTATACCTTCGTCGACGAGCGGCTCGCCCGGCACTACGGCATGCCCCACGTACGCGGCAGCCGCTTCCGGCGCGTGGCGTTGGACCCCGACAGCGGGCGCGGCGGCCTGCTCGGGCACGCCAGCATTCTCACGGTAACGTCGTACGCGACCCGCACCTCACCGGTGCTGCGCGGCAAGTGGGTCCTGGAGAACATCCTGGGAACTCCGCCGCCTCCGCCACCCGCGAACGTGCCGCCGCTCGAAGACGCGGGCCGCGGACAGGCGCTTTCGATGCGCGAACGGGTGGCCCAGCATCGCGCGAATCCCGTGTGCGCCAGCTGCCACGCGCTCATGGATCCAATCGGCCTGTCGCTGGAGAACTTCGACGGGATCGGCCGCTGGAGGACACGCACCGAGGGCTTTGCCCCGCTTGACGTATCGGGTAATCTGCCCGACGGGTCGGCCTACGATGGTGTGGCCGGCCTCAAGACGACGCTGTTGAACCGACCGGAGCTGTTCGTGACCACAGTCAGCGAGAAACTGCTTGCGTACGCCCTCGGCCGCGCCGTTGAATACTACGATGCGCCCGCGGTGCGCCGGACCGTGCGCGACGCCGAACAGCACGACTATCGGTTCTCGTCGCTCATTCTGGGGATCGTTCGCAGCACGCCGTTTCAGATGAGAGGCCAGCAGTCATGATCATTCGCAAGATAGCGTTGCCGCGGCGGACGTTCCTGCGCGGAGCGGGCGCCGCATTGGCGTTGCCGCTGCTCGACGCGATGGTGCCGGCGCTCACCGCCGCTGCCAGGACCGCGGCCAACCCGGTTCGCCGGTTGGGCTTCGTTTACTTTCCGCACGGTTCGGTTACGTGGAGCAAGGAACAGAACCTGTGGACGCCGGCCCGCGAGGGCAAGATCGAGGAGCTGCCGCCCATATTGAGTTCACTCGGCCCATATCGCGATCAGGTGACCGTGGTCACGAACCTGGAGATGAAGAATGCCCAGGGCAACGGGCGGGACGGCAACGGCGAGCACACGCGCGCGAACGCGACGTTCCTGAGCGCGGCGCGCCCCAAGATGACCGTGCGCTCGGACGTGCGGCTGGCCACGACGGTCGATCAGATTGCGGCCCGCGAGCTGTGCAAGGACACGCGGTTGCCGTCGCTGGAACTGGCCCTGGATTCGAACTTCCTCGTGGGCAACTGCGACGACGGCTACAACTGCGTATATGTGAATACGATTGCGTGGTCATCGCCCACCACGCCGCTGCCGGCGGAGACGAATCCGCGGCGCGTGTTCGAGCGCCTGTTCGGTGAGGGCGGCAGCGAGGCGGAAATGCAGGCCGAAGCGCGAGCTGACCGCAGCATCCTCGATGCAATCACCGAGGATCTGGCGCAACTGCGCGCAACGCTCGGTCCCGAAGACCGCGGCCGCATGAGCGAGTACCTCGACACCGTGCGCGAGGTCGAGCGGCGGATCCGGTTGGCGGAGCGGCAAACGGACCAGCCCGGCCTGACGCTGCCCGAGCAACCAGTCGGCGTACCGGACAGCTATGACGAACATGCAAAGCTGATGCTCGACTTGCAGGTGCTGGCCTATCAGGCCGACATCACGCGGGTCTTCACGATGATGGTCGGCCGGGAACAAAACGCACGCCCCTTCCCCTGGATCGGTGTCAACGACGGACACCACGCCATCTCGCATCACCAGGACAATCCGGAGAAAATAGCCGCGCTCTCCAAGATCAACGCCTATCAGGTTGAGCTGTTCGCCTATCTGCTGCAGAAACTGCACGCGACGCCGGACGGTCCGGGCAACCTCCTTGACCATTCGATGCTGCTCTACGGCAGCGGCATATCCAACGGAAACCTCCACGACCACAAGAACCTGCCGATTCTGGTGGCGGGCGGCGGGGCGGGACGGCTCAAGGGCGGCCGCCACATAAAGTACGCAGAGCAGACGCCGATGGCGAATCTGCTCGTCGGGCTGCTGGACCGGGCGGGCGTCCACGTGGACCGCTTCGGCGACAGCACGGGTCGGATCGACCTCGAACCCCTTTCACTCTAGGCGGCGCAACTGGCCGGGCGGGGCCGCTGGCTCCGCCAGCATTTTCCACGTGCCCGGAGGTGGCGATGCGCAGACACCTTGTGGACCGGTTCCGCACCCTCCTGCCGGCTGCGGCACTGCTGCTGCCGGCGGCGGCGGCGGCGCAGACCGAAGGCGCCGGGTTCGAAGCGTTTCACGGTACGTGGACGGCCCAGTCGGGACGAGGCACGCCTGCGGTCACCATGACGTGGGAAGACCGAGGCGGCGGGATCGTCTACGTCTCCACCACAGATTCCTCGCCCGACGCCGGGCCGCTCGAAGTATTCGCGTTCCGCCTGGACGGCAAGGACTACCCGTATGCGTTCCGCGGCGGGGACGTCACTTCGACCATCGCCTCTGCGGCCATCGATCGGAATGCGATTGACGTGACCTACAAGATGGGCGGCACGCGCACCGCGCGCAGCCGCTGGTCCGTCTCCGGCAACGGGTCGACACTGACGGTCGGACGGCCGGACGGAACGACGTGGTCGCTGGCTCGGCAGAACGCGTCGCCAGCCCAGGCGCCGCGCGAGTTCAGCAGCGGGTACAAGCGCTACATCGGCGTGTGGGAAGCGGTGCGGAATGAACGCGGCTCCAATACCGGGACCGTCGTCTGGGAGGACCGCGGCGAGAATTTCGTCATTGCCACCGTGCGCGACCGGGACGGCCGGGTAACAATGCGCTACACCCTGAAATACGACGGCAAGCACTACCCGTGCGTCAGCAACCGCGGCGGCGTCAACACGATTACCTCCGTGTTCGTGGACGACTACAAGACGGACTGGTCGATCTACCTGGCCGACGGGAGCCTGAGCGGATCGGGCAGCCGCATCGTGGATCCCGACGGCCAGCGCATCGTCGTACCCGGCAGCGGGGGCGGCGGTAACGACCTGATCTGGCACCGGGCTGGCGACGCACCGACCGACGGTATCCTCGCGCCATGAGGCCGGCCCGCCTGCTGCTCTGCCTCGCCTCCGCAATCCTGCTCGCTCACGCGGGGCCGCTCCTGGCGCAGGAGGCGCAATCGGTCGCCCTCAGCGGAGTGGTCCACTCACTGGAAGAAGGCTGGATGGAAGGCGTCGTGGTAACGGCGCGGCGCGAGGGGGCGCCCTTCACGGTATCGGTGGTGAGCGACGACCAGGGGCGCTACCGCTTTCCGCGAACCCACGTGGAACCGGGCGCATACGACTTGTCGATTCGGGCCGCGGGTTACGACCTGGGCTCGCCCGGCAGGGTGGCGGTGACGGCGACTGCCCCGGTGACGCTGGATCTCGAGCTCCTGGAGACCGCCGACCTCGCCTCGCAGCTCTCCTCGCGCGAGTGGCTCATGAGCATGCCGGGCACGATTGCACAGAAGGACCAGCTGGCCTACCAGGTGGTCAGTTGCGCCTACTGCCACACGTACGAGCGCATCGTGAAGTCGCGGCACACGGCCGAGGCGTTCGTCCCGGTGATCACCCGCATGCAGACCTATTTCGGCGACGGCACGGCGGTGAGCCGCAGCGGGCGGGGCCGGGGCCAGCGCAACGAACACCCGGAACTGGCCGCCGAAAACCCGAATTGGGGCAGCGCCCCGAAGACCGAGCTCGCCGCCTACCTCGCGACGGTGAATCTGAGCGCGGGCGGGAGGGACTGGCCCTACGAACTGAAGACGCTGCCGCGCCCGACCGGCCGGGCGACCCGGGTCATCATCACGCAATACGACCTGCCCCGGCCGGGCACCGTCCCGCACGACATGACGATCGATTCGACCGGCACCCCGTGGTTCCCGGACCAAAGCCGGATGTTCATCGGAAAGCTCGATCCGCGGACCGGAGTATCGACGGAGTACCCGTTGCCGCCGCTGCCGACCGGCCGCGTGGGCGGCGTCGCGGACATGCAGGTCGACCTGGACGACAACGTGTGGTTCACGATGACGGTGCCCGAGCGCGCCTCGCACTTCGGGTTCCCGACGAAGTTCGACCCGGACACGGAGGAGATAACGGTCGTGCCAATCCCCTCGGACGGGTCCGGCCGGTTCGGCGACGGGTCCGCGCAGTTCCTCGATCTGGCGCCCGATGGCCGGTTGTGGATGAACTCCGGGGTCGACTTCTATCGGGTCGATCCCGGGACCATGACGGCCGACCTGCACCTCAACGCCACGCCCCCCGACCTGCCGGGACAGTCGAGTCAGGGATTGCGGCACTTCGTCTACCAGATGGTCGTCGATTCGCAGGGCGTGCCGTACGGCACCGACTTTCCCGTGTCAACCATCGTCCGCGCGGACCCCGAGACCGGTGAGGTGCGCTACTGGCCCACGCTGACGCCCAACGCGGTGCCGCGGCGCGGGCGCATGGACGCGCGGGACCGCTTCTGGTTCGCCGAGTACTTCGGCGATGCGATCGGGATGTTCGATACCCGCACCGAGGAGATGCACGAATACCCGATGCCCCGCAAGTGGACGACGCCGTACACGGCCTCGGCGCCGGACAAGGACGGCTACGTCTATTCGCCGAGCAACATGAGCGAGCGGCTGATGCGTCTCGATCCGGCGAGCGGCGAGGTGATCGAGTACCAGATGCCAACCGACTTCGACACCAAGAAGATCCTTCACGATCCGTCGACCGACCGCACCACGCTCTGGATGGCCAACACGCGGAACGCGAGGCTGGTACGGGTCGAGCCGCTCGATTAGTCCGCGTTGAGGACCTTGCCAATGTCCGAAGCGGCAACTCGGCCACTCGGTACCGTTGCCTGTGCGTGCGTTGCGCTCGGATTGCTGGTCTGGCCCACAAGCGCCACGCCACCGGGTGTGACTGCACGCGAGGCGCGCGCCGCGCAGACTGACGCGCGTCCGGCAGGCGTGCTCGTCGGCACCGTGCAGGAAACCGCCGGCCAGCCACTCGGCGGCGTCCAGGTTTCCGCGAAAGCCGCGGGCACGACGATTACGACTACCGTGTTCACGGACGAGCAGGGCCGCTACTTCTTTCCGGCGATGCGGGGCGGACCGTACCGCGTGTGGGCGCAGGCGGTCGGGTTTGCGCGGGCGCCCGCCGAAGTGACGATAGTGGCCGGCGCGCGGATACATCAGGCTTTCACGCTGCACCGCCTGGGCACGCTCGACGAGATCGCGCCGCAACTGTCCGAGTCGGAATGGATCGCGGCGCTGCCGGAGGATACGCGGGAGAAGCGCCGGATGAAGGAGATCCTGCGCGTCAACTGCGGTATGTGCCACTCGATCGCCTCGGTGCTGCAACACAGGTTCGACGAGCGCGGCTGGCTGAACATGATTCAACCGGCCGAGCCGGCGCCCCACGGTCGAATATCACCGGGAGGAATTGGCCGCGTACCTGGCCGCGGTACGCGGCCCGGAATCGCCGCCCCTGGACGTCGCGCTGCATCCGCGCCCGACGGGCGAAGCGGCGCGGGTGGTGTTCACGCAGTACGACATTCCAATGAAGAACGCGCCGGACGGACTGCTTGTCCTGGACGGCAATGACTGGTCCGCGGGCCGGGCCACGCATCACGGCTACCTGAATCACGACGTCGTGATCGACCTGGACGGCTACGCCTGGCTGACGGCCTTCCCCCCGCCCGACCCGGCGCTCTACAAGCTCGACCCCGCCACCGGCCAGGTCTCGTGGTACGCGATACCGAACGAAGACGGCCAGGGCATGCGGTGGACCCACGGCATCGTGCCCCACCGGAACGGCAAGATCTACTTCACGGCGCTCACGGCGCTGGGCGAGGTGGATCCGGAAACGCATGCATTCGAGTTCTTTCACCCGCCGCCGAACACCGGCGGCGGGGTTGCGCAGGACCTGGACACCGACCCCCAGGGAGGCGTCTGGGCCACGACCCGCGGCGGCGCCTACCGCTTCGATCCGGCGACGCGGGAGTGGGGCTACTTCCCCAGCCCGACAACACCCGACGGCGGCACCTACGGCGTGGCGGCGGACATCGACGGCAACGGCTGGTGGGCGCAGTTCGCCGGGGATCGCGTAGGGAAAGGCGATCCCCGGACCGGCCGCACCTACGAGGTCGCCCTGCGACCGCCCTGGATGGCGGACACCGAACAGACCGCGACTCCGCAGGACCGGGAGTTCTACGAGTCGATCGGCGCGTTGACCTGGGGTGGGATCAACATGGTCCCCGGAGCCCAGGCGCCCCGCCGGATGGGAACGGACAAGCACAGCGATACGCTGTGGGTCGCGAACTTCCAGGGGGAGAATCTCGCGCGCATCAACATCCGCACACTCGACGCCACGTACTACCGGCTCCCGATTCGCAGCCACCCGTACCGGGTGACGGCGGACGAGTACCACAACGCATGGACGAGCATCATGGGCGACGACTGGCTGCTCAGGCTGCATCCGGATACGGCGGAATGGACCATGTTCCAGCTACCCGTGCTCAACTGCGACAGCCGCTACCTTTGGATTGATCACGGCCGGGACGAGCTGTGGGTGCCGTGCGCCCGGACCAGCCAGGCGATCCGCATGCAGTTCCGAACGGCCGGGCAACTGCAGGCGCTCGCGAATGGCGCCCTGCCGGCGGCGCCTGTCGTACCCGCCCCCGCACCGGAGCCCCTGTCAACGCAGCCGGTCGCACAGCCGCCGACCGGTGAGGTGGCCGTGACGCGCGGTGTGTTCGACATGCGCACGGTCGCCCTGCCCGGCCCGCTGAACGAGCGCGAGTTGGACGGCCGGCGACTGTTCTACGGGCGCTGCTCCATGTGCCACGTACGACCGAACGGGCCGTGGGTGGACCGGACGACGGTCCAGGCCCTGGGAGAGTCGCGCGTGCTCGAGTTGATCGCGGCGGGGTCCGAGCGCATGCCGGGCCAGCAGTACTCCCTGACGCCCGTCCGGATGCAGAATGTCGTCGACTATCTCAAGACGGTTACGCCGGACCAGAAGCCCGCCACCCTCCCCGGCTGGTGGTGACCGCGGTCCGCGGAGTCATGCTGACGCGATTCCGATTCTTCCTGCATGCCGTACTCGCGCCGGCCGCGCTGTGTCTCGCCGCGTCCGCGTGCGGACCGGCGCCGCCCGCCACGCAGACCGGCACTGCCGCACCGGACGCCGCCGAGACGAACACCGTGGTGTTCGAACAGGTCACTGTCGTTCCCATGGACCGCGAGCGGGTGCTGCCGAACCGGATGGTGGTCGTCCACAACGGACTGATCGCGGAGATCGACGCCGCCGGCATGCCGGCGCCGGCGGGCGCCGTCCGCGTCGACGGGCGCGGCAAGTTTCTCATGCCGGCGCTCGCCGAGATGCACGCGCATCTGCTTCCTGAGGACGTTGCCCCCTATGTCGGCGGCCGCTTTGCGACGCCGGAGCAGGCCATCGAGCGCGTGCTGCTCATGTTCGTACTGAACGGCGTCGGCACCGTCCGGAACGCGCACGGCCACGCACCGCACATCGCCCTGCGGGAGCGCGTGGCCGGCGGGGAACTGACTGGACCGACGATTATCACGTCCGGACCGTCGTTCAGAAACGAACACGTGGCGTCGACTGCGGCGGCCGAGCGATTCGTTGCGGATCACGTTGCGCTCGGGTACGACTTCATCAAGGTCTATCCCACCATCGCCGGCGGCATCGACGACGACGCCGATGTGTGGGAGGCAATGACACGCGCCGCGAACGAGGCCGGCGTGCCGTTCGGCGGGCATGTGCCTACCGGGCTGGGGCTGCGCCGTGTGCTCGAGTCCGGGATGCGGACCATCGACCACATCGACGGGTACCTGGAGGCCGCCGCGCGTCCGGGTGCGCCCGAACCGCAGATCTTCGGGACCAATCTCGCGGGGCACGTGGACGAGTCGCGGTTCGCGGCGCTGGCCGGGGAGACGCGGGCCGCGGGCGCGTGGATCGTGCCGACGCAGAGCCTGCTGGAGGTCCAGCGGGGTCCGGACGATCCGGATGTGATGGCAACCTGGCCCGGTATGGAATACGTCTCGCCCGAGGTGCTGCAACGGTGGATCGACGCGAAGCGGCGCACCATGGCCGCGCAGCCGCTCGAGACGCGCCAGGAGTATCTCGCCCTGCGGCGGCGGCTCCTGAAAGCCCTGTACGACGGCGGAGTGCGGTTCGTGCAGGGCTCCGACTCGCCCCAGACGTGGACCCCGCCCGGTTTTGCGGCGCACAGGGAGCTTGCGGCCCTGGTGGCGTCGGGGCTGACGCCGTTTCAGGCGCTGGAAACCGGCACCCGCAACGTGGCGGTGTTCCTGAACGCGGAGGACCGCACCGGCACCGTCGAAGTGGGCAAGCGCGCGGACCTGCTGCTGGTCGACGCCAATCCGCTGGAGGACGTGGCCAACGCGCATGAGATCACCGGCGTCATGCTCAACGGCCGCTGGCTGCTCCGCGAAGAAATCGAAGCCCTACTTCGTTAGACGTCCAACACGCCGGCGATTCTACCCGTGCTGTCGCCGAGCTTCTCGAGCGGGAACCCGAGCTTCTCAAGAATGGTCAGGTGCAGGTTCGTAAGCGGCTGCTTCGGGTAGCGGACGTAGCGCCCGCCGCGGATCCCGGTCCCCTTGCCCCCGACCAGCATGATCGGCAAATCGTCGTGAAAATGGGTATTGCTGTCGCTGATGCCGGTTCCGTACAGGAACAGCGTGTGGTCGAGCAGCGTGCCGTCGCCCTCCGGGGTCTCCGCGAGCTTCGCGACCAGGTGGGCGAACTGCTGCATGTGGTACTCGTTGATCTTGCTCAATCGCTCGAGCTTCGCCGGCTCATCCTGGTGGTGGGACACCGGATGGTGCGAATCGGAAACGCCAATCTCGGGATAGGGCCGGTTGCTGACCTCCCTGCCCATCATGAACGTGCAGATACGGGTCATGTCGGTCTGATACGCCAGCGCCAGCAGGTCCAGCAGCAGTCTGGCATGCTCCGCGTAGTCGCTAGGAATACCGACCGGCTGTTCGACCACGGGCAGCGCTTCGAGGCCCTGACGCTGGGCCAGTTGCAGGCGCCGCTCGATGTCCCGAATCGCGTCGAAATACTCTGCAAGCTTGACCTGGTCCTCCGGGCCAACGGCCTTCCGCAGGCCTTCCGCATCACCACTGACGAAATCGAGGATGCTGCGGTCGATGCTCATGCGCGCCCGCCGCGCGTCCGCATCGGTGCTGCCGGCGGTGCCGAAGAGCCGCTCGAACACGGCCCGGGGGTCGTTTTCTACCGGCAGCGGCGTGGTGGGCGTGCGCCAGGCGATGGTGTTGGTGTACGCGCAACTCAGGCCGCCGTCGCACGATCCCAGCAATCCAGGGTCTTCCATGCCCAGCTCGAGCGATGCGAGCTGGGTGTCCCGCGCCAGTTCGGCGGCGGCAATCTGGTCCATCGACATCGCAGCGCGCACCTGCGCGCTGCGATCCTCGAACGGCGTGCCGGTGAGGAACGTGCCGGAGGACTTGATGTGATCACCGCCGCGCAGGAGCTTGGCCGATTCGGTCGCCAGCCCGCCGCACAGGACCGCCCTGTCCTTGAACGCTTCCAGCGGGCGCAGGATCGGCGGCGCCGTCGTGAGGGGTCCCTCGGCAAGGTCGCGCGGATACCAGTACGGCATGGACATGCCGTTGGGCACGTAAAACACGCCCAGCCGGCGTACCGGCGCCGCGGCGGTCCTGGCCATGGCCGTGAGCGCCGGCACCATGCCGTCGAGCAACGGCAGGGCCAGCGTGGCGCCGATCCCGCGCAAAACGGTCCGGCGAGGTATGTGTTTCCGGGTGACAATCATGCCGCTCGTCTCCCTCGGTTCATCCCGGCGGGTCTTCCCTATCCGCCCGCGGGCGCCGCATTCGAGTCCGGTCGGGCTGCACGGACCTGTGACGCCCGCCGCATCTGGAACGGCGCGCTCTCCACGATACCCAGCACTAGCGCCGACCACCGGTAGTCGTTGGCGGCGAGGTCACGGACCAGGTCTCGCACCGTCGGTGCATCCGTGTAGCGCAGGCCGCGGCCCAGGCCATACGTAAGGAGCTTCTCGACCACCGTTCGCACGAACGCATCCTGGCCATGGCCGAGCAGCGCCTCCCGAAACGCACGCGGGCCGTCGACCGGCCGGCCGGCGAGCGTGATGCTTGCGTCAATCGGCGCTCCGCCATCGGTCTCTCGCCAGCGGCCGACCGCATCGTAGTGCTCCAGCGCGAATCCGAGGACGTCCATCCGATTGTGACAGCTCGCGCACACCGGGTTGCTGCGATGCTGCTCCATCCGTTCCCGGAGCGATGCCGGCCTGGCGCCGGGCGCATTCTCCTCCAGCGGCGGCACGTTCGGCGGCGGCGGCGGCGGCGGTGAGCCGAGCAGGTTCTCCAGGATCCACTTGCCGCGCAGGACCACCGACGTGCGGTCCGGGTACGACGTCACCGTCAGCACGCTGCCATGTCCCAGAAGCCCCATTCTCCTGTCGTCGGACAGCGCCACGCGCCGCAGGTGGCTGCCGTATACGCCGTCGATGCCGTAGTGCCGCGCCAGACGCTCGTTCAGATACGTATAGTCGGCCCGCAACAGCTCCGGAATCGGGCGATCTTCGCGCACCTGGCTGGCGAAGAAGAGCTGCGTCTCGCGCGCCATGGCGTCCCGCAGCGTAGTGTCGTAGCCGCGAAAGAGAGCGCTGTCCGGCTCGTGGGAGTGGATGTTGCGCACCTGCAGCCACTGCTCCACGAAGTCGTCCATGAACCGCGTGGCGCGACGGTCCGCCAGCATGCGGCTGACCTGCTCTGCCAGGATGGACGCGTCCGCCAGCCGGCCGCGCACCGCCAGATCCAGCAGCTCGTCATCCGGGATGCTCTTCCACAGAAAGAACGACAACCGCGACGCGAACTCCAGATCGCTCAACCGATAGACGGCGCCCGTATCGACCCGCTCCTCTTCCATTCGAATGAGAAACTTCGGCGACGACAGCATCGCCTCCACCGCACGCTCGATGCCGGTATCGAACGACCCCTCGCTGTGGCCCGCAGCATAGAGCTCGAGCAGCGGCTGCACATCGACGTCCGTCACGGGACGCCTGTAGGCGCGCCGTGCGAGGGTGCTGATTATGGTGCGCGCGCAGGGCTCGTCGTCGGCGGCGCGGCTGGGATAGCACGTGAAGATCTGCCGGCGGCTGGGCGTGTGCTCCGGCACCCGGCCATCGTAGGGACCGGCGATCTGCAGCTTGTCGATGCCTATCCGCGTGCCGGTTGCCGCGGCCGAAGGCAAAGTGCGCGTGAACGCCGCGGCGACCGTGCGGGTGCCCGCTCCGACGGGCACACGGACTTCAAGGTGGTCGTCGGCCGTCAGGCGATAGGTATGGATCCGCTGGCCCTCCAGATCGTCCTCCTCGACGCCGATTATCGTGCCCGGGTCCAGCCCGCTGAACTTGCCGCCGATCGTGAAGCGCTTGATCAGCGCGTGATCCACGCGCAGCTCGATTGCATGCTCGTCTTCTTCAATCCCCTCGATGCCGTATGACACCGAGTTGCGCTGCAGGCGGATCTTGAAGAGATACTCGCCGTCGAGGGGGAAGGTGTGCCGGACGGCCAGACCGCCCTGCGTTGCGAACGGCATGCGGCTGCCCATCCGCGCGTCCTGCCGGGCCCGGGCGGGGACGGAATAGAAATGCGACGCGGGCCGATTGTCCGGACTCGCGAGAGCCAACCGGCTGATCTTCGTGGCTGCCGACATGTACCGCGCCATCAGAGACGGCGTGATCGCCAGGACGTCGGCATTGTTGTCGAACCCGAAACCGGCGAGGTCGCTGGGCAGGTAGTCCGCGCCATCGATCTCGAGCGCCAGCAGGTCGCGCACGGCGTTGACGTATTCGGTGCGGTTCAGGCGGCGGGACGCCACCCGCCCGGGATCCGGCGGCGCCGCTTCGTCCAACCTCCGTTCCAGCGCGGTGACGAAGCTGTTAACTGCGGCCGCGTCGGGTCGGCGCCGGCCCTCCGGCGGCATCTCCCCGTCGCGCAGCTTGCGGACTACCTTTTCGAGAACTTCGACGTTCGCCGCAACGTCTCCAATGTCCAGGGACTGCAACGAGAGACCGCCCGTCCGCATGCGATCGCTATGGCAGGCGACGCAGTATTGGTCGAGCAGAACACGCTGCGGAGGAGGGGATTGATCCGGCTCCTGCGCGGCGACCGCGTCCAGTGCCGCCGCGCCGAGCACGCACCCGGCCGCAACGGCTGCGATGCAGCTCCGTATCATTGGAAGAACCTGATCTACCTCACTGCGGCTGCCGATTCGAGGCGCAGCTACGATGATATACTCAAAATTCGCAAAGAATATCGTGCGAGCCATCCGCAAGATACTCCGAATGCCTGCGCTGCTGCGCTTGGCGATGATCGCTTGCTGCAGCAAGGAGACAATCCCGTGAATACGGCATTCGGCGGGCTGACGCTGGTGCTGGCCGTCGTCTCACTGAGCGCAGCGTCGCTCGCCGCGCGCGGCGAAGACGATCTGCGGCTTGTCGACGCGGCAGCGGCACAGGACGCCGCATCCGTGCGGGCGCTGCTGCGCGCGGGCGCCGACGTAAACGCCGCCCGCGCGGACGGCGCGACCGCGCTGCTATTCACGACCCACTGGAACGATCTGGCGCTGTCCGAGCTTCTGCTGCGCGCCGGCGCGGACCCCAACGCGGCCGACGATCACGGCGTCACGCCGCTCGCGCGGGCCACCGAGAACGCCAGTCCCGAGATGGTCGAGTTGCTGCTGAACGCCGGTGCGAACCCGGATACAGCCGAGATCCTCAGCGGATTGACCCCCCTCATGACCGCTGTCAGAACAGGGCACCGCGGCGTCGTCAGCGCTCTGTTGCAGCACGGTGCGAATGTCAACGCGGCCACGGTCAAGACGCGCAACACTCCCCTGATGTGGGCCGTCTCCGGCGGTGATACGGGCCTGACGCGACTGCTCGTCGACGCGGGCGCCGACGTTCACGTTTCGACGGCCAGAGGACTGACGCTCCTGATGCTCGCCGCCCGCAACGGCGATGTCGAGATGGCGCGGACGCTGCTGGCCGCGGGAATCGACGCGAACGATACCGGGTCGGCCGGCATGCACGCTCTGCCCTTTACCGTTGTCGCGGGTCAGGCCGAATTCGCCTTGTTCCTGCTCGGCCAGGGCGCCGACCCGGACGGCGCCCTGGCCGGCATTCGGGCGATGCATGCGGCCGCGGGCAATGTTGGCCCCTGGCTGGCCGAATGGAACCAGCAGCACGCGCTGCTGCGGCTGCCCGGCGGCGTGCCGCCGGCTCAACGGCCGGCACTGGTCGAAGCACTCGTCGCGAGCGGCGCCGATCCGAATGCGCGCATCGCGGCTACCGGTGTCGACCAGGACTATCTGGCAAGACCCCGGCGGGGTGCATTTCAGACCTACTCGTGCGGCACCGGCGATCTAAATGGCGCAACGCCGCTGTGGGTCGCGGCACGCGAGGCCAATGGAAACCCACGCGGCGGGGCTGCGCCGGTGGATAGCGACTCGGACCCGAGGTTGAAGGTGATACGTGCGCTCCTGGCCGCGGGGGCCAACCACGCCGTCGCCACCGAAGACGGGACGACGCCGCTCATGGCCGCGGCCGGCCTCGGACAATGCACCAACGATTACACGCTGCGGCGCGGTATCCGGTCGCCCGGCGCAGAGGCGGCGGTAGCGGCGCTGCTCGATGCGGGCGCGGCTATCGATACTGTGAACGAGGCGGACTTCACGGCGCTGCACGGCGCCGCGTTCCGGGGCCTCAACGAAGTGATCCGGATTCTGGTCGACCGTGGCGCCGACATCGATGCGCGCGACTTCAGAGGCCGCACACCCTACCGGCTCGCGCAGGGGAGCAAGCAGTCCTTCTACTTTCAGGAGTACCCGGAGACAGCGGAATTCGTTGCCGGCCTCGGCGCCGACACCACAATCGGGCTGGCCGGCGGCGTGCAGGAACGCTTGCGAGACGTCGCCGTCGAGGACGCAATCTCCCCTCGCTGAACCGCGCGCGACGCTCAGGACGGCAACCTGAAGGTCAACAGTTCGGCCGCGTGGCCCGCGCCGCCGATGGCCAGCGTAATGTACTGAATGCCGTCCATCGAATACGTCATCGGCAAGCCCGTCACGGCCGCGGGTAGCTGCACCGCACCGACCTCCATCCCCGTTGCCTTGTCGTAGGCGCGCAACATGGCGGCGCGACCGCCGTCCGGCGTCGTGAACGTGGAATCATCACCGGCTATCAGCAGCGTCTTCGTGACCAGCGTACCGCCGCCGCTGCTGCCCGTGCGGGGAATGTCGAGGCCTTGCAGCGCCGGGTGGTTTCTGACAACGTCCGGCGTCTCGCCGTGCGGGACCTGCCAGACGATGTCGCCGCGATTCAGATCGATGGCCGTAACGCGTCCGTAGGGGGGCTTGGCCAGCGGCAGGCCGTCAACCAGCAGTCCGGTGACCGGAATCGGCGTGGCTCCGTCCTCGCCGCGTCCCCGGGCGGCGGCCGCCGTCCCGACGACGTAGTTCATGTCCGAGGTAGTCGGATTCGGCTCGACCAGCGCCAGCGACATCATGGACGTCCGCGAGGCCAGGTACACGATGCCGGTCTCCGGATCCAGCGACCCGCCGGGCCAGTTCGAGCCGCCGGCGATGTTCGGCAGGGTCAACGTGCCGAGCGGGCCTTCAACGCGGCTCACCACGGGCGGCGTGAAGATCGGTCCCAGCCTGTATCTCGAGGCGATTTCCACCGCCGTCGCGCGCAGCTCGGGCGTGAAGTCAACCAGGTCGTCGATCGTGACCCCCTGGCGGTCGTAGGCGGGCGGCCTTGTCGGAAACGGCTGCGTGGGCGCATACCATTCGCCCGGTACATCGCCGGCCTCGACGGGGCGCTCCTCGATGGGCCACACCGGCTCGCCCGTCACCCTGTCGAACACATACAGCCAGCTCTGCTTCGTGGGCTGGGCAACCACCTTGACGGACCTGCCGTCCACCGTGACGTCGGCCAGGATCGGTCCACACGGAAGGTCGTAGTCCCAGATGTCGTGGTGGACGAACTGGTAGTGCCAGACCCGCTCCCCGGTTTCAAGATCCACGGCCACCAACGAGTCGCTGAACAGGTTGTCGCCGGGCCGGTGTCCGCCGTAGTGATCGCCGGTCGGCGTCTCGATCGGGAGATACACCAGCCCCGACTCGAGATCGACCGTTATCTGCGCCCAGACGCCCGTGTTTCCCGTATAGACGCGCGAGTCGTTCAACCAGGTGTCGGCGCCGAACTCACCGGCGGCCGGAATCGTGTGGAAGATCCAGAGCCGCTCGCCAGTCAGGACGTCGTACGCGCGCACGTGCCCCTTGGGAGCGGACCGGCTTCGCGGCACCTGGCCGGGCGCATGCGACGCGCCGACGATGATGGTGTTGCCGGCCACGACCGGCGGGGTTCTCAGCGACACGTCGCCGGTCACGGGGTCGAGCGGCTGGTCCATCTCCAGCCTCAGATCGACGATGCCGTCATTGCCGAACGACGGAATGCGCACGCCCGTCTGCGCGTCCAGCCCCACGAGTCGATAACCGGGCGTGATATAGAAGATGCGCTCCGCGTTACCGTCCGTCCAGTACGCGACGCCGCGCCCGGAGCCGCCCCGGGTCGCCAGCTCGCCGCGTCTCCCCTCGTCCATCCGGTGGATCCACTGCAGCTCGCCGGTAGCTGCGTCGAGCGCCACGACCGCGCGCCGGCTTCCGGCCGTCGTGTACATGACCCCGTTGGCCACGAGTGGTGTCGTCTGCCAGCGATAGTCGAGCCGCGGACCCAGGTTATCCGTCCCGAACCGCCATGCCAGCTCGAGGGTGTCGAAGTTTGCCGCGTTGATATGGTCGAGCGGCGAATAACGCGTGTTGGCGAGATCCCCGCCGCGCGTACGCCACTCCCGGTCCGGCGTTCCCGACTGTCCTTCGGCGCGCACCGCGGACATCAGGATCACGAGAACCAGGCCCACGCAGCGCCGATGACCAGATCGCGTCATGTGTCAAATCCCGTACCGAGCATAAGGCATTGGTCGCGGATTGCTATCATTACCCGCACGAGCCGGCCCGTGCGCCCGTAACGCTGGAGGTCATCCGTGAGAATTCAACTCTCCGTCCCGACAGTGGTGCTCGCGACCGTCGCCGCGCTTGCCGTCCTCGCAGCCGCGCCTGCCGGCGCCCAGTCGCCGGATCGCGGCTGGGAACCGCCGCGAACCGCCGACGGCCAGCCCGACATTCAGGGCCTCTGGAACAACATCGACGCGTTCTTCGTACCGTTCGAACGCCCGCGCGAGCTGGACGGACGCGAGGAGGTCAGCGCCGACGAACTGCAGGAGGTTCTCGAGGCGCAAGCGGAACAAAAAGTGGCCGCCGCCGACAGCGGGACCGGCGCCGGTCCGCTCCACTGGTATGAGTTCGGGGCCACCGAGCAGCCCGGGACGTCGCCGTCGCTGGTGGTCGACCCGGCCGAGGGACGCCTGCCGTCGTTGACGCCGTTCGGCAGCCAGCGCCGCGAGTACTACCAGGTGCACCGCCACGACGCGGCCGAAACCATCGCCCCCTCGGACCGCTGCGTCTCGCGCGGTCTGATGGGCAAGATGCTGCCGACGTTCTACAACAACGGCAAGATGATTCTCCAGGCGCCGGGATACGTCGTGATCTTCAGCGAGATGATCCACAATGCGCGGATCATTCCTCTGGACGGACGCCCGCGCATCGACGACGACATTCGGCTTTGGGAAGGCGATGCGCGCGGCCGCTGGGAGGGCAACACCCTCGTGGTCGAGACGGCCAACTACCGGGACATGGGTGAGATGCGCGGCAGCGACCTCCATTCCGAGGAACTCCGCACCGTCGAGCGCTTCACGGTCGTCGACGCCGAAACGATCGCCTACGAGGCGCGCGTCGATGACTCGAAGACGTTCACCGACGCGTGGACGGTCGCGTTCCCGTTCAAGCGTGACCCGAGCTATCAGATCTTCGAGTACGCCTGCCACGAAGCGAACTACTCGGTCCCGCACATGCTTTCGGGGGCTCGGGCAGACGAGGCAAAGGCGGCGGCCGGCCGCTAGCACAACTACGGAGGATCAAATGCAGATATCCCGCTTGCAACGCGTCGTGACCGTTCGATTCTCACTGGCGCTGGTCGTACTGGCCGTCTCGGGCGCGGGAGGCGCCGCTGAAGCGGCGCAGTCCTGCCACGACTTGCCCAGGCCTCAGGACATTGCGACGATTTCGTCCGCGGCGCAGATACCGGACGCCTACGTCGCGCGCCTGAACGCGGGGGACGCCGAGCACGTGACCGACCTCTTCGCGGACGACGCCGTGCATCGCGGTCCCGACGCGGTGATCCGCATCGGGCGGGCCGCGCTGCTGGAGTTCTACGAAGACGTCCTCGCCAACGGGGCGCTCGACATGGCCGTGGGCACGAGCGCGGCGGAAGGCAATCGCGTGGCCTTCGAGCTGGTCAGCCGGCAGGCGTGCGACGATGCGGACCCGGCGACGGCGGTGGACGTCATCACCGTCAACGACGACGGCAAGATCCAGGACTTCACCGTCTTCTACCGGCCGGACGGCAGCTGATTCGACGCGCGAAGTCATGAATCGTCTGGCCGGCCGCGGCGGCGCGTTGGCTGTCGCGGCGCTGGCGGCGTCCTGTTCGAACGCGGGGAGCGGCCCGGAGGTCCCCGAGGCCTCCGGCGTTGCCGAGGAGCCCGCGGCCGCCGCCGTGGCGGCCGGCGCGGCGGCTAGTGAAGATGCTGTCGCGGCGCCTCACGAACGCACGGCGTTCTTTGGTGATCTGCACGTCCACACGAGCTGGTCGCTCGACGCGTATTCCAACGGCAACCGGGACGATCCCGCGGCGGCGTACCGCTACGGCCGCGGCGACGCCCTGCTGAACGACGACGGCAGCGTGCGCGCGCAACTGCGCGTACCGCTGGACTTCATGGCCGTCACCGACCATGACGCGTGGCTCGGGGAGACGCAGATCTGTGACGACCCGCAGGAGACGGCCTACGACACACCGATCTGCCGCGAGCTACGCGCCGGGGTCAGCACGACGGCGTTCCTGGAGATCCACGGGCCGGGCACCTATGAGCTGCGGCGCTCCGCCGAAGTCTGCGCCGGTCCCGACTCTGCGGAGGACAGGTGCAATGAGCGGGTGCGGCATCTGTGGCCGCGGGTCCAGCAGCATGCGGACGCCTTCTACCAGCCGGGCCGCTTCACGACCTTCACGGCCTACGAGTTCTCGGCCCGGGATATTGCCACGCAGGGCAACCTTCATCGCAACGTCATATTCGAGGGCAAGGACATTCCGCCCTGGGGAGGCTCGACGATCGAGATGCGGCACTCGGCAGAGCGCCTTTGGGAATGGCTGGAGGAGGCCTGCACCGGAGAGTGCCGGGTGCTGGCCATTCCGCACAACACCAACCAGGGCCGCGGCGTGGCGCTGGCGCCGCTGAACACCGACGGCACGCCCTTCACCGCAGCCACCCTGACGCGGCGTGAGCGCACCGAACCGCTCATCGAGATCCATCAGGTGAAGGGCAACTCGGAGTGCGCGACGGGCCTGTTGACCAGCGACGAAGACTGCAACTTCGAGCTGACCAGCCAGGGTGGCCGGGGTCTCCCGCCGTGCGGCCCCGGAGAGCAGGAGAACTGCGCGTTTCCCTCCAACTACGTCCGCAACGCGCTCAAGACGGGGCTGGCCCTCGAGTCGCAGCACGGCATCAACCCCTTCAAGTTCGGCTTCATCGCCAGCACCGACGACCACCGCAGCGCCGGCGGCTCGACGGACGAATCCGATTGGCCCGGAGCGTTCTTCGGCACGGTGGGGTCGAACGTTCGTCCCGTCGGTGACGCAGACGGCAACAATCCCGGCGGGCTGGCCGGGGTCTGGGCGGAAGAAAACACGCGCGAGTCGATCTTTGCGGCACTGCGACGGCGCGAGACGTTCGGGACGAGCGGCACCCGCATCCGCGTCCGGATGTTCGCCGGCTGGCACTTTCCGGACAACCTGCATTCCCGGCGCACCCTCGTGGAGGACGCATACCGGGCGGGCGTGCCGATGGGAGCCGACCTGCCGCGGAGGCCGGACAGCGCGACGGCGCCGCGGCTGGTCGTTTGGGCCACCAAGGACCCCAACGACGCCAACCTGCAGCGCATCCAGATCGTCAAGGGCTGGACCGCCGGCGGCGAGACGCACGAACAGGTCTACGACGTCGTGTGCAGCGACGGCCGCACGCCCGATCCCGCGACACATCGCTGCACGGGCAACGGCGCGTCCGTGAATCTGGCGACCTGCAGCTTCTCGACGGACCGCGGCGCCGCCGAGCTGAGCACGACGTGGACGGATCCTGCGTTCATGCCCGCAGAACGTGCGTTCTACTACGCACGCGTGCTGCAGAATCCGACCTGCCGCTGGACCACCCACCTGGCGTTGAGAACCGCGTACGGCGTGTCGCCGAGCACTGCCCCGGTTGTTCGGGAGCGGGCGTGGACTTCGCCGATCTGGTACACCCCGCCGGCGCCGTAGCGGCGGCTACGGCAGCCGCAGCGCGGCCAGCGAACCCGGCAGGTCGGGGCCGGCCACCTGCACCACGATGTACTGCCTGCCCTCGTGCAGGTAGCCCATCATGCCGTACTGCCCCGACGCGGGCAGGTCGACGGTCCCGAGTCGCTCACCGGTGCGCTTGTCGAGCGCGTGCAGCCGCGGCGTGCCGGCAATCCCCTCGGCGGCTATCACCAGCGTCTTCGTCACCATCGTGACGGGGTGGGCAAGGCGACCCGTGTTCGGGACGTCGACGCCCTGCAACGCGGGGTGGTCGCGGATATTGTCAGGCGTGTCGCCGTTGGGCGTCTCCCAGAGGTGCTCACCCGTGTTCATGTCGATGGCGACGATGCGGCTGTAGGGCGGCTTGAACATCGGCAGGCCCTGCGGCCCGCGGAAGTCGCCGCGGTTGAGCACCGCGAAGTCGGCAAAGGAACGGCCCGTCGTCTTGATGTCGTTCGGTTCGTCGATGATGCTCCCGGGCACGATGTTCTCGCCGCGGCAGTCGCGGCGCGTCGAGACGTACAGGATGCCGGTCTCCGGATCGGCGGAGGTCGGGCCGAAGATGTTCGACGCGCCGCTGGGGCAGTTCACGAACGAGCGCAGCCCGGACGGGTGCCCGCGCTGGATTGGCGGATTGAAGAGCGGCCCGATGCGGTAGTTCTTGACGATCTCCAGCGCCTCGGCCCGCAGCTCGGGCGTGAAGTCGATCAGGTCGTCCTCGGTCAGGCCCTGCATCTCGAACGCCGCCGGGCGGGTCGGCATCGGCTGGGTCGGCGACAACCGCTCGCCGGGCACCTCTGACTGCGGCACGGGCCGCTCCACGATCGGCCAGATCGGCTCGCCGCTCACCCGGTCGAACGTGTACGCCCACCCCTGCTTGGTGGTCTGGACGACGATTTCGCGCGGCCGGCCGTCCACGGTGACGTTCAGCGTCACCGGCGCCGTCGGGTTGTCGAAGTTCCAGATGTCGTGGTGCACGGTCTGGAAGTGCCAGGCGCGCTCGCCGGTCTGCACGTCCAGCGCGATGACGCTGGTGCCGAACAACCCGTCGCCCGGGCGGAACCCGCCATAGAAGTCGATGGTCGGCGGATTGGTCGGCACGTATACGAGGCCGTGGGCCGGATCCGCGGAGATCGGCGCCCATGAAGAAATGTCGCCGGTCCACTGCCAGGCGTCATTCTCCCAGGTTTCGTGCCCGAACTCGCCGGGCCGGGGGATGACATGGAACTTCCACATATGCTCGCCGGTGCGGGCGTCGTAGCCCATGATGTCGCCCGGCACGTTCTCTATACGAGTCTGGTAGTAGCCCTGCTCCGCCGAGTTGCCGACCACGACGACGCCGTTGACGACGATCGGCGGCGACGAGCTGGTGATGAATCCCAGCTCGCGCGGGATGCCGAAATCGGGGTCGTAGGCGCCGTCCCAGCTCAGCCAGGGGCCCCAGTCGGCAATCAGGTCGGGCACCAGGTCGACCACGCCGCTCCGCGGAAAACCGGTCAGCGGCACCGCCTCGCCCCAGTTCTCCAGCGGCCGGCCGGTTTCCGCGTCGAGCGCGTACAGGAAGAAGGCGGGGCTGATGATGTAGATCACCCCACGCCCGTCTATCTCCGCGTACGCCACCCCCTTGCCGTAGCCGTTGCGCATGCCGCGGTCGAAACGCGTGGTGTGCGGCTCGCGGTAGGTCCACAGCGTCTCGCCGGTGGCGGGATCGATGGCCACCACGGTGCGGCGCTCTCCAGCGACGGTGTACAGGACGCCGTCGACATAGATCGGCGTGGCGCGCGACACGCCGAGCACGCCCGGCCCGAAGTTGTCGCCGCGCCAGACCCAGGCCACTTCGAGATCATCGAAATTGTCGGCGGTGATCTGGTCGAGACCGGAGTAGCGGGTGTGCCCGGCGTCGCCTCCGATGTAACGCCACTCCCCCGCCGGCGCACCGCCCGTCTGAGC
>JAGWAI010000028.1:43506-44233 GCA_021296485.1 Acidobacteriota bacterium
CAGCGCACCGCTGAGGCGCCGGCGTCGAATCGGACTGTTCATTTTCTGATCCCTCCCGCGCGGTGACCGACTACCGCCCGACCTGCTCCCGAATATTGGCGATGGCGACCGCGAGCGCAATCCACCGCATGCCCCACCTCCGTCCTGTTGGATTGACCGGCAGCGCCGAGAATACTCCCCTGCCCGGCGGGTGTCGAGCGGTCGACCGCGCGGGGCGCCGTTCACTCCCGGGAACGCCCTGTACGGGGTCTTGCCGGCCGGGAGTATGATGGAATCACATCCGGTCCGTGAGTCACGAAACGTTTCGCTCCGACACGGTCCCCACACCGGCCACCTTTGAGCCGCCCGGCGCGTCGTCACCGTCGGTTCATCTGAACCTCAACGTGCGCGGCGCGGCGCCGTCGGCGACGCTGCAAATCAACGAGCTCAGCGATGCCCTGGCCCGCAGCGGCCGGCAGGTCTTTCGACTCGGCCTCGGACAATCTCCCTTCCCGGTGCCCGAGCCGGTCGTGCAGGCGTTGCGCGACAACGCCGCGCGCAAGGAGTACCTGCCGGTACGCGGGCTGGAGGCGCTGCGTGAGGCGGTCGCGGCGTACCACCGCCGCCGCACCGGCACCGCCCGGCTCGCCGAGAACGTGCTGATCGGACCCGGCTCGAAAGAGCTGATGTTCCTGCTGCAGATGGTCTACTACGGCGACCTGGTGATTCCCACGCCGTCCTGGGTGTC
>JAGWAI010000028.1:44316-44741 GCA_021296485.1 Acidobacteriota bacterium
CTGTGCGCCCGTGACCCGGGGCGGCCGCGCATCGTCATCCTCAACTACCCCAACAACCCGACCGGGCATACCTATACGGCCAACGAGCTGCAACTGCTGGGGGAGGTGGCGCGGCGCTACCGCGTCATCGTGCTGTCTGACGAGATCTACGGCGAGATTCACCACCAGGGCCGACACGTCTCCATTGCCCGCTACTACCCGGAGGGGACGATCATCAGCACCGGGTTGAGCAAGTGGTGCGGCGCGGGCGGCTGGCGGCTCGGGACGTTCACCTGTCCGCACCACTTGGGCTGGCTGCTCGATGCAATGGCGGTGGTGGCGAGCGAGACCTACACCTCGACGAGCGCGCCGATCCAGTTCGCGGCGGTCACGGCGTTCGAAGGCGGCCCGTTCATCAAGCCGTACCTGCGCGATTCGCGGCGCGT
>JAGWAI010000029.1:0-3528 GCA_021296485.1 Acidobacteriota bacterium
GATTGTCGGCTACGGCGAGTACATCGGCTACCAGCCGAGCGCGAAGGCGGCGCTGTCGTACGTCACCGGCTCGCATACCGCGAAGTTCGGCGTCGACTTCAACTGGGGCTACCAGTCGTGGAAGAACCGCTCGGTGAACGGGAACCTGCGGTACATCTTCTTCAACGGCCGGCCTATCCAGGCCCAGTTGGAGAACGGCCCCTGGACCTCGCGGCAGAACTTCAGGAAGTTCGCGTTCTTCGCGCAGGACCAGTGGACGGTCGACCGGCTCACGGTCAACGCCGGTATCCGCTACGACCAGCACGTCGGATCGATTCCAGGCGACGAGAACGTGAGCGGTCCGAGCCGCTGGGCGCCGTACCAGACCTGGCTGGACGTGGCCGACGTGCCGAACTGGAAGGACTTTTCCCCGCGCCTGGGGCTGGCGTACGACCTGACCGGCAGCGGCCGGACCGCCCTGAAGGTCTCGCTGAACCGCTACGTCGTGAAGGAGGGCACCGCGTTTGCCGCGGCAATCAACCCGCTGCTGTTCAACCAGTACTCCAACCATTCGTGGTTCGACCCGAACGGCGACCGGATCGTGCAGCTCGATGAGCTCGGGCCGACCAACAACACCAACTTCGCCACCGTAGCGCCGCTGTCGATCCAGGTGGACGACGCCATCCGCGAAGGGTGGGGCGTGCGGATGTACAACTGGGAGTTCGCCGGCGGCATCCAGCACCAGCTGCTCGACGGACTGTCGGTGGAGGCGCAGTACACGCGGCGCTCATTCGGTAACTTCGGCGTGAGCGACAACCGGCTGATCGGCCCCGGCGACTTTGACGAATTCTGCGTCACGGCGCCGACCGACACGCGGCTGGGCGGCGTCAGCGGCAGCGAGGTGTGCGGGCTGTTCGACCTGAATCCGGCCAAGCTGGGCCAGGTGGAGACGTTCAACACGGCGGCGGACAACTTCGGCGAATGGAGCGAAATGTGGCAGGGAATTGACCTGACCATGAACGCACGCTTCGACCGCTACACGCTGTCGGGCGGGCTGAGCAGCGGGACGGTCGGCAACATGCGCAACGCCTGCTTCACCGTCGACTCGCCGCAGGGCGATGTCCTGGGTGACCGCGCCTCGCAGGCGCGCGCCGTGGCCCCCGGCCAACACCACTGCGAGTTCCGGCCGCCGTGGCAGAACAACGTGAAGTTCCACGGCACGGTTTCGCTGCCGTGGGATTTCGACCTGGCGCTGACGTTCCTGCGCCTCCCCGGCCCGGAGATCCTGGCGGACCAGACCTACCGCAACGGGGACATCGGATCGGCCGTGCGCTTCCTCGATCCGTCGCGCACCGCGTTCAGCGGCGGGTCGGTCAACGTGCCGCTGCTGGCGCCGGGTGAGATTTACAACGAGCCGCTGTACCAGATGGACGTGCGCCTGGCGAAGGTGTTCCCGGCCGCCGGCGTCCGCTCGCGCATCACGCTGGACATCGCCAACCTGTTCAACGCGAACACGGTGCTGCTGCAGAACAACGCGTTCGGATCGAACTGGCTGCGGCCCTCGCAGATCCTGATCGGCCGCCTCTTCAAGCTCGGCTTCTCGATCGACTTCTAACCTGCCGCCCCCCTCCCGGCGGTGCGTACAACGCGCACTGTCCGGGGGGGGCACCCACTCCACCTATCGCGGCATGAGCAGGGGGATGACGCGCCGGCTCGCGGGCCGGTATATGCGGAAATCCCCGTCGAGCGTCATCACCGATGCGTTTGCCGTCGTCTCGACGATCCGGACGAGACAGGCATCTGCGAACGACATCGGCACGTTGGCGTAGCGACGGATCAACCTGCCGACGGCGCACGCATCGTCACTGGTGGCGCATCCCGCGGCGACCCGCAGCACCCCGCGCTCGACCAGCGCGGCGGGAAGATCGGGGTCGGCGCCGGCGCGGCGCAGCAGAAACGACGCCTCGGAAAGCACCGCCTCGCAGGTGAGCAGCGGCGGCCGCAGGTCGTCGAACGTGCGCCGCGCCCAGTCGTGATGCCTTTCGTCGGCATCCACCAGCGCGACGATGGGGCCGGTGTCAACGACGACGGTCGGCTGCGGCACGCTGCGCGTCCTGGAGCATCGCTTCTTCGAGCAACTGCCGGCTAGTCGCCAGATCGGTCCGCCCGCTGCGGACGGCGCCGACGAGGTTGCCGGCCAGCTCGGCGCAGCTCGGGGGTGCCGTTCCGGGATCGCCGTACGCCTGCTCTATCACCTCGCGGACCAGGGTCGATCGCGAAATGTTGCGCCGCCGCGCCTCCAGGGAGAGTGCGGCGTGCAGCTCCGCGGGCAGCTTCACCGAGATGGGATGCACCCACCCATGGTAATACGATCTGTTGCAGACTGCAATACGACTCCGGCGGACTTTCCTACTCCCCCTTGGCGCGGGCGCCGCTCAGGCTGTTCGCCAGGCCGTAGTTGCCCTCGTGGCAGGCGTACTCGTACATGTCGTACTCGTCGTCGCGGTGCAGCGGCATGGAGACGGTCCAGGGCGCGGAGTACACCTCCGGATCCTCGACGGTGACGTCGTAGCGCAGGCGGCCCGGCTCGACGGGCGTGAAGCGCTCGACCACGCGCATGCCGGCGCCCTGCGGAATCGATTTCAGCGTGGCGGTGCTGGTGATGCTGGTGGCGATGGTGCCGACCTGCTCGGCGCGGTAGTTCGCCACCTCGACGACGAGCGTGTCGCCCTCCCAGCGGCCGCGCGAGTCGCCGTTCCAGAGGCGGATCGACGCGGGCGCGTGCGGGCTTCCGTCGAGCGGGATGATGCGCGGCTCGTGAATCATCTCGTACAGGAAGACGACGTAGTCGGCGGTCTGCAGGATGCGGTACGAGTTGTTGTAGCCAGCCGGGAACATGCCGCCGGGCACGCCGCGCGTGATGCAGCGCTCCCAGGGCGTGTGGTACGTGTAGGAATCGGTCAGGTGGATCAAGTTGAGCTGTTTCTGCCGCTCGGCTTCCGGCAGCACCGGCACGCGGCCGCTCGGCGGATCGACCACCAGCGACCGGCGCAGCGCGCTGCGCTTGGAGGAGTGCCCTTCGCCGTCGCCCTCGCCCAGGAAGCTGGCCAACCCGCCGGGGTTCGGTCCGGTGAGGCCGCGCAGCCCCTCCGGCGTCACCTCCAGCCCGGGGAACCACTGCCGCAGCGCGGCGATGCGGCCGGGGTCCTCGTCGGTCGGCACCTCCAGCGGCGTGCGGTCGAAGTTGACCCAGATGCCCTGGATGTCCGGATGGCCGTCCGCCGTGCGCGGCAACTCCTGCGCGCCGGCCGGCGGCGGCGCCAGCCAGCCGGCCGCGGCGACGAGCGCTGCGGAAATCAGAATGCGGGAATGCTGACGGATCATCGGCTGCCCCCTCGATGCGCTCATCGTAACATCGGGGGTCCGTGGCAATAGCCCGCATTTCTCACCGGCGTTCGTCGCGAGGGCGACGAGGCGCCGGGACGGATCGAACGACAGCCGCGCACGGCGCGGCCCGGCGGCAGCGGCGCGGGGCGAAGGGGTCCCCGC
>JAGWAI010000029.1:3578-8797 GCA_021296485.1 Acidobacteriota bacterium
AGCGGCGTGAGGGAGTACGGCCCGCCACAGCGAGCGGATCGGCGGCCGCAGCAGAAGGCTGGTGAGAAATGCGGGCTAGCCCCGGCTGGTCATATAATCGGCCTATTCGACCCGGCCGCTACCGGCCGCGGCCGGCCTGCGGAAAGCGAGGCGTCCATGCGACTGACGGCCGCGACGAAAGCAACCCGATCGGCGGTGGTCCCGCTGGCCGCGATCCTGGCCTGCGCACTGGGCCCCGGCCAGGCGGCGGCGCAGCAGCCGGAGCGAGAGCCGGCGCAGTACACCGCCGAGCAGGCGGATGCCGGGCTGGCCGCCTACCGGCAGCACTGCGCGACCTGCCACGGCGAGAACCTGGACGACGGCCCGTTCGCGCCGCCGCTGCGCGGCACCGCCTTCCGCGCGAAGTGGTACACCCGCTCGGTGGAGGCGCTGTTCACCGAGACGGCGACGACGATGCCGCAGGACCGGCCGGACTCGCTCGGCGACGAGACCTACGCGGACCTGATCGCATTCCTGCTGCAGGAGAACGGCATCGAGGCCGGCCGGGAGCCGCTGCCGGCCGACACGGCGGAGCTCGCCGCGCTCTCGACGGGCTGGCGCTCCGGGGGCGGCGGGCTCTCGGCCGGCGTCGTCCTGCCGCCGGTCCCGGTCCGCAGGAACCCCCTCGACGGCATCCGTCCGGTCACCGACGCCATGCTGGAGCAGCCGGACCCCGAGAACTGGCTGCTGTGGCGGCGCACGTACGACGCGGCGGGCTACAGTCCGCTGCGGCAGATCACCCCCGCCAACGTCGGCGGCCTGCGGCCCGCGTGGTCGTGGTCGCTGCCGCCCGGACCGAGCGAGTCAACGCCGATCGTGCACGACGGCGTGATGTTCGTGCACGGCTTCGGCGACAAGGTACACGCGCTCGACGCCGCCAGCGGCGACCTGCTCTGGGAGTATGTCCGCCGCCTGCCGCGCGACGTCGCGCCGAGCCTCAAGCGCGGCATGTCCATCTACGGCGAGCGGCTGTACGTGCCGACCTCGGACCTGCACGTGGTGGCGCTCGACGTAAGGACCGGCGCCGTGGAGTGGGAAGCGAACGTGGTCGGCCCCGGAGAGCGCGTGCGCCTGACCGGCGGCACGCTGGTGGCACGCGGCACCGTGATGGTCGGCACCACCGGCCGCGCGGGCGGCGGCAACTTCATCGTGGGCCTCGACGCGGAGACCGGGGAGCAGCGCTGGCGGTTCAATACGATCCCGCCGCCCGACGCGCCGGGCGGCCATACCTGGAACGGGCTGGCCTACGAGGACCGCAACGGCGGGTCGGTCTGGATACCCGGCAGCTACGACCCGGTGCACAACCTGGCGTTCTTCGGGCCGGGCAACACGTACGATACGGGGCCGCTCCGCGATCCCGTAGGCATCGATGGCATCAACAACGACGCGCTGTACCTGGACACGACGCTGGCTCTCAATCCCGACACGGGCGAGCTGGCGTGGCATTTCCAGCACCAGGCCAACGGGCAATGGGACCTGGACTGGGCGTTCGAGCGGCAGGTGGTCGAGCTGGCGGTGCGCGGCGCGCCGACCAGCGTGGTGGTGACCGGCGGGAAACAGGCGATCTTCGACATCGTGGAGACGGAGACCGGAAAGTACGTGACGTCGATCGACCTCGGCCTGCAGAACAGCATCACGGGGATCAACCCGAGCACGGGCGAGAAGATCGTCGACCCGCGCTCGATTCCGGGCGACGGCGAGACGAAGATGGTGTGCCCGCACGTGGGCGGCGGCCGGAGCTGGGCGCCCACGGCGTTCAACCCGGAGACGAAGATCGTCTACGTGCCGATCACCGAGGCGTGCATGGACATGGTGCCCGTGGGCGAGGACGAGCGCGGCAGCCTGACGACCGGCGTGCGCTGGACGGTCAGGCCGCGCCCGGAGAGCGACGGCAACTTCGGGCGCGTCGAGGCGGTGAACCTGGAGACGCAGGAGACGGTGTGGATCGCCCGCCAGCGCGCGCCGCAGACCACCGGCGCGCTGGTCACCGCGGGCGGCGTGCTGCTTGCCGGCTCGCTCGATCGGCGGCTCAACGCGTACGACGCGGCCAATGGGGAACGGCTCTGGACGACGCGGCTGAGCGACGTGCCCAACTCGCCGCCCATCACCTTCGCGGTGAACGGCCGGCAGTACGTGGCGGCCACCACCGGCGCCGGCGGCTACCTGACCGGCGCATACTCGGTCATGGCGCCGGAGATCCGGAACCCGACCGACCGCAGCGCGACGCTGTGGGTGTTCGAGGTGCCGGAACGGTAACGGTCGGGCGTCGCCCGGAGCGGACCACAGGGGAGGGACTGACGATGCTGGCCAAGACGTATCATCGCGCGGCGGCGGCGGGACCTTTCACAGGCGGCGTGCTGTTCGTGCTCATCGCGGCGCTCGGCGCGGCGCCCGCCCAGGCGCAGCCGGCGGCCGGCGGCGAGCTGCCGCGCACGGCGTGGGGCGACCCCGACCTGCAGGGCGTGTGGGACTTCCGCTCCCTGACCCCGATGGAGCGTCCGCCCGAGCTGGCGGGCAAGGCTACGCTGACCGCCGAGGAGGCGGCCGTGTTCATCGACGCGTCGCCGTACACCAACTGGGACGACCGCTCGAACCCGGAAGGGCGCTTCGGCCTCGATACCGACATCGAGCACGGCTACAACCAGTTCTGGATGGACTTCGGCACCGGCCTGACGGCCGACCGGCGGACGTCGCTGGTGGTCGACCCGCCCGACGGGCGGATCCCCTGGATCCCGGGGGTGGCGCGTCCCGGGGGCTACGGCGACGCGTTCTCGGGCACGCTGCCGGCCGGTCCGGAAGATCGCCCGCTGGCCGAGCGCTGCCTGATGGGGTTCAACTCGGGCCCGCCGATGCTGCCGAGCGCCTACAACAACAGCGTGCAGATCTTCCAGACGCCCGGCCGCGTGGTGGTGTTCAACGAGATGATCAACAGCGCGCGGATTGTCCCGCTGGACGGGCAGCCGCACCTGCCGCCGCGCATCCGCCAGTGGATCGGCGACTCACGGGGCCGCTGGGAAGGCGACACGCTGGTGATCCAGACCACCAACTTCCTGCGCGAGACGCACTTCGAGGGCTCGAGCGCGAACCTGCACCTGGTAGAGCGGTTCAGGCGGGTGGGACCCGGCGAGCTGGCCTATGAGTTCACGGCGGCGGACCCGAACATGTGGACCAGCCCCTGGACCGCGCTCATCCCCATGACGCGGACCGACGGGCGGATCTTCGAGTACGCCTGCCACGAGGGGAACTACGGCATGTTCAACATGCTGGCCGGCGCCCGCGTGCAGGAGCAGGCTGAGGGCCGCTGAGCCAGGCGCGCGCGACCGGCCAGCGCCTCGGCCGCGTGTTGTCGGACATGGCGCGCCAGGCGTTGCAGCCCGACCCGCACAGGATAGCCGCTGCGCGGCGCGGCAGGCGTTTCGCGGCGTTCGACGTGCCGGCCGACGCCGGCCTGAGCCCCGCCTCGCGCATCCAGCAGGCGCTCGACGACGATGGCGTCGTCTGAGCAGCCCTGCCTGCTGTTGGACGTCAACGCGCTCATGGCGCTGGCGTGGCCGAACCATCAGCACCACCGCGCCGTGGTGGCACGGCATTTCGATCACCTTCTGGGTCATCAACAGGTAACCGACGCGTATCTACTGGCCCTGGCGGCGGCGCATGACGCCGTGCTCCTGACGCTGGACCGCCGCCTGGCGCCCCCGGCGGGCGGCGGCGCGGACATCGAAGTGGTCACGCCCTGAGGGCCTTCTACTCCGGCAGGGTGAAGACGTAGAGCGCGTTGCCGCTCAGGGGGTGGTGCACGTCGTGGGCCAGCGCGCGCGGCGCCGCGCGCGGGCTGCCGCCGCCCAGCCCGGTCGAGACGGCGATGTACTGCCGGCCGGCCGCCTCGAACGCGATCGGGAAGCCCTGGACCGACGTGCCGAGGCGCCGCTCCCAGAGCTGCTCGCCGGTCTCGACGTCGAACGCCCGGAAGCGGCGGTTCAGGTCGCCGACGAACGCCAGCCCGCCGGCGGTGGACAGCACGCCGGTGAGGAACGTCGCGCGCTGCTCGTAGCTCCAGACCTCCTCGAGCGTATCCGCGTCGTACGCCGCCAGCTTGCCCAGGTTGCCGTCGGTGCCGGGCATCTCGTGGAACGGCCGCGAGCTCATGCCGACGCCGCCCGAGCCGAGCTCCAGCGGCACCTCGCGCACCGCCATCTCCATGCAGGTCTGCGCCAGCGGCATGATCAGCAGCCCGGCGCCCGGGTGGTAGCTCATCGGATGCCAGTTCTTGCCGCCGGCGGTGCTGGGGCAGGCCGGCACCAGCTGCTCGAACTGCGCGTCGATGATGTCCTGGCGGTATGTGACCGCGCCGGTCTCCGGGTCGATGTGGTCGAAGACGTTCTGGTAGACCGTCTCCTTGTAGTCGAGGAACTCGCCCGTCTCGCGGTCGAGCTTCCACAGGATGCCGTGCTTGCCGGCGCTGAAGACGACCTTGCGGCCGCCCACGTCGACCAGCACGCGCTCGTACACCTCGTCGAGGTCGAGACTCTCGGCCGGCACGTGCTGGAAGTACCAATCCAGAGTGCCGTCTGTGGGCCGGATCGCGACCGTCGAGTTGGCGTACAGCCCCGTGTCGTCCATGGTCATGCCGCGGCTGACCGCGGCCCACGGCTTGGCCTGCGCGACGCCGAAGTAGACCAGGTCGAGCCCGGGGTCGTAGCTACCGGTGATCCAGGTGTCGGTGCCGGCGCGCATATAGTCCGCGACGCCGGCCCAGGTGTTGCCGCCGGGCTGGTCGGAGCCGGCCGCGGTGTGGAAGCGCCAGCGGCGCTCGCCCGATGCGACGTCGTAGCCGCTGATGAAGCAGCGCTCGTGCGTGAAGCGGTCGCAGCCGCTGAGGCCCTGCACGACGGTGCCGTTCACGACGATCGGGCCGCTCGTATTGCGGAACCCGTCCCTCCGGTCGGCTATCGGGACGTCCCACAACTGCGCGCCGTTGCGCGCGTCGAGCGCCACGAGGCGGGCGTCCGGCGTGGCAAGGAACAGCTGCTCGCCGTGGATGGCGAGGTTGCGGCTGGTGCCGGAGTAGCCCGGCGTGTAGATCGGCACGCGGTGCTCCCAGATCAGGTTGCCGCTGCGAGCGTCGATCGCCTGCACCACCGGACCGATGCCCGCCAGGTACAGGACGCCGTCGTGCGCGA
>JAGWAI010000029.1:8812-25233 GCA_021296485.1 Acidobacteriota bacterium
AGCGCCCACACCCACGCCAGCTCCAGCTCGCCGACGTTGCCGCGGTCGATCCCGTCGAGGGGGCTGTGGCTCCACGCCTCGTAATTGCGGCGGATCATCAGCCAGTCGCCCGGATCCTGATTGCGCAGCATAGCGTCGGTGACCGGCCGGAAATTCGCGACCTCGCCCTCCACCGTGATGCCGCCCTCGCCCAGCTCTTCTGTCGGCTGGCCCGCGGCCGCGGCAGCCGCATCCACCCGCGCCGGGGCGCTTGCGGCCGGCTGCTCGGCGCTCGCCGCGGCGGCTATGGTGACCGCGGCATCGGCCGTGAGCGGCGCGCTGCCCGCCGGGGCGCCGTTGGCCTGCAGCAGATACGCCACGACATCGAGGTAGGCCGCCTCGCCGAGACTGTCCGGCTGCTCGGGCGGCATCGAGCTGCTGATGCGGTCGTACAGGTCGCTTGCCGTCAGATCGCCCCAGAAGTTCAGGAAGCTCTCCCCCGCCAGCGGCGGCGCCTCGAAGCTGCCCTGCAGGTTCGTCTGGTGGCACTCCGCGCACTCGCGCTCGTACACCGCGCGGCCCGCATCCGCCTGGTCGGCGGTGTACTCGCCGCCGGCACCCTGCCCGGCCGCCACGGCCGGTCGGAGCACAATCAGCGCGGCGAGCGCCGCCAGACCGCTGGTAGTCGCGTATCCCCTCGTGAATTGCATCATTCCCGTGATCCTCGGTCCGCCCGCTAGCGGGACTGAAAACGGGCGATCCGGTCGCCCTGCAGGGAGCCGACCCAAACCTCGTCCCCCACCTGCAGCGCCACCGTGGCTGTGCCGAACAGCTCGCCGTTCGGGTGGTTGACGATCTCGACGGCCGTCAGCGCCTCGGTGTTGACGCGCGCCACGTTGGAGGTGCCGCCCGCGCCGCCCAACTGGCCGCCCTGCCCCGCCGCCAGCACCGTGCCGTCGGGCGCCATGCGCAGGTTGTCGATGCGGAAGCCGACCGGCACCTCGTCGCGCTCGACCGGCGTGCGCCCGCGCGACACCCGGATCAGCGCCTGCGGGCCCCAGCCGCCGATGAAGTACCAACGGCCGTCACGTGAGATTTCGAGCCCGTTGGGGCCCGCCGTGTCGCTGCCGGGGACCTTGTTCCAACCCGAGTCCGCATCCCATTCCCAGATGGCGCCGGATATCTCGCCGCGGATGATGGGCTCGATGGCGCCGCCCAGGGGCCGGAAGCTGGTGGCCGCGAACCCGCCCTCGGGGCGCGGCACCACGGAGTTGAGATTGAGGTTCTCCCCGGCGGGCGCCTCGGCGCAGCCGACCCACGTAAGTTGCGGCGGATCCGGCCGCGCGTCGAGCTCGAACACCTCGACCGACTCGCGTATGTTGTGGTGGACGACATACAGCGTGTGCACGCCGCCCTGCCCCTGCGCAATGTGCAGGCCGTGGGCGTCGAAGTCCGCGCCCGCCTCCGCGACGATCGGGCCGGGGCACGTCGGATAGGCGTCGCGGTCGTGCCGCTCCCGGAGCGCGTCGGACGGCAGCAGGATCATGGTGCTGAGATCGCGGGTGTCGATCAGCCGCAGGCCGCCGTTGCCTGCCTGATATGCGCCCGCCAGCACCCAGTGCGTTTCGGGCACGGCCACCAGGTCCTCGGGGCCGGCCTGGTTGCAGACGAACGTCACGTCCCCGTCGGGCGCGCACTCCTGTGCGCGGGTCCCGGCCGCGCCGGGCAGCGCGAGCAGGGCCAGGGTCAGGGCGATTGGCCACAGGGTTCTCATCGGGACTCCCTTCGGGCGAGTGCGGCGTGCACGGAACCGTGCTGCACAGCATACGCCGCCGGCACGCCAGGACAAAGCCACGCGGGTTCTTGCCACGGGCTGCTATCGTGTCGGCTCGGCATGGCGCTCATCGACCTCGCGATCATCGCGGCATTCGTCGTTCACGCGGCGGCCGCGGGCGTACGGAACCGCCGCGCCGCGTCGCGCAGCCTCGACGACTACTTCCTGGCCGGGCGCAGCCTGCGCGGCTGGCAGGCGGGCCTGAGCATGGCGGCGACGCAGTTCGCGGCCGACACCCCGCTGCTGGTGACCGGCCTGATCGCCACCGCCGGCATCTTCGCCCTGTGGCAGCTCTGGATCTACGCGGTCGCGTTCCTGCTGATGGGCTTCGCGCTGTCGGGCGGTTGGCGGCGGGCCGGGGTGCTGACCGACGCCGAGCTGACCGAGCTGCGCTACGGCGGCCGCCCGGCCGCGGTGCTGCGCGCGGTCAAGGCGGTCTACTTCGGCACGGTGTTGAACTGCACGGTGCTGGCCTGGGTGCTGCTGGCGGCGGCGACGATTGCGGGGCCGTTCCTGCGCTGGGACGAATGGCTGCCGGCCGGCCTGTTCGCGCCGGTCGTCGACCTCGTTACCTGGATAGGCGTGCCGCTGGCGCTCGGTCAGGCCGGCGGCCCCGGCGTCTGGACCACGACCGCCAGCAACCTGATCTCGCTGGTCCTGCTGCTGGCCGTCGTCGCGTCGTATTCCGCCACCGGCGGCCTGCGCGGCGTGGTGGCCACCGACATCGTGCAGATCGGCGTGATGCTGGCCGGGACGGCGGCCTTCGCCTGGATCGTGGCCGCCGAGGCGGGCGGCCCGTGGGCCATCACGGAACGTATACGGGAGCAATTCGCCGGCGGCGGACCGGGCGGCATCCGGCCGGACGAGATTCTGGCGTTCACCCCGGACCGGGCGCGCAACGCGGCCCCCGCCCTGCTGGGCATGCTCGGCCTGCTGTGGCTGATCCAGCTCAACGCCGACGGCAGCGGCTACCTGGCCCAGCGCACGATGGCCTGCCGCAGCGACCGCGACGCGCGGACCGCGGCGGTGGTGTTCACCGCGACGCAGGTGGTGCTGCGCAGCCTGCTCTGGCTGCCGCTCGGACTCGGCCTGCTGGTGCTGTTCCCGCCCGACCCGAGCCTGGCGCCCGGGCTGCTGCAGGCAGACCGCGAGGCGTCGTACGTGCGCGGCATGGCGGAGCTGCTGCCGCCCGGCGTGAAGGGGCTGATGCTGACCGGCATGCTGGCGGCAATCGCGTCGACGGTGGACACCCACCTGAACTGGGGCGCCTCGTACTGGACGCACGACATCTACGGGCGCTTCGTCTGCCGGGCGTGGCGCGGCGTCGAGCCCGACCAGCGCGCGCTGGTGCGCGTGGCGCGCCTGGCGAGCGTGGCGATCCTGGCCGTCGCGCTGCTGATAATGACGCGGCTCACGTCCATCAACCAGGCCTGGCAGACCAGCCTGCTGATGGGCGCCGGCATGGGCATGGTGCTGGTGCTGCGCTGGATCTGGTGGCGGGTCACCGCCTGGGCGGAGATTGCCGCCGCGGGCGTCTCGCTGATGGCCGCGCCGGCGCTGATGGTGCTGCTCGGCGACGACCGGCAGGCCGAGCGGCTGCTGATCGTGGCGGCGCTGGCCACCGCCGGGGCGCTGGCCGCCATCCTGCTCGGCCCGCGCGAGGACCCCGGGCGCCTCGCCACGTTCTACCGCCGCGCCCGGCCGCTCGGATTCTGGGGTCCCGTCGCGGCCGAAGCCGGCGACGCGCCGGACGACGGTCCAAGGCGGCTAGCGCGCGCGGCCGGCGCCACCGCGGCGTGCGCCCTGTCGATGTTCTGCGTCCTGGTGGGCGCCGGCAGCTGGCTCACCGCCGCCCCGCCTCCCGTCTGGTTCCCCTGGCCGGCCGCCTGGTCCGCCCTGCTGCTCCTCACCGGCGCCGCCCTCATCCCCCTCTGGATCCGCCTCGGAATGCGCGGCGGCTCAAAACCGAAATAGCCGGTTGACCTTGACCACGAGCCCGCGGCTGCGCAGTCCGTATGCCCGGTCCGGGCGCAGCGGGTCGGCGTGGCGCTCGTCGGTATAGACCACGAACAGCTCGCTGCCGGGGGTGTATTCCCAGCGCAGCCTGAGGTTGTTGCTGATCGTGTCGGTGGCCGAGTTGTACTGCACCAGGCCGCTGAAGAACATGCGCGGTGAGAACGTGTAGGTCACGCGGGAGACGACCAGGTCCGCGCGGAACGCGCCCTGCGGCGTGTCGATCCAGTTGACCGAGAGCGTGGGCTCGACAGCCAGTTGCGGCGTCAGCTCCAGCCGGCCCTGCGTGAAGCCCACCGAGCGGATGGTGCCATTGAAGTACTCGCCGACCCGCACCCGCAGCTCGCCGTTGAACCGCCGCTGGAGGCCGGGCGCGTACAGGAACTCCACGTCGCGGAAGCCGTAGCCGCCGACCGGGAGCGCCACGCCGGTGGCGGCCTCGAACGGCTCGATCAGCAGCTCGTAGTTGTCCGCGGCCGATACGGCCAGCCGGTCGCTGTTCTCGAACTCGGTCACGAACGCCAGTTGCGTCTGGCGCGTCTCGACGTGCCCCGTGTCGGCGGTCAGGACGTAGTCGAAGCTGCCTTCCAGGCGGAACTGCCGGACCGCCTCGATCGAGTGCGGCCGGGGACTGAACCGTCCGGTCGCGTATGAACGCCGGAAGTTGCGGCGGCGGAGAAAGCCAACCTCGGGCTCGAAGTTGTCCTCGACGACCAGGTGCTCCGCCTGCAGCCCGTAGCGGTCCCCGCCGTAAATGAACTGGCCCTGGTAGCTCAGGTCCTCGCCGTCGAGGCCGGGCGTCGATGTCTTCGCGACATAGGCGAGGACGTTCACGTTGTCGTAGAACGAGAACGTGGCGTCGGCGCCGAATGCCTGGTTGGAACCGTCGCCGTTCACCGAGACGGAGCGGTTCGTGACGAGAGCGCCGATGGTGCTGCGGCGCAGGATGTCGCGCTTGACGCGCACGACGGTGAAGTTCGTCGGCAGCGCGCCGACAATCGCTTCCTCGTCGGTCTGGATGTTCAACGCCCCGACGTCGAAGGCGCCGACCTTGCCGGTGAGCCGTCCGCCGGCGACGATCGGCACGACCGTGCCCTGTTCCAGGCCGATGCGCCGCGAGTAGAACAGCGTCGGGGCGTTGCCGCCGCGGCGGCCGGGACGGCTGCCGCCCTCCTGCCGCAAGCCCGTGTTGCGCCCGGCGCCGTCGGCGGCGCCGCGGGCGAAGTTGAAGATGCCCTGGCCTTCGAGGAAGAACTCCCGCTTCTCGGGAAAGAACAGGCTGAACCGCGTGAGGTTGACCTGCTGCTCGTCCACCTCGACCTGGGCGAAGTCCGTGTTGTAGGTCAGGTCGGCGGTCAGGTTCTCGGTCAGGCCGTACTTGACGTCCACGCCGCCGGCGCCCTCCCCGGCGTTGCGCCGCGGCGGCGTGGCCGCCAGGTCGGTGGTCACGCCGCCGATGGCGTACGGCTTGATCTCCAGGTTGTTGCCGGCGGCCGGCGCCTCGAGGCCCACGAGCGTGGCTGCCTGCGAGACGCGGAAGATACCCGTCCGCCCCGCCGAGATCGGCAGCGGCGTGATGAAGGCCATCTCGTTCCTGCGCCGGATGTTGCGGCGGAGCTGAACTCCCCATACCTGCGCCGGCCCGGGCCGGTAGCGCAGCGACTTGAACGGGATCTCCATCTCGACCGTCCAGCCCCCCTCGAAGCGTCCGGTGCGCACGTCCCACACCGGATTCCAGTCGCCGTTGGGATTGCCTTCGTTGGTGATGGCGAAGTCGCCCAGCGCGCCGAGCGGATTCGTGTAGAAGGCGACGCCGTTGCGCCGGTCGTGGAATGTGTCGAACGCCACCCAGAAGCTGTCGTTGTTGCGGAGCTGGCGCGTGTCGCGCCGCATCTCGTTGGCCACCCAGCCGGCCGGCGGGGTCGAGTCCCACAGACGCGCGCTGACATAGATGTTCGCCGCGTCGAACGCGATCCACGCCTCGGTCTTCTCGGTGGCCGGGGCGCCCTCGTCCGGCATGAGCTGCACGAACCCGGAGATCGCGCGGATGCAATCGTAGATCGGCTCGTCCAGCACCCCGTCGAGCCGCAGGCCGGCGGCCAGCTTGACTGCACGGACGGTGACGCCGCCCCCGTCGTCGCGGACGACCACCTCCGGCGGGACCGGCCAGGGCGCGCTGCCGGACTGCGGCGTCGTGGCGGCGGTGGCGCCCGCTGCTGCGCCGTCGCCCGCCAATTCGCGCGGGTGCGGGGTGCCGGGGGCCGGATTCGAGGCCTCGGTCTGCTCCGCGGCCGGGTCGTCCCGAGGCGGGCAGGGGGCGGCAGCCGCCGCCGGTCGGACGCTGAGGACCAACGCGGCAAGCAGGAGCACGGACGGCGCGAGCTGACGGCGGCGCACGACCGGCCGCATGTTACATTACCGGCGCGGGCGGAATGATCCGGAGGAGGAACATATGATGCGGTGGCTGCAGGTGACAGGGATGGCGGCGGCGGTGCTCGTGCTGGCGGGCTGCGGCGGCGGACCGGAGCAGGACATGCCGGATGCGGCCGAGGCTCCGCCGGAATCCAGCCAGGATCTGCCGGAAGCCAATGCCGACTGCGATCCGGCCGACGACATGGCGTTCGTCTGCGGCGTCACCAGTCCGGAGGACCTTGTGGCCATCCCGGACACCGACCTGGTCGTGGCGTCCGGATACATCGCCGGGGCGATCCAGTACGTCAGCCGGCGCGACCAATCCCGGATACGGATGTTTCCCGTCGACAACCCGCGCGAGCGCCACGACACAGCGCTGTATCCCGACTGCCCCGGACCGATCGATCCGAACGAGAACGAGCAGTTCAGCGCCCACGGGCTGAACCTGCTGACCGTCGATGACGGCCTGCACCACCTGTACGTCGTGCACCACGGCTTCCGCGAATCGGTCGAGATCTTCGAGATCGACGCCCGCGCGCAGGGCGCCGGGGCGGCGTCACCGATCCCCGGCTTGACCTGGATCGGCTGCGTAATCGCGCCCGAGGGTATGAGCCTCAACTCGGTCAGCCTGCTGCCGCACGGCGGATTCGTCGTGACGGTGCCGTTCGTGCCTCCCGAGGGCGGAGAGTTCTCGCCGGCCGACATCGGCGGCGACGCCATCTTCGGCGTCGTGCTCGAATGGCATCCCGAGGACGGCTGGTCGACGGTGCCCGAGAGCGAGTCGTCGGGGCCGAACGGGATCGAGGCCTCGCCGGACGGCGAGTGGCTGTACGTCAACCTCTGGAGCGCCGGGCAGGTCATGCGCCTGTCGCGCGGCCGCGAGCCCGTCGAGAAGGAGATTGTCGACCTGGGGTTCTTTCCGGACAACATCCGCTGGCAGGCGGACGGCTCGCTGCTGACCGCCGGGCACAGCGCGGAGAGCATTCCGCGCATCCTGGAATGCCTCGAGACGCTGTGCGACGACATGCGCACGCACACGGCGCGCGTCGACCCGGACACGCTGGCGGTCGAGCACGTGGTAGACGCGCCCGCCAACGAGCATTTCTTCACCGGGACCGCGGCGCTGGAGGTCGGCGGCGAGATCTGGATGGGCAGCATGCGGGGCGACCGGATCGCCCGCTTCCCGAGCGACTGACCACGGGCTGCCAGGCGCCTGCGGCGGGCGGGGTCTTGCTGCGGCCTGCTACAAGCTTGCGACCGGTTGGCGGCTCTCGGCTTCCACGGCAGGCGCCGGGGCGGCGGCGGTCGACATCTCCCCCGCGGTGAGCTCGGGCGGCGGCGCCGTCTCGGAAGGCACCAGCAGCAACCCGCGGCGGCGGGTCCAGGCACCCAGCGAGCGACTGCTCGTCCAGCGGATCAGCGGGGCGGCCAGCAGCAGGCCGACGAGGATCGGCGACAGCCAGATCAGGAACGCGGGGCTGGCGTACAGCGTGACGGCGCCCCAGACGACCCCGGCCAGCGTGATCCACCAGCCGCCGCCGGCCCACGCCTCCCGCCAGCCGAGCGTATCCCCCTCGCGCACCTGCGCCTCCCAGCGGATGTCGCGGCCGGCCAGCACGCTCGCCACGAAGCGGGTGTGGTAGAGCATCATGACCGGCGCGACCACCACGGCGAAGAGCGTCTCCAGCAGGGTCCCTGCCAGCAGCCGCGGCGCGCCGCCGAACCGCACGCGGCGGGCGGCAAGCACCTGCAGCAGGGCGAGCAGGCGCGGCGTCAGCAACAACCCGGCGGTCACCGCCAGCAGCGGAACGGCGGGTCCGGGCCACGAGCGCGGGATCCACAGGACCGGCGTGCCGACGGCCGGCGCCGACGGCAGCACGTAGAGCGTGCTCGCCAGCAGCAGCAGCAGCCAGGCGACGGACGAGAGGTAGCCGGCCGCCCCGAGCAGGAAGTGCAGCCGGTTGAGCGGATGAAATCCGGGCACCGCCAGCAGGCCCAGGTGCTGGAGGCTGCCCTGGCACCAGCGGCGGTCGCGGCGGGCGTAGTCGACGACGTTGCCGGGCGCCTCCTCGTAGCTGCCGTCCATTAGCGGCAGCAGGTAGACGTCCCAGCCGGCGCGGCGCATCAGCGCCGCCTCCACGAAGTCGTGGCTCAGGATGGCGCCGCCGAGCGGCGGGCGGCCCGGCAGCACGGGCAGGCCGCAGCGCGCGCTGAACGGCGCGACGCGGATGATGGCGTTGTGGCCCCAGTAGTTGGCCGTGTCGGTCTGCCACCACGCCTGCCCCGCCGCCAGCAGCGGGCCGTACAGGCAGCCCGCAAACTGGATGAAGCGGCCGAACAGCGTGGTCCGCCGCGCCGGCAGCGGCACGGTCTGGATCAGGCCGGCGCGCGGGTTCGCCTCCATCGCGCGCACCAGCGCCAGCAGCGCCGCGGCGGTCATGATGCTGTCGGCGTCGAGCACGACCATGAAGTCGTACCGCGCCCCCCAGCGCCGGCAGAAGTCGGCGATGTTACCCGCCTTGCGGCCGCTGTTGGCGGCGCGGCGGCGGTAGTGCATGCCGGCGGCGCCCATCCGGCGGCAGAGCGCCGCCCAGGCCGCCTCCTCGGCCGCGGCAATCGCCGGGTCGGTCGTGTCGCTCAGCAGGAACAGGTCGAAGCGGCCGCCGTGGCCGGCGCGCTCCAGCGAGCGCAGCATGCCGGCCAGGCCGGCGGTGACGCGCGCGGGATCCTCGTTGTGCACCGGCATCACCAGCGCGGTGCGCGGCGCGCCGGGATCGGCATGCGCGGCGTCGTCAGCCACGGACGGCGCCTGCGGTTGCAGCGGCTGGAGCGTCAGCGGATCGCGGCGCAGCAGCGCCAGCGTGAAGCCGATGACGGCGTTCCAGAACGGCATGGCAATCCAGCCGAACGTGGCGGTGAACAGCGCCAGGATGACCAGCTCGAGCAGGGTGACGCCGCCGGCGCGCATGATGTCGAGCATCATGGCGGCCCCGGCCAGCGTGGTGGCGGCGACCAGCGCGCCGTACAGCCAGCGCCGCAGGCGGACGGCCGGCAGCCGGATCGCGGCGGTGGGCTCAGTGCCGGACATGCTCGGGATGCCAGACATAGTTCCAGGTTTCCGACACGCGGCGACCGCCGCGATGCAGGTACAGCCGCAACTCCGCCGGTGCGCCGGCGGCGGGCTCCAGGCGGAACGCCGCCCGCCAGCCGCGCGCCTCCGGTAATGGTTGGACGACGAGATCGGAAACCTGGCCGGAGGAAGCGTCCAGCACCGCCTCGACCGGCGGCGGCGCGCCGGCTCCGCCCGGGTCCGCGACGGCCGCCGGCAGCGGGCCGAAGTCGACGACCATCCGGCGCCGGCTGGGCGGCGGCGCGTCCGGCTGGCCCGGCAGCGCATCCCGTCCGATGCTGGTGCGCTCCACCTGCGCGAGCGTCTGATCCGGGAGCCGCGCGTCGAAGGTGGACAGGCGGTAGCGGTAGGCCCGCTCCGCGCCGGCCGTGAACGGCTCGTCGGGCACCCAGTACGCCGCGACGTTGTCGGCGAACTCCGAGTCGACCTGGAACTCCAGCAGCTCGACACGCCCGCTGCCCCAATCCGCGCCAAGCGGCTCGATCCACTCGCTCGGCCGCCGGTCGTAACGCGCCTCGGCGTCGAGATAGCTCTCGAAGCGGCGCTCGCGCTGCACCAAGCCGAACCCGCGCGGGGCGGCGCCCGGGAAAGCCGCGAGCTGCACGTCCGGACCGTTGCCCAGCGGACGCCAGATCCACTCGCCGTCGGCGGCGTGCAGCAGCAGGCCGTCGGAGTCGTGCACCTGGGGGCGGAAGTCGTCGAACGCCCGCAGCCGGTTGCGGCCGTACAGGAACATGCTGCTCAGCGGCGCCACGCCCAGCTTGGCGACGTCCGCGCGCGCGAACAGCCGCGCCTCGACGTCCAGCGTCGTGGGCGCGCCCGGCTCGAGGACGAAGCGGTAGGCGCCGGCCACCGAGCGGCTGTCGAGCAGCGCATGAAACGTCAGCGCCGCCGCATCGGGAGCCGGTCGGACCAGCCAGAATTCCCGGAACAGGGGAAACTCCTCACCGCTCTCGAGCGCGGTGTCGATGGCCAGCCCGCGCGAGGACAGTCCGTGCACGTGGCCGCGCCCGAGCAGGCGGAAGTACGACGCGCCGAGGAACACCGCCGTCTCGTCCTTGATGGCCGCGTCGTTGAGCGGGTAGTGTACCCGGAATCCCGCGTGGCCGGTTGCGGGCCCCACGGCAGCGGCCGCCGGCGCCGCGGGGCCGTCGTAGCGGAACCGCGCCGGGTCGAACGGCACCATGGTGATCCGGCCGTGCTCCACCAGGTGCAGGCGTACCGGCTCGCGGTGGATGAAGCCGGGGTGGAACAGTTGCAGCTCGAAGCGGGCGGCGCCCTTCCACAACGCCGCCTCCGGGCGGAACCGGATAGAGCGATACTGATCGTAGTCGAGGCCGGCCAGCGCCGGCGGCAGATCGTCGCCGGGCGGCTCGTACGGAGCGGCCGCCAGCCGGCGGGCGCGGGCCGTCAGATCGTCGTGCAGCGTCTCCGCCGCCAGTGGCGGGCCGTCCGGCGCCGGGCTTGAGCCCGGAACCGCGCCGTCGGGCGCCGGAGAATCGCACGCCACGGACGGCAACAGCACGCAGAGCACGATGACGCGGCCAATCGTTCCAGGCATGGTCGGGAACAGCACCGGAGGCGGATTTCTGAGTCTGCTGATTGCCCTGCTGGTTGTCAACGTGCTGCTGATTGCGCCGGGCTGGCTGCTGCCGGGCGGCGCGGGCCGCACGTGGCTGGCCGTCGAGGCGGTGGCGGCCGTCGCGCTGTTCGCCCTGCTGCCGCACACCCGCTGGCGCCGGATTGCGGCCTGGGGCGCCGCGGCCGTGCTGATCCTGGGCAGCCTGCTGGCGTTCGCCGACGCCGTCTTTCGGCTCAGCCTGGGCCGCGCGCTCAACCTGTACCTGGACATCCCGCTGGCCGCGGACGCGGGGCGGCTCATCGCCGGGGTGGCCGGCGGCGGCGGGACGCTCGTGGCCGCGGTCGTCGTCTCCGCGGCGGGGCTGCTGGCGGTGCGCGTCATCGCCGGGCGGCTGATGCGGATCGCGCTCCCCGGCGGGCGGCGCTGGACGCTGGCAGCCGCGGGCGCGGTCGCTGCGGTCGCGGCGCTGGCGGCCGGGACAGTTCCCGCGCTGGGACCGCGCGTCGCCGCGCCCGCCGCGCGCCTGGCCGCCGATCAGGCGCGCCACGCCGTGCGCATGTTCAACGAGCGGGACGCGTTCGCCGCCGAGCTCGGCGCCGCCCCGGCGGACTATGCGTCGGTGCCGCGGCTGCTGCACCGCCTGCGCGGCCGCGACGTGCTGATCGCCTTCGTCGAGTCGTACGGCATGTCCGCGATAGAGGATCCGCGCTACGCGCCGGTGCTGGGGCCGCGCCTCGACGCGCTGGCGGCGCGCACGTCCGCGGCAGGGCTGCATCTCGCCACGGGCCGGCTGGCGGCGCCCACCCAGGGCGGACAGTCGTGGTTCTCGCACCTGTCTCTGCTCAGCGGCCTGTGGGTCGACAACCAGTTGCGCTACGACCTGCTGCTGGCGGAGGGGCGCGAGACGCTGATCGACGACTTCCGGCGGGCCGGTCACCGCAGCGCCGCGCTGATGCCGGCCAACACGCTGGCGTGGCCCGAGGGCGAGCGCCTGGGCTACGACGAGATCTGGACGCGGCGCGACATCGACTACGCCGGACCGGCCCTCAACTGGGTGACGATGCCGGACCAGTTCACCTGGTCGTTCCTGCAGCGGCGGATCCGGCGGTCCGGGGATCCGCGGCCGGTATTCGCGGAGCTGGGCCTGATCAGCAGCCACGCACCCTGGACGCCGATTCTGCCGGTGCTGGACGACTGGGACGTCATCGGCGACGGCGCCGTGTTCGAGCGCTGGCGCGACGCCGGCGAGCCGCCGCACGAGCTGTGGCTGGACCACGATCGGGTGCGCGAGCACTTCGCGCTGTCGGTAGACTACGCCGTCCACGCGGCGACCGGCTACGCCGAGCGGTATGTCGACGATCGCACGCTGCTGATCGTGCTGGGCGACCACCAGCCGGCGCCGCTGATCACCGGCGAGGACGCCACCCGCGCCGTACCGGTGCACGTGATCAGCGGCGACCCCGCGCTGGTCCGGCCGTTCCTGGGATGGGGCTTCTCGGCCGGGGCCCGGCCCGACCGATCGCGGCCGGCGGCCGGCATGGATGCCTTTCGCGACTGGTTCGTGGGAGCGTTCAGCGCGGCGGACCGCGACAAGGCAAAGCGCAACGAAGCAGGATGACCATGATGGCTAACGATGGGGCGCGGCGGGATTACGGGACCGGGGCGCGGCTGCTGCACTGGGTGACGACCGTGCTCGTGACGGTGCAGGTCGCCGCCGGGGTGGCGATGACCACCGAGGCGATCGCGTCGATGAACGACGCCGTGTTCATCCTGCACAAGGGCATGGGGTGCGTATTCCTGCCGCTGATGGGCCTGCGCCTGGCCTGGAAGCTGGCGCATCCCGTCGAGGCGCTGCCGGCCGGGGCGCCCGCGTCGCAGCGGCGGCTCGCCGCGCTGACCCACAACGCGCTGTACGCGCTGCTGTTCATCCTGCCGATCAGCGGCTACGTGCGCACCGTGGGCGACGGCTATCCCATCGAGATGCTCGACGCGCTCGGCATCCCGCCGCTCGTGACCGGCATACCGGAGATCGCCCATGTGATGATGGTGGTTCATGCCATGGCGGCGTACACGCTGGTGGCGCTCGTGGCCGCGCACCTGGCGGCGTCGGTGCACCACGGCCTGAGCGAGCCCGACGGCGTGCTGTCGCGCATCTGGCCGCCGGTGAGGCGAGCGAATGGCTGAGTGGCTCGGGCTGCTGCGCTCGCTGCTGGTGTACTGGCGCCCCGGCCGGCAGCGCGGCTTGCGGCGGTTGTACCGCCCGCTGGTGGCCCCCGGCGACCTCGTGTTCGACATCGGCGCCCACGTAGGCGACCGCTCCGCGGCGTTCGCCGCGCTCGGCGCGCGCGTCGTCGCGCTGGAACCGCAGCCGCGCGTGGCGGCGCTGCTGCGCCGGCTGCCGCCGATCCGGCGCTGGACCGGCGGCGGACGGATCACCGTGCGGCCGGAAGCGGTAGGCCGCGCGGCCGGCACCGCGCGGCTGGCGATCAGCCGGCGCACGCCGACGGTGTCGACGCTGTCCGAAACGTGGCGCGCCGGCCTGGCGGCGGCCAACCCCAGCTTTCGCCGCGTGCGCTGGGACCGGACGGTGGACGTGCCGGTAACCACCCTGGACCGGCTGATCGAGTGCTACGGCCTGCCGCGCTTCTGCAAGATCGACGTGGAGGGATACGAAACCGAGGTGCTGGCCGGACTGAGCCGGCCGCTGCCGGCGCTGTCGGTGGAATTCGTCGCCGGCCGTCTCGACCTGGCCGCGGCGTGCATCCGGAGGCTCGACGCGCTCGGGCGTTACGAATTCAATGCGGTGCCGGGCGAGCGGCGGCGCTTCGTCTTTGACGCCTGGGTACCGGGAGCGCGCCTGTGCAGCTGGCTCGACGCGGGCGCCGGCGGCGTCTCCTCCGGCGATTTGTACGCGCGATTGGCGGCCCCCGGAGCGGCCGCATGACCGGCAACGCTTACGGCATCCCCGACAACCGCGCCTGGCAGGCGCTGACCACCGTGGAGGCGGCGCGGCTCGCCGCGCGGGACCCGGTGGCGGTGCTGCCCCTGGCCGCCGTGGAGCAGCACGGCCCGCACCTGCCGCTGTCGACCGACCTCGACATCGGGAACGGCCTGCTGGCCGCCGCCTTCCGCGGGCTGCCCGCCGACTTCCCGGCCTGGGCCCTACCGCCGCTGGCCGCCGGCGCGAGCCGCGAGCACGAGCGGTTCGCCGGCACGCTCGGCCTGGAGCCGCGGTTGGTTGCGGATGTGATCCACGCGCACGGCGCCGCGCTGGCGCGCGACGGCGTCCGGCGGCTGGTGCTGAGCAACAGCCACGGCGGCAACCGGGCCGCCGCGGAGATGGCCGCGCTGCGGCTGCGCGACGAGCTGGGCCTGCTGGTGGTCACGACGCACTACTTCCTGCTGCCGCGCCCCGCCGGCGTGGACCTGCCGGAGGCGGAATGGCGGCACGGGCTGCACGGCGGCGCCGTGGAGACGGCCATGATGCTGCACCTGCGCCCTGACCTGGTGCGCACGGCGGCAATCGGCGACGCCCGCTCGCTCGGGGCCGAGCTGGAGGGCACGCTGCGCCGCGTGGCGCCGGGCAACGACGCCGCGTCGTTCGCCTGGCTGGCCGGCGACCTCAATCCATCGGGCGTGACGGGAGACGCGGCGCTGGCCGATGCGGCGCTGGGGCGGCGGCTCGTCGAAGGCTACGGCGCGGCGCTCGCGGACATCATCCGCGATGCGCGGGGGTTCCCGCTGGACCGGCTGGAGGCCGGGTAGGGCCGGCCGCTCACCTACCGCCGCCGTTGCCGTTGGCGGCGCCCGACAGCAGGTCGCCGAGCCAGTGGCCGGCGCGCGACACCTTGGCCTTGACGTACGCGAGGTTGTGGCGGTTGAGCGTCCCGTACAGCGCCGCGCGCTCGGCGACGTCGATGCCGGCCTCCCGCAGCGCGCGCACCTTGTCGGGGTTGTTGGTGAGCAGCCGCACGCGGTCGATCTCCAGGTGCCGCAGCATCTCGATGGCGGCATCGTATAGCCGCTCGTCCGCGCCGAACCCGAGCGTGCAGTCCGCGTCCACCGTGTCGAGCCCCTGCTGCTGCAGGGCGTAGGCCCGCAACTTGTTGCCGAGGCCTATGGCGCGCCCCTCCTGCGCCAGGTACAGCAGCACCCCGCCGCCGCCCTTGGCGAAGATGCGCAGGCTGCCGCGCAACTGCTCGCCGCAGTCGCAGCGCAGGCTGCCGAACAGATCGCCGGTCAGGCAGGCCGAGTGGATGCGGACCGGCACCGGATCGGGCCAGCCGCCGCGCTCGCCGATGAGCACCGCCACGTGCTCGAGAATGCCGTTCGCCTCGCGGAAGCAGATGAAGCAGGCGTCCTCCGCGTCCTCCAGCGGCACCGGCCCGTCGCTGACGTACGTCAGCTCCAGCCGCGTGCTGGCCGCCAGCAACTCGACCTGCGTGGTCGTCACGTGCAGGATCGCGCCCCGTTCGAGGCTGCGCCGCAGCGCCGGCGACTCCGCCGCACCGACCGGCGCCGTCACGACCGCCGGAATCAACCGAGCCAGCCTGGCAAGGGTGAGACCGGCGGCCTCGGCCGCGGACGCCGGGCGGGCGGCGCCGGAACGGCCAGCGCCGTTGGGAACGGTTGCGAGCCGCAGCATGTCGTCGGGCGTCGCCGCGGCCGGCAGCGGCACGCTGAGCGGCGCCGGGCGGCCGCCGTTGGTCAGACCCATCGCCCGTGCGCGGTGGGCGGTCACGCCGAGGCGGACCGGCTGGCCGGTGAGCCGCGCGAGCCGCGCCAGCGTCCCTGGACGGGCGCCCTCGACGACGGCCACCAGCGCCCCGGGCGCGCCGCCGGCGTCAGGCGCCGTGATGTAGAGGGGCCGTCCCTGCTGCAAATCGGACAGCCCGCGTTCCGCCTCGTGCATACTAGAGTCCGCCTCCGGAGCGTGTGTGAATTTCCCGATCGACGAGCGCACCGCGTGGGACCTGCTGCGCGCCGTTCCGCCGGGCGCGGCGGCGGCCGGTGCGCCGCTGCGCGTGCATCATGATCCCAGTCCGGCTGTCTGGTTGCAAGTTTACGCCTCCGGAGCCTGGGAGGCTGCATGCGAGACGAGCCCTTCCGCGCGCGACCTGCTCGACCTGCTGCTGCCGCTCCAACTGCGCGCGGACCTGGTGATCGGGCAGGCCGGACAGAGCCTCGACGGCCGCATCGCCACGGCCGGCGGCGATTCCCACTACGTCACCGGTCCGGCCGACATCCGGCGCCTGCACCGGCTGCGGGCGCTCGTGGACGCCGTGGTGGTGGGCGCCGGCACGGTGGCGGCGGACGACCCGCGCCTCACCGTGCGGGAAGTGGAGGGCCGCAACCCGGTGCGCGTGGTCCTCGATCCGAACGGCCGCATGGGAACGGATCGGCGGCTCTTGGGGGACGGCGCCGCGCCCACGCTGGGGGTGCGCCGCGCCGGCGGCGGCGAGCCTGCGGCC
>JAGWAI010000102.1 GCA_021296485.1 Acidobacteriota bacterium
CTTGTCATCGATTCCTCCCGACTGCTCCATTATCCCGCATTTCTCACCAGCGTTCGTCGCGAGGGCGTCGAGGCGCCGGGACGGATCGAACGACAGCCGCGCACAGCGCGGCCCGGCGGCAGCGGCGCGGGGCAAAGGGGTCCCCGCAAGCAGCCGCCGGGGGTTTGGGGCGCAGCCCCATCTAACAAAGATGCCGCTTTATAACGGACCCGGTTGGTGCTACGCTTTGCATGACTTGTATCCAGGCGCCAACCGAAAGGTAAATGGTGATGACGGTCAAGACATTTCCCGGTAATTTCCTATCCTTGGCAGGCTGTGCAGCGTTCGTCGGGCTCATTCTGGCCACGGCGCCCGCCGCCGCAGCCGAGCGGGAAGCCGATGTGACGTTCACCAGGGACGTCGCGCCGATCATGCAGCGCTCGTGCGAGAAGTGCCACCGCCCGCGGGGCGGCGCGCCGATGGCGCTGATCAGCTACCAGGACATCCGCCCGTGGGCGCGTTCGATCAAGAACCGCACGCAGTCGCGCGAGATGCCGCCCTGGTTCATCGACAAGAACATCGGCATCCAGCGCTACAAGGACGACCCCTCGTTGAGCGACGAGGAGATCGCGACCATCGCGGCCTGGGTGGACAACGGCGCCCCGCGGGGCAATCCGGACGACCTCCCGCCACCGCTCGAGTGGCCGGTTGACGGCTGGACCTACGGCACGCCCGATCTGATCGTGCCGTCACCCGAGGGGACGGTCGAAGCGGACGCGGCCGACTGGTTCGGCGAGTGGGGCCACACCCCGAGCGGCCTGACCGAAGACCGCTACGTGAAGGCGATCGAGGTGAAGGAAATCCGCCTCCACGAGGAACAGGCGGAAATAAACGACGACGGACGGGCCGCCCTGGGACTGTTTGTCGTGCACCACGCGGTGCTCACCGCCGAGTCGCCGGAGGATACCGGCGGACCGGCGAATTGCGGCCGGCAGACGTTCTGCGGGGAACGGGACAACGAGTTCACCCTGGTGCACGAACTGGGACAGAACGCCACGGTCTATCCCGACGACGTCGGCGTCCTGCTGCCGGCCGGGTCGGTGATCACGTTCAACTCGATGCACCTGCACTCGATCGGCCGCGAGGTTCGCGCCCGGCTCGACGTCGGCTTCACGCTCCATCCGAAGGACTACGAACCGAAATACAATCTGGGCCTCACCAGCCTGGGCCGGGCGACGCAATACGACTACGAGTTCGACATCCCCGCGGAAGACGACAACGTGATGCGCGACGGCTTCCACCGCCTGGATCAGCCGACAAAGATGTTGACGTTCGAGCCGCACCTGCACTCCAGCGGCAAGCGGATGTGCTTCGAGGCGCTCTATCCGAACAATGCGCGCGAGATGCTGAGCTGCGCCGACTACGACCACAACTGGGCCAAGGTGTACGTCTTCGAGGATGACGTCGCACCGCTGCTGCCGGCCGGGACGGTCGTCCGCGTGATGTCCTGGTACAACAATTCCGAAACGAACAAGAACGTGGTCGACCCGCGCAACTGGAAGGGCTGGGGCAATCGCTCCATCGACGACATGATGTCCGGCATCACCCGCATGGTGCACATGACGCAGGAGCAGTTCGACGCAGAGATCGCCGCGCGCGGCGGTTCGTTCGCCTTCGCCAGCTCGCAGGATCAGCAGTAGCGGTCAATCCCGCCGCCCGACGCAAGCTGCCCGTGGTGAAACCCCGCGTCGCACCGAGACCGGCCAGGCGCCCGGCTGACAAGGCGTGAGAAGCGAACATATTCGACCATATGTGAGCGACGAACAACGCAGCTCAGGCGGCAGCGGGGCTTTTGCCACGGGCTGCTAGCATGCCTATCCGGTTCCCGGCGCCGCTACTGGCGGCGCTGGGCTTCGCTCTGCTTGTCCCGTCAGAAACCCGCGTGCAGGCGCAGGCGCCTACCGACGCCAACATCGCCGCCGGCATGCGCATCTACCGCCAGAAGGCCGACTGCCAGTCGTGCCACGGCTGGGCCGGCGACGGCCGCAAGATGGACAATCAGATGCCGGACGGCGCGAACCTGCGCACGAGCAGCCTCGACCGCGAGCAGCTGATCTTCGTGATCAAGTGCGGCCTGCCCGGCCGCGACATGCCGGCATTCGACCGGCTTGCCTACAGCGACGAGCGCTGCCTGGGACGCACGCGCGCCGACCTGCGGCGCATGGGGTTGACGCTCCCGGATCCGGCCGCCACGCTGCAGGCGCGCGAGATCGAGCGGCTCGCCGACTTCCTGTTCGCCAAGGTGATCGGCCAGGGTCCGATGGACCGGGCTGCGTGCATCGACTACTGGGGCGACGACGTCGCGGTGTGCTCGGACCTGCCGCGCTGAGCGCTAATTCTCGAGAGCGAATACAAACAGGTAGCTCGACGTCTCGAGGTTGTCGTATTTCACCGGGTGATGGTGGCGGCCGCTCGCCTGCACCGCCAGGTACTGCTTCGGACCCACGGCGTAGGTGACCGGCGCTCCCTTGAGCGGCGTGCCGACGTTGAAGCGCCACAGCTCCTGCAACGTCTCGTCGTGGTAGGCGACCACCCAGCCGTCCTGCAGCGCCGTGAACACCAGTCCGCCGGCCGTGCTGATGATGCCCGAGCGCACCTCGATCTCGGTGACCGCCTTGGCGATCAGCTCGTGCGTGTCGGTGTCGACCGCGGCGACCGAGCCGTAGTACAGGTCGCTGGTGTACTCGCGGCGCTCGCTCGCCTCCCGGTCGACGCCCCCCTCCGGAGAAAGCGGCACGACCTCGGCGCCGCTCTGTGAGAAGCAACCCTCGGTGCCCACGCCGTAGGCGATGCCCTTCTCCGGATTGAACGCGGTCGGCTGGTGCGCGATGCCGCCGTGCCAGGTCGGACAGGCACGCTTCATGCGGTCGCGGTCGGCGCGCAGCGCGCGCGCCTCCGGGTTGTAGATCTGCACGTCGAGATTCGGGTCGTAGTCGATCGGACGGCCGGTAACCGGATCCAGGCCGGCGGTCCAGTTGAGGTCGTTCACGTACTGCTCCGCCTTGATGAAGGCCCCGGTGGCGCGGTCGAGCGAATAGAAGAACCCGTTGCGCGCGAAGTGGGCGACGACGTTGCGCAGGCGGCCGTCGATCACGGTGTCGTACAGCATGTGGATGCCCACTTCGTCATAGTCCCACGAGTCGTTCGGCGTGTACTGGAAGTGCCAGACGCGCTCGCCCGTGGCGACATTCACGGCCACGACCGAGTCGGTGTACAGGTTGTCGCCGGGGCGGTACTCCGCGTCGTAGATCGGGTATGGATTGCCCGTCCCGAATATGTACAGGTTGGTCTCCGGATCGTACGACCCGGTCTGCCAGATGCCGCCGCCGCCCGTCTTCCAGGCGTTGTGCTCGTCCTTCCAGGTCTCGCTGCCGGGCTGGCCCGGCTCCGGCACGACATACCAGCGCCACTTTTCCTCGCCGGTCTCCACGTCGAGCCCGGCGACCCAGCCGCGCGTGCCGGCGTCGCCGGTGCCGTTCTGGATGATGACCGTCCCGTCCGCCACGAGTGGCGCCGCGCGGAAGGCTTCGCGACCGCCGAACTCCGTCTGCTGCGCGATCTCCCGGTCCCAGAGGATCTCCCCGGTGTCGCGGTCGAGGGCGATGACGCGGCCGTCCGGCAGGTTCGCCACCACAAGATCCTCCCAGAGCGCGATGCCGCGCGTGCGCGAGGTGTTGCCCTCGTGCTCCACGCCCGGGTCGGCAATCCACGCGAACGCTCCCCGGTCCGGCTGCCGCGCGTCGATCTTGTAGATGGTGCCCCAGCCGTCGCTGGTGTACATGAAGCCGTTGTCCACGAGCGGGTTCAGCTCGTTCTCCGGTCCGTTGCGGCCGGTGTCCTGCATGCCGCCGAGCGCCAGCGCCCACACCATCCGCAGGTCGCCGACGTTGTCGCGGTTGATCTGCGTCAGCTTCGAATAGCGCTGCGAGCCGTAGTCACCGTTCATCAGGAGCCAGTTCTGCGGCTCGTTCTGGGCGTTGATCAGGCGGTCCCGGTTGACCGTGATCGAGTACTGCCCGCCGGGCGCGGCGGCCCACACGGTAACGATGACGGCGCACGCCAGAAACGTCCTCAGCAACGGCTTGTGGTGTATCACGTATTCCTCCCCCGGGATGCGGCTCGCCACGGGCTGGTTACATCTTACCGAGTTTGCGGCGCAGGACCGCGGGAAACTCGGGGGTGGTATCCTGAAGCCCGTCATGAAGCCAACGCCGACCGCGCGCGGCATCCTGCTGGCATTAATCCTGGGCGGCATGGCCGTCGCCAACCTGCCCGCCCAGGTGTCGTTCGAGCGCCTGCGCGAGGCGGCGGGCGAATCGCGCAACTGGCTGACCTACTCCGGCAGCTATTTCAGTCAGCGCCACAGCGCGCTCGACCAGATCACGCCGGCCAACGTGGGCGACCTGGAGCTGCAATGGATGTACCAGGCGCCCGTCTTCGGCCCCTGGCAGGCGACGCCAATCGTGGTCGACGGCGTGATGTACGTCTCACAGCGGCCGAACGACATCGTCGCGCTCGATGCCCGCACGGGCCGCGTGTTCTGGGTCTACAGCTACCCTACCCCCTCCGATCACCGGGCCTGCTGCGGGGCGAACAACCGCGGCGTCGCGGTGCTCGACGGCCGGGTGTTCATGGCCACGCTCGACGCCCACGTCGTAGCGATTGACGCATCCTCCGGCGCCCTGCTGTGGGACGTCGAGGTGGCCGACAGGCACCTCGCATACTCCTTCACCCTGTCGCCGCTGGCCGTCAAGGACAAGGTCATCGTCGGCACGACCGGCGGCGACCGCGGCATCCGCGGCTTCATCTCCGCGTTCGACGCCGAGACGGGCGAGGAGGCCTGGCGCTTCTACACCATTCCCGGCCCGGGCGAGCCGGGGCACGAGACCTGGGAGCCGTGCCCGCCGAACCCGGAGACCTATTGCGACCCGGAAGCGTGGAAGCACGGCGGCGGCGCGGCCTGGCTGACCGGGTCGTACGA
>JAGWAI010000030.1 GCA_021296485.1 Acidobacteriota bacterium
ACCCGACCGGCAGGGAAACGTGCATGACGAGGTCCTCCGCGCCGGCCGGCCGCGGCATGTCCGGCGGCCCGTCCGCAAACGTCTGGATCACGGAGAATTCGCCCCCGAAGACCGACCGGTAGTGCTCGAACGCCTCGCGGCAATTCCCATCGAACGTCAGATATGTATTCAGCGCCATGCATCTCCTCCTTGAGGTTCAGGGAACGGCCGCGACGGCCGGGTCGCGTCCGATCAGGGCGGGGTCGGCGAACAAGGTTAACGCCACGCCGTCCCAGCGGCCGTCGCCGGACGGGCTGTCTTCCGCCTCGGGACCGATCGGCATGGTGCCGGTCAGCTCGGCCGCGCGGCGGAACGTGCGCACCAGGTGGTCCTGGACGGCTCCGCGGAGATGAACTGCTGGCCGGGGCCGCCGGCCGTGGCGTAGCCCTCGACGACCAGCGGGCTGTTGCGCGGGTACTGCAGCAGCTCGCCCATCGCCTCCTCGATGCGCTCCTCCGCCCCGTCGGCCAACGTCACGCCGCCGTTCTCGTCGGTCTCGAACAGCACGTCGGCGCGCAGCCAGATGCGCAGCGGCGTGTAGCGCTCGTCGCGCAGCAGCACGCGGTATTCCTCCACGGTCATCTCGTCGAGGTTGTAGAAGCCGCGGTCGGAGAAGAAGCCGCGCAGCAGCCAGTTGCGCTTCATCGCCTCGGTGTTCTCGGCGAGGTCCGCCATGGCGTCGCGCGCGTAGGTGACGACGTCGCCCGCATCCACCAGCAGCCGTTGCGCGGCGCTCTCGGGCCCGTGCAGGCCGCCGACGATCTGCTCGAACTGCTCGGCGCTGCCGCGCACGGCCTGCATCGTCGCCTCGACCTCGCTGGCCATGCCGGTCATGTGCGTGTAGAGCGCGTCGTCGGTCAGCAGCTTGCCGGCAGTCCCCTCGCCGTTCGCAACGCCTTGCACGATGCCGCGCGTGTCCTCCATGACGCCGCGCGCCGCGTCCATGAACAGCGCGCTGACGGTGGTCACCTCGCGGACGTCGTTGCCGACGTCATTGATCAGCAGGGTCGTGGTCTCGACCGTCTCGCCGAGGCCGGAGAACGTCTCCGCCATCTCCTGGCGAAGCCCGACGAACTCGTCGGCGACCAGGCGGAACGTCTCGCGCCCTTCCTCAATTAGATCCGCGACCTGCACGGCGTCGGCGCCGGCCAGCGTGCCGCCGTCCGCGACCTCCGGCGCGGACTCCGTCCCGGCGCGGATCTGGATGAAGGCGGAGCCGAGCAGCCCGTCGGTCAGGACCGCCGCCACAGAGTCGGTGCGCACCAGCGAGTGCAGGTCCTCGCGGACGCGCATCTGCACCTGGAAGCGCCCGCCCGGCGCCGGCGGGATGACGATGTCGGTCACCTCGCCGGCCGGCAGGCCGGACAGGCGCACGTCGGTGCCGACCTGCACGCCGGTGACGTTGCCGAAGTCGGCCACCACGAAGAAGTGCTCGGTGAAGAGCTGCCGCCGGTCGCCGATCATGAACAACCCGACCGCGAACAGCAGCAGCCCACCGACCACGAATGCACCAACCAGCGCCAAGCGCGGGGAACCCATTGTTTTCCTCCGTGTGTTGCGTGTTCGCGGGCTCAGCCGCCCGCTTCCGAATGCATGAACTGCCGGACCAGCTCGTGCTCGCTGCGCTCGAGCTCCGCGGCCGTCCCGCGGGCGAGCACGCGGCCCTCGTGCAGGAACAGCAGCGTGTCCCCGATGCGCCGCGCGCTCGGGATGTTGTGCGTCACCACCACCAGCGTGGTGCCGCGCTCGCGCTTGACCCGCACGAGCAAATCGTCGATTTCCTCCGACGTGACCGGGTCGAGCCCGGCGCTCGGCTCGTCGACCAGCAGCACCGACGGCTCGAGCGCCATGGCGCGCGCCAGGCCGGCGCGCTTGCGCATGCCGCCGGAGAGCGCGGCCGGCATGCGGGCCACGGCGTCCGCCAGGCCGACCGCCGCCAGCTTCTCCTCCACACGGGCGCGAATCTCCGCCTCCGGCAGCCGCGTATGGCGGCGCAGCGGAAACGCCACATTCTCGGCGACCGTGATCGAGTCGAACAGCGCCGCGTTCTGGAACAGGAAGCCGATCTGCCGGCGCGCGACCGCCAGCGCCGCGGGCGCCAACGCCGTGATGTCCTGGTCGCCCAGGAACACGCGCCCCGCGTCCGGGTGCAGGAGCCCGACGATGTGCTTCAGCAGCACGCTCTTGCCGGTCCCGCTGCGGCCCAGCACGACGGTCGCCTCGCCCGCCGGAAGCTCCACCGAGACATCATCGAGCACGCGCAACGCACCGAACGCCTTCGAGACGTGCTCCAGCCGGACGCCCGTCACCGCGGGGGCGCCGGCGCTCACCCCGTGGTCTCCGGGAAGAGGAAGAAGATGAGCCGCACCAGCACGACGTTGGCCGTGATCAGCAGGATCGACGCCGTCACCACGCTGCGCGTCGCCGAGTAGCCCACGCCCTGCGTCCCGCCGCGCGTGTGGACGCCGAAATAGCACGCGGTGATGGCGATGATGTAGCCGAACACCATCGTCTTGATGGTGCCAGGCACGTAGTCGGCAAACCCGACCACCGAGAAGGCGGACCGGAAATAGGCCTCGAAGCTCATGCCCGAGATGGCCGATTCCGCCAGCCAGCCGCCGATGATGCCGGTGAAGTTCATCACCGTGGTCAGGATGGGCATCGCCAGCATGCAGGCCAGCGTCCGCGTGACCACCAGGAACTTGAAGGAATCGACCGCCACCGCCTCCAGCGCGTCGATCTGCTCGGTCACCTTCATGGCGCCCAGCTCGGCGCCGAAGCCCGCGCCGACGCGTCCGGCCACCAGCAGGCCGACCACCAGCGGACCGGTCTCGCGCACCAGCGCCAGCATCAGCGCCGCCGGGATCAGCGCCTCGGCGCCGAAGCGCTCCAGCGACGCGCGCGTGTGCATCGACAGCACGATGCCTACGGCGAAACCGGCCACCGCGATCAGCGGCAGCGAGCGCCAGCCAACTTCATAGAGCTGCCGCGCGGTCTCCTTGATCTCGTAGGGCGGCAGGAATATCTCGCGGATGGCGCGCGCCGCGAACGCCACGGCGTACCCCGCGCTGGATAGCGGCGCCACGATGAAGCGGCCTAGAAGATCCAATACGCCATCCCCACGCTGATGACGACGGAGTTGGCGCGCATGCGATGCGTCTCGACCGACGTATCGGACACGAACGTCACCTTCGGGCGCGTGAACAGGTAGCCGCCGAACAGGTTGATCCCGATGCGCGGCGTCACGTCGTACCAGAGCGTTGCGCCAGGCCGCCAGACGAAGCTGTTGCCGACATCGACCGCGCGGCCGGGGCCGACGGCGGTTTCGTCGATATCCAGGTTGTTGAACGCGTAGCCGGCCACGACCGACGCCCCGGCCCCGAGCCGGCCGCGTGTGAAGCCGTACTGCACGCCGGCCATCACGGGCCGGATGCGCACCCTGGCCAACGCCGGCAGGCCCGTTTGTCCAGTTGAAGGCGATGGTCGGCCCGAGGCCGTTGCCGGTGCGCAGCCGCAGGATCGGCCCGATGTCCAGCTCCCGGGCGAGCGCGTCACCGGCCGGGTTGTTTAGACGCACCGAGGCGCCGGCGCCAATCAGGCGCAGCGGCCCCTCGCGCGGGCGCGGCGCCAGGGCCGGCAGCGGCGGCACGGGACGGGCCACCGGCGGGAATGGATCGCCGACGACCAGCGCCGACTCGACGCGCGCGACGCCCTGGACCGCACGCGCAATCACCAGCGCCCGGTCGATCTGGTCGGGCGTGCGCACGGTCCCCTCCAGCGTGACCACGCCGCCCGCCGCCTCCACATCAATAGGTAGCGTCCCGAGCTCGAAGTCGTTGACGATCGCCGTCTTCACGCGCACCGCGGTCTGCGCGTTTTCTACCGCGGTACGGGAGCGCGCGGCGCAGCCGGAGGAGGCGGTGGCGGCGACAACCACCAAGGCAAGGACCGCGTTCAGTCGTGTCACACCGTCTGCGCTTCGCGTATCACTTCGGTTGGCGCACCACCTCGGCGATGAGGCGGCTGTTCGCGATCGACACCACGGCGTCGGCCTGGTCGATCAGTGCGTTCGTCGGCGTTATGGAGACGAGGATACCCCGTTGGCCCTGGAGCTCGACCTCCCGGCCGATCTCGAAGATGCGGCGGGCATAGAACCCAGCCAGAATGTCACGGACAATATCGCGCCCGCCCAGCCCGAAGGACAAGCCCAGTGCGAGCGCAAGCCCGGCCACCAGCCACCCGAGCACCAGCCACACCGCATCCGTAGTGATCTGGAGCTGGTTCACGGCGATCAGGCCGACGGCAAACGTGATCGCGGCGAAGACCAGGCTGCCCAGCGTCGATGCGATTTCGATGCCGGATTCCGCTGCCGCCCGGCTGGCAACGCGCCGGGCATAGCCGGCCGCGATGATACCGCCGAGCAGGATGCCGCCGGCCGCCAACACGCGCGGCGCATAGCCGAGAATGCTCCCAAGCGCGGCGGCCACCGCCGCCAGGCCCAGGGTGTCAGCGGCCACTTGCGCCACGAAGAGCAGCACGACGAGGAATGCGGACAGGCCGAGGAGGTCGCTCAAGCGGCGGTCGACGCCGACCCCCTTCAGGACCGCATCCAGACCGACTCCGACAGCCCAGCGGTCAAGGCCAAGGCGCGCGAGGATCCCGCGCAGCAGTGCGCGGGTGAAGGCGGCCGCGAGCAACGCGGCGAGCAGGATCACGGCGCCGATCAGCAATGTCTCGACCGACGCCACCAGCCATTGAGCGAGGTTCTCGGCGCTTTCCGCCACGTTGATCCGGAAGATCTCCGCAATCATTCGTCGTCACCCTTTCGCTCTGGCGCGCGGCGGTTGATGCGGCGATACCCGGCGACGCCGACCAGCAGGCCCGCGACGACGATTCCAGGTCCGATGACGCAGAATTCCACGATGCTCGCGCCGAACAATCGCCGCTGGATGGCGCGCTTCACGCCGCGGGCGAAACGGCCGTCAGTCCCCTCGGGAGGATCCGCGACCGCAGGGACCATGTCCAGGGGTTCCGTCGAATCCGCCCCGGGCGGCGCCTGGGCGGCGTTCGGTCTTTCGCCCGCGGTCATTGCTCTCCACCCGTGGAAGGTCGCGGCGCGGCTACTCCCCCGATGCGCTCGCGGACCGTGCGGCGCGCACGCAGGATACGCATCTTGACAGCCGACAGGCCCAATCCGAGCTTGCCGGCGATCTCGTCGTACGTGAAGCCGTCGAGGTCGCGCAGCGTCAGCGGAATGCGCAGGCTGTCGGGCAGGGCATCGATCGCGGCGGCCATCCGCTGCCGCTGCTCGCGGTCCAGGAGGTCACGCTCCGCGTCAGCTTCCACCATCATCGCCGGCGCCGCCGCCAGATCCTCCGCGGCCGCGTCGACGAAAGCCGGCCGCGACCGCCTGGCCTTGACGTGGTCGAGGCAGTGATTGACCTTGATCCGCTGCAGCCACGTCCGGAAAGACGATCCGCCGCGGAACCCGTCCAGCGCGAAATAGGCCTTGACAAACACTTCCTGAGCCAGATCCTCGGCTTGATCCGGTTGTCCCGTCAGGTAGCGGCAATTGGCGACGATACGCGCCCAATGACGCCGCAACAGCGTATCGAAGTGCTGCACGTCGTCCCGCGGTGACGCGCGAATCCGCGCCACCAGCGCCTCGTCCGTCAGACTCTCGCCCGTGCCGCCGCTCATCCGGAACTACGCGGAGGCGCCGGCCGGGGCCTGCACGCCGAATCGCAACGCCATTACGTTGGACGGGCGGCGCAACCAAAAGTCACTCGCCCGGCACGAAGAACACCCTGGGTATACATGTGACTTCGACGAGGATACCGCCGTCATGAACAAAAGGACGCGGCGTGCCGGCGCCCGAACAGACAGCGAACAATTCAGAAAGACCACATGCGCACGCATCCGACACCCGCCAGGCCATTGCGCCGCATCGCCGGACGCGCAGCCGTGTGCGCCGCGGCGGCGCTCGGCCTCGCGCCCGCTGCGGCGGCGCAACAAGCAGCGCCCGCGTCATTCTATCGCTGGCTCGCGCCGCCCGTCGAGGACCAGCTCGTTGCAGATACCACACCGATCCCGCCCGGCCGGGGCACCATATTTGTACCGCTGCTGTCCGATCCGGACTCGGAACCGCACGCCATCGTATTCGACGGCGTGCGTCAGGTCGCGTCCGGTCCGAACGGCTCACGCCTGATACTGGAGCCGGGCGCCTACACGGTCCGCGTCGGCAGCGGTCCGCCCAGGCAAAACGCGGAGGCGTCCGTGCGCGTTGCCGCCGGTCAGACGGCTGTCGTCCCCGTGCGCTGGGGCGGGCTGCGCGTGGAAGTGGTCGACGAGCACAACATTCCACACCGGGGTTCGTTCGAGCTGTTCAGCGCCGCCGACCGGCGCCAACTGCTGGTGGGCTTCGGCGCCAACACGCTACGGGGAGAGCGCCTTGCGACGCTGCTGGTGCCGCCAGGCCTGTATCGCATCGTCAGGCGCGGGGAGAACTACCGGGCGCGGACGGACTTCTCCACCGTGGAGGTCGGAGCCGGCGATCTCGTGCACTTCAAGCTCGTAATCGATCCGACAACCGGCGCTCTGCTGGGCGGCGGGGTCGTGCGTCCGGAGGAGATCGGCATCGTCACCGAATCAGCCCCCTGGAGCAGGATATATTCGATCGGCGTATCGCTCCCCTACAGCTCCACTACCAACGTGGTCGGCGCGCCCAATCAGACGTCCGTCGCGGCCGATGTGTTCCTGGACGCCCATCTGGCCTACCAGCGGCGACAGGATTTCCTGAGCGGCGTTTTCGAGGTCGAGCAGGGCGTGCTCAAGATCAGTCCGGAGGGCTCGCCGCCGCCGCCGCTGCAGAAAACGCGCGACCGCGTGCGCGCAGACCTCTTCTATACCCGCTTCGTGAGCCCCAGGATCGGCCCGTATGCCCGTTTCGGCCTGCTGACGAACGCCAGAGCGTCGAGCAGTCTGGTCACCGAGGACATGGTGGTGGCAGTCCAGCGGATCGACGGCTCGCGCGACGCACTCGCGGTGCCGGCGAACTCGAACTTCCGGACAGGCGACGCGTTCTCGCCCCACCTGTGGCGTGAGGGCGCGGGCGTCAACGCCCGCCTGCTGCGCAGGCGCGAACTCAGGCTGGACTGGCGGGGCGGCGTCGGCTTGCGGCAGAATCGCTTCAACAGGGCGCTGTTTCTCGACGACGACCCGCTGACGCCCGAATTGGAGTACCGCGAGGCGAGCAGTTTCAATGAGGGCGGCGTCGAGATGACGCTGGTAGCCACGGCGCGCCTGCGCCTCCTGCTCCTGAATTCCAACTTCGACCTGTTCGGCAACATCTTCGGCGGCAGCGGCGACGGGTTCATGGAAACCACCGACGAGCTGCACGCCACTATCGATTGGCGGAACACGGTCAGCTTTCGTCTCACCAGCGACCTGTCGATCGACTACAGGCTGGACCTGCTCCGCCTGCCGCAGGTCCGTCCGGAGAACCAGGTGACGCAGTCGGTGCTGATTCGGTATTCCTTCGGCTCCTGACGGCGCGCAGGAGCGTTCCTTGCCCACCACCATGCCGGCAAGAGCATTCGGAATTCGCTGGTCGCCGCGCCGCGTTGCCGGCGCCTGCGGAGCACTGGCGACCGCGCTGCTGCTCATTGTCACGTTCCTGACGCCGCTGCCGGCGGCCCTGCTGCGCACCGCCCTGCTGGCAACACTGGAGCGGCAGTACGACATCGTGGGAACCGTCGGGCGGCTTGAATTCGATGTCGCGCGGCTGCGCGTCGCCGTCTACGACCTCGGGCTCTCAGCACGCGGCCACCCGGAGAGACCGTTCCTTCGCGCTGGTGAAGCACGCGTCGATTTCCCGTTGGGCGCCTTCTGGAACGGTCTGGAAGTTGAAGAGCTGGTGCTCCGGCGCGTTGCCGTCGCCGTGATGCGCGGCGAGGACGACAGCTCGAACCTGCCAGGGCGGCGGGCCGCAGCGCCGCCCGCGGTAGTCGATGGCGCAGGACGGCCTCCCACAGCAGGTGACGCCGGCGCGCAGTCTCTACAGGCGCTGGAGATTGGAGTTCTCGACGTGACCGGGCTGACGGTCGACTGGCAGGACGACCGCTACGGATTCTCTGCCCACCTGCCGCCCACGGCGGTCAGTCTGTTCCCACGCGGCGGAGTCAGCAGCGGCAGCCTTGCCATGGACGGCGTCGCACGCGCTTCATGGCGGGGACGGTCCATGCAATTCGACCGGTTCTCGGGCGATATCGAGTTCGACGGCTCCGCGGTCGGACTGCGCGGCGTGGCACTGTCAGGTCCGGACATCGCACTAGCGCTCGACGGCCGCGTCGACACGATCCTCGCAGCGCCGCGTCTCGCGCTGACGTACACGGCAGACGCCGACCTCGCGCGCCTTGCCGCGCTTCTCTCCGCACTCCCGGTCACCGGCAGACTGGCGGGGACAGGGGAACTCACGGGAACCCCCGACCGGCTGGAGTTGTCGTCGGTGCTCGCGGGTGCCGGCATCGAGATGAACGGCATGCCGGCCGAACGCGTCGACGCTGCCCTGCGCTTGACGGGTACCGACATCGCACTGGAGCAGTTGCGGCTCGAGCTCGCCGGCGGCAGCCTCTCGGCGTCGGGACGCGTCGGCCGCGGGCCGGATTGGCCAGGGCAACTCGACATCGCATGGAGCGGGTTGGACGCCGACCGGCTGCTGTCCACCATCTGGGCCTATCCCCCGCTGCTGCTCCAGGCCGCTGCCGATGGCTCTCTTGCCGCGCGCTGGCCCGCACTCGACCCGCGATCGGTTGCCGCGTCCGGAGAGGCCCGGCTCCTGGGCAACGGCGCAGGCGGCGCCGGACTCCGGGTCGACGCCGGCGACGGCCGCTGGCGTGTGACGGTCGACCAGACGCTGGCCGGCGCGGTCTCGATATCCGGCGCGGCCGAAGCCGTGCTGCCTCCCGCCGGTGTCGGCAGCAGCCGGTGGATCGACGCACCCCTTACCGGTGAACTTGTCGTGGAGTGCAGCGATCTCGGCAACTGCGGCCGGCTGCTCACGGCGGCCGATCCCACAGAGGCGTCCCCCTCGCTCGCCGGAGCCGCCGGCGCCCGCTTCAACGTCGGCGGCTCCCTGGTCCGGCCGGTGGCAAGCGGAAGGCTCGAGGCCCCCGAGCTGGTTGCCGGTCCGGTCGCCCTGCGTGGCCTGGAAGCGCGGCTCCACGCCGACCCGGACGAGATCCGCGCCGACGACATCCGCATGCGCGCGGGACCGAATACAGCGACTGGCCGGTTGCGGGTGAGCCTGCCGCGCGGCGCGCTCGAGGGCGCATTCACTGCGAGCGTATTCGACCTGGCGGCGCTGGAACCACTGGCGCCGCCCGGATGGGCGCCGGCTGGACGCGGGGAGCTGGCGGCCACCATCGGCGGCACCATCCAACAGGTTGAGGCAAGCGCGTCGTACCGCTTCGACGCGGTGCACGTCGCCGGGCGTGATCTGGGCAGCGTGGTCGGCACGGCTGCTTTGGTCGCCGGCGAGGACTGGCGCGCCGACCTGCGCGTGCCGGCGCTCGGCGCCACTGTTGAAGCGTCCCTGCACGGTCCTGCGGACGAGCGCCGTTTCCGCCTCCACGGCCTGGCGATCGACGCCGACATCGCGCGACTTGCGCCGCCAGCCGTCCCGCTGACCGGCCGCGTGACGCTTGCAGCAGCAGCTGAGGGGCCGCTAGGCAACCTGGCGGCCTCCGAGCTGGAGCTGCAGATCGACGCCGCGGCGGGCAGCGTGCGCGGGTTTGCGGCAAGCCTTTCACGCCCGGCCGTGGTCAGATTCGGTGCGGCCGGACTGCGCGCGGAGGACCTGGAGCTCGCGTTCGGGCGCAGCCGGCTCCACGTCGACGGTGGTCTGAGACCCGGCGCGGATGATGCGCTGACGCTGCGCCTGTCCGGCGCCATCGGCGACATCGGAACAGTGGCGGCGGCGCTGGGCGTCCCGCCGCCCGGAACGCTGGACGGGAACATCGCCCTGGAACTGGCGGCGGCCGGGGCGCCCGGCGCGTTCGAGCTCACGGGCGGCCTGCGGATCGACAACGGTGCGTTCGCGCTCGCCGGCTACCCCGCGCTCGGCGGCGTCACGGCCCGGGCGGCGCTCGATGACGGCATGCTACGGATCGAATCGTTGCGGGCGGACTGGGCGGGCGCCGCGATCGACGGTTCCGCAGAGGTGCCGCTCGCACTCGGTTTGAGCTGGCTAGGCGGGGCCTCCGCTGTGCCTGTTACCGAGCTGCGGCGGCCGGCGGCCGCGCGGTTCGAGGTCACGGCGCTCACGCCGGAAGTGCTCAACGGCATCCTCGATACAGCATGGCGCGATCAACTGGCGGGAAGCGCGAACGCCACCATCGAGCTGGAGCTGCCCGCGCCGTATATCGCAGACGCGCGGGGCCGGTTGATGCTGTCCGACGCGTCGCTGGTCGTGGCGGGCATTCCGCTTGCGCAGCAGAGGCCGACCGAGATCGTCCTGGAGGACGGGCGCGCGCACTTCAGGTCATTCGACTGGGGAAACGCAACGAATAACGTGGTGGTCGGCGGCCACCTGCAGCTCGCCGCGGATGCCGGCGCCGACCTGTCGGTTACAGCGAATCTGGACCTCCGCGCACTCAACGCGTTCGTGCCGGCACTCGGAGCGCTGGGCGCAGCGGCAGACGGTTCGGCGACGGTAAACGCGCGGCTTGCAGGGTCGCTGGCGCGACCCGCTGTCAGCGGCCGCGTGGACCTGGCGGGCGGCGAGCTGCACCTGGACGAGCCGCGTCTGGCGCTTGCCGACATCGACGGCGCGCTGCTCCTTGCCGGCAACCGGCTGACAGCCGCAGGCCTGACGGGCAACGCCAACGGCGGACGGGTGGAGATACGCGGAGGATGGTCGTTTGCGGGCGCCGCCGGGCCCAACGGGTTCACACTCACCGGCGACGGTCTCGCGCTGGAGATTCCCCGCGGCCTGCGCAGCGAGGCGGACGTTGACCTGCGATTGGCCGCGGAGAACGGCGGTCTTGCCCTGACGGGCACGGTAGACCTCCTGCGCGGGGCCTATCGCGAGCCGTTTGTCCTCTCCGGAGGATTGTTCGAACTGCTCGGGCGCGAGCCCGGCGTCGCAACAATCGACACGGAGGACCGCACGGACCTGGACGTGCGTCTAGACCTGCAGGTCACGACCGCGGACGACATCGTCGTCGCCAACAACTACGTGGACGCTGAGCTCCGTGCGGATCTGCGCGTCGGCGGCACGCTGCGGGCGCCAGGTGTGACGGGGCGCGCAGCGCTGCGCCAGGGCGGACAAGTCCGCTTCGGCAGCCGAGTCTACGAAATCGATACCGGTGCGGTGGACTTCATCGACCCCGCCGGCATCGTGCCCGCGCTGGCGCTGGAAGCGCACACGCGGGCGGGCGGCTACGACATCACGCTGGAGGCCAGCGGCACCGGCAACGACTTGTCGATGAGCCTGCGCTCGGAACCCCCGCTGCCGGAATCGGACATCGCGTCCGTGTTGCTGACAGGGCGGCCGCTCGACCAGGCGGCGGCCGGGTTTGCCGCCGACGCGCGCGAGCAGGCCCTGGGCCTCATGTCGAGCGAATTGCTGGCGCAAGTGGGCCGCGGCCTCGGCGTGGACCTCCGTATCGGTGCAGACGGGCCGGCCTCCGGCGGCGACGTGCTGTTCGATCCGAGCCTGATAGCGAACGACCTGAACCCCGCGTCGCGCCTGACGGTAGGCCGTGACCTGCGCGACAACGTGCGGCTGGTGTTCTCGCGCGGCCTGCGCGATGACGACATGGCCTGGCTGGTGGACTACCTGCCCCGCAACAATGTCGAGCTGCGGGCGCTGTTCGACGACGAGCGGCGGCGGGCGTACGAATTCCGGCACGTGGTCACGGCCGGTGGATCAGCGCGCGGCACGGCCTCCCGGGGCCGGGCGCGAGCGCGGCCGGAGGTGACCGCTGTCGAGGTCCGCGGGGCGCCCGGTGTGGATACGGTAGCGCTGCGCGACCTCCTGACGATCGAGGCCGGCGACACGTTCGACTTTCACCGTTGGCAGGACGACCGGGAGAGGGTCGCGGGGCGGCTGCACGCACAGGGCTTCCTCGAGGCACGGGTCAGGGCGCGGAGGGCGTCCGGCCCCGACGAGCGCACCGTCGGTCTGACGTACGATATCGAACGCGGACCCCGGACGCAGTTGACAGTGACCGGCTACAGCATTCCGGATGCCGTGCGCCGCGACCTGGAGGCAATCTGGACCAGCGCCGTGTTCGACACCTTCCTGACTGCGGAGCTGGCCGCACGGGTCGACGCCCACCTGGCCGACGAGGGATATCTGAGGGCGGCGGTCGACATACAGATTGCCGGCAACGCCGGTGCGGCGATCGAGGCGGCGCCGCGCGTCAAGGAGATAACCATCGGCATCGACCCCGGGCCGCGCACCGACGAGCGGAGCCTGGCCTTTGGAGGAACCACGGCCGAGGAAGAGCGGGCTCTGCAGGCGCTGGCGGCAGCCGGGGGCCTGGATGCGGCTGCGTGGACGGATCCGGAGCCGCTGGTCACGGCCGTGCGCAACTGGTTCCGCAACCAGGGTCGGCTGCGCGCCACAGTCGAGGCCGGCGACGTGCGCTTCGCGGGTCGCACGGCGGCGCTCCCGGTCCGCGTCGCGGCAGGACCGCTGTTCCGTGTCGGGCAGGTCAGCATCTCGGGAACGCGCCGGCGTACCGAAGCAGCCGCCAGGGAGGCCGCCGCCGTCGTCGCGGGCGACACGTACACGGAGGCAGCCATCGTCGAGGCGCGCCGGCGCATCGAAGCAAGCTACCGGCGGGCGGGACACGCGGAGGCGCGCGTCTCCGCGGAGAGCGTGGTAGACGACGAAACACGCACGATCGAGGTGCGGTTGAGTGTCGTCGAGGGTCCGCAACAGGTCCTCGACGAAGTGGTCGTAGAAGGAGCGGAGCGCACGCAACCGACGCTCGTCGCGCGGGCGCTCGACCTGCAGCCCGGCGCGCCTGTCGATCCACTGGCGTGGAATCTCGCCCGCAGGCGCCTGTACGACACGGGCGTGTTCCGCAGCGTGGACATCGTTGCCCGCGAGCTGTCCGAGACGGACGACGCGGGCGCTGACGCCTCGACACCCGTCGAGGTGCGGGTGACCCTCGAAGAGTGGCCACCATACCGCCTGCGTTACGGTCTACGCCTGACGGACGAGGCGGCGGCGCTGGGCGAGACGACCGGGCGCACGCTGCGCGTGGGCGCCGGCGGAGACCTCACGCGGCGCAACCTGTTCGGGCGCGGATTGACCGCGGGCGTCTCGGCGCTCGCCGATCGTGAGCTCCAGGCCGTCCGCGCCTACCTGACCGTGCCGACACTCTTCGGCCGCGCAACGGAGACCAACCTGTTTGCCGCGCGGTTGCGCGCGCAGACCGGGCCCGAGGCGGCCGGCCTCGTCACGAACGTGACGACATTCACCGCCGAGCAGCGCATGCGGCCGCACGCCGACCTGACCGTCGCCTACAGCGCCAATCTCGACCTGTATGACGCGCTCGACCCCGCGGCCCGGCGGCAGATCCTGGCGAGGTCCCGCGGCAAGGTGGTGCGGTTCGACGCTAGCACGGTCGCCGACAGCCGGGACGATCTGTTCGACGCCTCCGCCGGCCTGTTCCATTCATCCAACGTCGAGTACGGCTCTTTGCTCGGGCGGCCGTGGAGATACCTGAAGTACCTCGGCCAGCAGTTTGCGTACCGGCGTCTTGGACGCGTGGTGCTCGCGTCGGCCGCGCGTATCGGCCTGGCGACCGGTTTCGGAAGCCCGCTGCTTCCCACTGAGCGCTTCTTCGCCGGCGGCGGCAACACGGTGCGCGGCTACCGGCAGGACAGCCTCGGACCACGTCACGCGGGCGGCACGCCGCTGGGCGGCAACGCGCTCCTGATCCTGAACCAGGAAGTGCGCTTCCCGCTCCCGTGGCGCCTCTCGGGGGTAGGGTTCGTCGACGCGGGGAACGCGTTCGCATCCGCGCGCGACATCGCGTTGCGCGAGCTACGCGTCGGGACCGGCTTCGGACTCCGCTTCGACAGTCCGCTCGGACCGCTGCGCGCCGACTACGGAATACCGCTCCGCCGCGGCGCCGGCGGCGCGCGCGGCCGGCTCTTCATATCGCTGGGCCAGGCGTTCTGACGGCGTCTGCCGGCGGCGTTCGCCTCGCGTCGGCGGGCGCCGCGCATGCGCGCTACAGCGACGCCATCAGCAAGGTCGCGATGCCGAGAAAGCTGAAGAAGCCGACGATGTCGGTGACGGTGGTGAGCACGATGGACGATGACTGCGCCGGGTCCTGCCTGACAGCCACCAGGCCCATTGGCACGAGCGCGCCGGCCAGGCCGGCGATCAGCATCGACAGGACCATCGAGGATGCGATAACGGCTGTGAGTCCGGGCGACCCGCTCCAGACGTACACGCCGAGCGAGGTCGTGATCGCGACGCCCACGCCGTTGATCAGGCCAACGGCCCCTTCCTTGACCGCGACGCGGCGCCAGTGGCGGAGCCGCACCTCGCGCAGCGCGAGGCCGCGGATGGTGACCGCGAGCGCCTGCGACCCCGTGTTGCCGGACTGGCCCGCAACCACCGGCAACAGCACCGCGAGGGCCGTCACGCGCGCGATGGTGTCCTCGAACAGGCCGACGACGGCCGCCGCCAGAAAGGCCGTGAGCAGATTGACCTGCAGCCACGGGAGCCGCTTCCGCACGGCGAAACCGACCGGCGACAGGGCGTGCTCGTCCTCGCTCGCGCCCACCATGGTCTGGACGTCGCTGCTCGCCTCCTCTTCGATGGCCGGCGAGAGGTGGTCATGGCGCACGACGCCAAGCAGCCGGGACTGCGCGTCGACAACCGGCAGCGTGCCGATGCGCGACCGCGTCATGAGCTCGACGACATCCTCGCGTGGCGTCATCGCCCTTACGGCGTGGTGCTCTTCGTGCGCTAACTGCAGCGCTGCCGTCCCGGGCTCGGCGGTTGCCAGCCGCGCCACGGGCACAACGCCGGCGATACGTCCGTCACTGTCCACCAGCGCAACCGCGTTGAGGTTCTCGTGGCGGGCGGCGCGCAGCTTTGCCAGAACTTCCCCGGCGACAGCGTTCGGTCTGAACGTCGGCACGCGCGTGGTCATGAGCCCGGCCGCGGAGTCGGCCGGATAGACCATCAGCTCCCGCAACTCGCGCGCCTCGGTCGGCGGCAGCCTCGAGAGGAAGCGCTGCTGGTCGGCGGCGGCCAGCCGGGCGCACACCACGGCAGCCTGTGCAGGATCGAGTGCGCGCAGGATAGCAACAGCCCGCTCGTCGGTGAGGCTTGCCAACAAGGTCGTCGCGGTGGCCGGCGTCAGCGCGGCGAACACGGCGGCCGCGGAATCCGCCGGCATGCGCTCGACAACGCCGGCGATGTCGTCCGTGGCGCGCTCTTCGAGCAGCGCGGCGACCTCGCCGGGGTGTCGCCCGATGTAGTCGCCGGCCAGCGTCGCGCGCACGTTTGCCGCATCCATCAGTCGTCAGTCCTTGCGTCGGACAATTGCTGCGGAACCGCGCTGAACGCGTCCATCAACGCCCCTACCGTCGCAATACCTGTCGACCAGGCGAGCTCACCGACTTCCAGCGCCGCCGCCGTGGCGCCGTCCACCGGCATGGCCGCTTCCGCGGCCAGCTCCCGCACCGTGTCGTAGCGCATGATCCCGACCAGCCGTCCGGCGCTGTCGACTACCGGCGGCGTCAGGAGGTCGCCCCAAGCCGGATGCGTCACGATGGTCGTGCGTTCGGCGCTCGCGCGAATCGCAGTAAACTCCCGGCGGGCCATGGCGCCCATCCTCGCATCGGTCGCCGCGGTCAACAGCTCACCGAAGCCGACGATGCCAATCAGCACGCCGTCGGCGGCAGTGACGAACAGATACGCCTGGTCGCTCAGGCGCACCTGACGCAGGCGAGTCAGCGTCTCGGCCACGGTCTGGTCCTGCGCCGCGGTCAGGAAGATCGGGTCCAGCAACGCGCCGGCGGTGCCAGGCGGATACCGCAGCCGGGTTCGCACCCGGCTCGCGGCCGACGGCGCCATCCGGCCGAGAATTCGTTCCCGCAGGGCGGGCACGTGGAGCCGCAGCAGCACGCTCGCCGCAGGCGGCGGCAACGCCTCCATGATCTGCGCGGCCCGATCCTCGGCAACCTCCGCGAGCGCCGCAGCGGCTACGGCCGGATCCATGGCCGCCACGACAGGCCCCAGTTGAGCGGGCGCAGCGTCGGCGAGGAAACCGGCGATCTCCGGCAGGGAATGACGCTCGATCGCGCGCGCGGCCTCCGTGGGGTGGTTTGAGAGGAAGGCGTCGCTGATGATGCCCTCAGCTTCCAACCTTGTCCTCCTGCAGCGGCTTTTCGGTCACCTGATCGCTGAACATCCTGGCCGGAACGTGCGCCTCTCCGTCGTCGACCGAGATCACCACGTTCGTGGCCGTAAATGCCTGGATGCGGCCCTGCGTCGCCCCCAGCCTGATCAGTTGCCCGGTGCGGTAGTGCTGCTGCACGTAGTGCATCGCCACGATGTTGCTCACCTCGGTCCGGGCCCCAAGTGCGAACGCCAGCGCGGTCCCTCCCAGCGCACCGCTCGCCACGACCAATATCATCGAGGTAAGGAACCGGCTGTCGACACCGATCTGTTCCAGACCGGTGACAACGGCAGTGGCTACGACCGCCGCCTGCACAACCCTCCCCAGCAGGTCGGCCCGCGCGGCGCCGCCCGCGCGTGCGGCCGCGGACACAGCATCCCGCGAGACGGCGCCCGCGAGCAGACCGGCCACCACGATCAGACCGCCCACGAACAGCCTCGGAAGCAGGTTGCCGAGCTGCCCGAGCCAGGCCGCCAGCACCGGCAGGCCAAGCGCTTCCACCGCCGCGGCCGCGAAGACGGCGAGCACGATCCAGAACGTGAAGCTGCCGATCACTTCCACCAGCCGCTTCTTGCTGCCCAGGCGCTGCAGCGTCAACTGCGTTGCCCGTTCTTCGAGGCCGGAGGCCAGGGTATCGATGAGTTTCGTGATCGCGCGCGACAGCAGCCACGCGACCAGCCATCCGCCGGCCAGGAAAGCGAAGGCGCTCAAGAGCGTCGGCGCAAGTGCCGCAAGCTGGTCGAGCATCCGCTGCGCCACGTCGAGCAACGCGTCGATTCCACCGGTTCCACTCATGGTTGCCCCCTTGCCGGCGCCTTATCTCGCAGCCGGCGCGGCGCGCGGCGGCGTGAAAGGATGGAGAACCGCGCACCTGCGAGTCTAGACGACCGCCGCGGCGTCAAGTCACCCCAACCCCATCTTGCGAGCATGGGATGTGACATTGCGGCGCATGGAACCGTCTAGTGGGGCAGGAGGAGTGATCGATGAAAGTCGCGGTTGTCTACAACCGGGAGAGTCAAAACGTCATCAATCTGTTCGGCACGCCGAACCGCGAGAAGCTCGTGCTCAAGAGTCTCCGGAGCGTCACGCAGGCACTCAGGCGGGGCGGACATCAAGTCGCACTGATCGAGGGAGACAAGGAGCTCATTCCCAAGCTCGAGGACTTCATGCCGCGGGTGGTGAAGGGCGAGCGGCCAGGCATGGTGTTCAACGTGTCGTACGGCATCCAGGGTCATGCCCGCTATGCCCATGTACCGGGAATCCTCGAGATGGTCGGCGTACCGTACGTCGCGTCCGGACCGCTGGCACACTCGCTATGCCTCGACAAGGTCGTCACGAAGATGATTCTTCGCCAGCACGGCATTCCGACACCCGACTTCGTGGTGCTGACGACGCCGGACATGGAGCTTCCGGAGATCAGATATCCCATGATCGTCAAGCCGAAGAACGAGGCGGTGTCGTTCGGCCTGAAGGTCGTGAACAACGACGACGAGCTGCGGGAGGCGGCCGGGGCCATCTACAACGAATTCAGGCAGCCCGTGCTGGCCGAGCAGTTCATCGACGGCCGCGAGATCAACGTTGCGCTGCTGGGAAACAACCCGCCCGATGCGCTGCCTCCCGTCGAGCTGCAGTTCGGAATCGGCGGACCCAACATCTACACCTACGAAGACAAGACCCACAAGAGCGGACGCGAGGTGACGCTCGTGTGTCCGGCCCCGATCTCCGACGAGCTGAAGACCGAGGCCCAGGAAATCGCCAAGAAGGCGTTCTCGGTGCTCGGCTGCTACGACTGTGCGCGGATCGACATGCGCCTCGACGAGGCGGGCAAGCTGTACATCCTCGAGGTCAACAGCCTCCCCGGTCTCAGCGAGCGCGGATCGTACGCCACCGCCGCCAGTCAGGTGGGAATGGACTACGCCGCGTTCATCAACCGCCTCGTCGAGATTGCCAGCGCGCGCTATTTCGGGACGCCCGAGCCGCCAAGTGTCGATGCTGGATCCATCGACACACGCTCGCACGTGGCCAGCTATGTCACCCAGCGCCGCGACCAGATGGAACGGGAGCTCCGGGAGTTGACCGACGTGTCCAGCCGCACGGACGATCCCATCGGCATTCAGCAGACCGTTCAGAGAGTCACGGAGTGGTTCGGGGAATTGGGGATGCGACCGGCGGCGGATTTCACCTTCGGATCCGATACCTGGTGCTGGGAAACGTCCAAAGGGTTCGCCGGCGGCACCTTGCTGGTCGCGCACCTCGACGTCCCGATGGAGGCCGGGGCGCCGCACCAGTCGTTTCGACGGGACCCGGAGTATCTCTATGGTGACGGCGTAGGCACGTCGCGGGCGCCCTTGATCATGATGCAGTATGCCCTGCGGGCGCTCCGCAGCATCCGGCGACTCAACCGCTTGCGCGTCGGCGTCCTGCTCTATTCCGATGAAGGCCGGGACGCGAGAGACAGTGCCCAGATCATTCGCGAGGCCGCCGGCAAGGCCCGGCATGTCCTCGTTCTCCGGCCGGGCACACCTGGAGGAGGGATCATCAACCGACGGCGGGGACATCGCATGTACCGCCTCCAGGCGGTAGGCCCAGCCGTCCGCCCGGGCAGGAGCGAACCGAAGACGCAAGCGGTTCGCTGGATGTGCGCGAAGGTCGAAGAGCTGAGCAGACTCACGTCACAGAAGGACCAGTTGTCCGTATCGATCAGCGAGCTGAAAACGGAACGGCACACGATGGCCCTGCCCCACCGCGTCACGGCGACCATCCTGATGACCTACCGCGACACGAAGCGCGCGGATGATGCTCTCCGCAAGATGCGCACGATCCTCGGAACAGGCGGTCCCAAGTGGGAGCTGGTCCAAGTCTCGGACCGGCCGCCGATGCGGGAACGGTCGGTCAACGCGTCCTTGCTGGAGAAGCTGGCGGACATCGCGAATCGGTGGGACGTTCCGCTCAAGCCCGAGTTCTCCCGCTGGCCGTCCGTGGCGGGCCTGGTCCCGGCGGACACGCCGTGCCTGTGCGGCATCGGTCCGGAGACCCAGGATCGGGGCACCCCGCAAGAGGCCGTACAGCGCATCAGCCTTGTGCAGCGCACGCTGCTTCTGGCGGAGTACCTGGCCGCGGACCTCGATAGCTAGGAACGAAGCCCATGACTCTGCCGTTGCTCATCTCGGTCCCCCACGCAGGCCTGCGCGTTCCCCCGGAAGCCAAGCCCTACTGTTCGCTCACGCCGGAGGAAATCGCGAGG
>JAGWAI010000031.1 GCA_021296485.1 Acidobacteriota bacterium
CGCTGACGCTCACGCCCTCGATGCTCGTGGACCCGCGGATGGCCCGCGCAACGGTGAAGCGCCGCAGGAGATCCGTCTGCGCCGAGGGAATGCTCCTGAGCTGCCAGGCGAGCTCCATCCACAGCTCGCGGATGCGCTCGACCGCCTCGAGCTCGTCTCCGCGTAGTTTGGGCGTCTTGAACAGCACCGGCGGAAAGTATAAGTCAATAGCAGATGTGACAATTAATAATTATCTTTATGTCTTACATACGCAAGGTAATGTCGCCGCACGCGCAAATGGTTATATCGCCGGGTGCAGCTGAACGGCGCAAGCCTTGTACGACGGTTGCTTCGAGTAGGGGTCGAAGACCGCGTCGGTGAGCCGGTTGGTGTCTGCGTAGTGCATCGGGATGAACAGATGGCCCGGCTGGACGGAACGCGTTACGAACGCGGTCACCGCTATGCGTCCCCGGCGCGACTCGACGTGGACGGAATCGTTGGTGCCGATGCCGCGCTCCCTCGCATCGGCCGGATTGACCTCGACGTAGATGCGTGCGGGATAGAGCTTGCGCAGCACCGCCGACTTCGAGGTGCGCGTCTGCGTATGCCACTGCGCCGCGCTGCCGCGTCCGGTCAGCAGGATCAGCGGGAAGCGGTCGGTGGGCGGTTCCGGGAGCGGGCGCGGCGTCTCGAAGAGCAGCCTCGCCCGGCCATCCGCATGCCAGTAGCGGCCGTCCTCGAACAGCCGCCGCTCGGAGTGCGCCGCCGGGGGCGCGTCGCCGTCCGCGCAGGGCCACTGAATGCCGCCGTGCTCCTCCAGCATGTCGTAGCCGGCGATGCCGGTGATGTCGCACGGCTGACCCGCCGAGAGGCGCTTCAGGATCTGAAAGGCGGCCGCGGGCGACTCCCACGCGCGGAACATCGAGCCGCATCCCCAGTACTCGGCCACCAGCTTGAAGATGGCGAAGTCGGGCAGCGCCTGCCCGGGCGGACGGGCCACCTTCCGGATCGTGCCGATGCGCCGTTCCGAGTTGATGAACGTGCCGTCCTTCTCGCCCCAGGCGGCGGCCGGGAGCACCAGGTCGGCCATCTGCGCCGTTTCGGTCGACGCATACATGTCCTGGACGACGAGGCAGTCCAGGCGGCCGAGGATGTCGCGCGCCTGACCCTGGTTGATCCACGAGTGCGCCGTGTTCGTGGCGACTACCCAGAGCCCCTTGATCTGCTCGCGCAGAATCCCCTCGATGATCCGGTTGTACGCCCAGCTGTTGCGGCGCGGAATCAGGTCCGGGTCGAGACCCAGCGTCCGCGCCACCGTTGCGCGGTGGTCGGCATTCTCGAAGTCGCGGCCGCCCAGCAGGTTGGTGGTGTTGCTGAAGAGGCGCGATCCCATCGCGTTGCACTGGCCGGTGATGGAGTTGGCGCCCGTGCCCGGCCGGCCGATGTTGCCGGTCATCAGCGCCAGGTTGATGATGCTCTGCGCCGTGCGCACGCCCTGGTAGCTCTGGTTCACGCCCATCGTCCACCAGAACGAGACCCGCCGCCCCGCATGGATCGTCGCCGCCAGCCGCTCGATGTCCGCGGGCGGCAGGCCGGTCTCGGCGGAGGTGCGATGGATCGTGAACGGCGCGACCGCGGCAGCGAGCTCCTCGAAGCCGCGCGTATGCGCCTCGACGTAGCCGCGGTCGATCCAGCCCCGCTCGACAAACAGACGGGCCAGGCCGTAGAACAGCGCCTGGTCCGACTTTGGACGCAGCGGCAGGTGCTGCGTCGCCTGCATCGCCGTCTCCGTCACCCGCGGATCGATGACCACGATGTCCGGGCGGTGCGGATTGCGGAGCACCCGCTCCCACATGATCGGATGGGCGAGGCAAAGATTCGCGCCAACCAGCACGATGACATCCGACTGCTCGAAGTCCCGATAGGTGTACGGCGGCGCATCGAAGCCGAACGCCTGCTTGTACGCGACGACCGACGTGGCCATGCACTGGCGCGTGTTGCCATCGCCGTGCACCATGCCCATCCCGAACTTCGCCAGCGCACCGAGCAGCGCCATTTCCTCGGTCGGCATCTGTCCGGTGCTCAGAAACGCAACCGCCTCCGGCCCGTGCTGCGTCTGGATCGCCTTGAAGCGTTCGACCATCGTCCGTAGCGCCGCGTCCCAGCTCACCGGGCGCCGAACTCCCGACGCGTCGCGCCGCAGCGGCGTCTTCGCGCGGTCCGGCGCCTCCAGCACGGCCAGCGCTTCCCATCCCTTGGGACACGCTACACCGCGGTTGACGGGATAGTCGTGGGCCGGCGTCAGGCTGACCGGCTTGCCGTCCTTCAGGTGGACGGTCAGGCTGCAGCCGGTCGAGCAGTAACCGCAGACGAGGTCGGCGGTGGCGTCCGGCTTCAGCCGTGCCGGAACCTGCCCCAGGCCGAAGCCGCCCGGCGCACGGAGCAGATCGCGCGTGAGATGTCCATCCCGCTGGCGCAGCAGGGCGGTCACAGCTTCCCCGGCATCTTCGGCGAGGCGACCGCGGCGAAAAAGAGATATCGCTCCAGCAGTTCGCCCGCCAGGCAGGCGGCGACGAGCATTGCGACCAGAACCCCGAAAACGAGATCCTGGCCGTGCGCCGGAATGCTCGGCACGCGGCTCAGCAGCAGCAGGGCCGGCATCGCGATGCCGCCCAGCAGGCCGGCGGCGAAGCGCATGATGGTGACGTTGAGCAGGGCGCCGCTCATGAGCTGCGCCGTGCGCTTCAGCGACGTGGTCTGCCGCGACGCCAGGTGGCGGAACAGCGCGGCCTCGAACAGCAGCTTCGCGGCTGTCGCGGCCATCAGGCCGCGGCACAGCATGGCGCCGTAGGCGTCGATGGCCGCGCCGGCCGCCGCCGCGCCGGCCGCGGTGGCGATCATCAGCGGGATCCAGGCGGCCGCCAGCCCGAGCACGGCGGTAGTCAGCAGAAACCGGCAGGCGGTGGCCGGTCCGTTCCAGAAATCGCGCTTCGTGTACTGGTACACCATCACCGAGCAGATCACGCCGGCCGTACCCGAGAGCGCCACGCTCCAGCCGAGCCACACCGCGGGCCGCGCGTCACCCTGCTGCCCGATCCAGCCCGCGTGCTCCAGACCCAGCCAGGCCGCGTACGCCGCCGCCAGCGCCGCAAACAGGCCGAAAGCCACAATTTCCCGGCTCAGCCACGAATGCCGCAGTCCGATTACCGCCCGGTACGCGTGCTGCGGGCGGCCGAGGTGCAGCACGCTCACGCCCAGCGCCAGCAATCCGAACGCCAGCGCGCTGGCGCTGTGCACCGGCCGGATGCCCGCGCTCAGCGCGCCCGGGAGGAACATCTCCAGCATGCGCTCGACCAGGAAGGCGCCAACCGACAACTGCGTCAGCACCAGCATCAGAATCAACGACCAGTGCGCGTGCTCCGGCCGGACGGTGTAGTAGTCGGCCGGGATCATGTTGCGCGGCAGGACCCGCGCCGTGCGGTAGGTGGTGGTCGGCAGCGTCAGCCCCGGCTCCGGCGCGCCGGGCACGAACAGGTTGGTTTCCGACGCCTCGACAACCTGCTCCACGTCGACCACCCGAATCGCGATCGCGCCGTTCGGACACGACTGCACGCAGGCCGGCGCCTCGCCGTCCGCAAGCCGCTCGCTGCACATGTCGCACTTGCGGACGATGCCCTTGGAGCGGCTGTACTTCGGTGCCTCGTAAGGGCAGGCCAACGTGCAGTACTGGCAGCCGAAACACTGGTCATCGAGGTGCTGCACGATCCCGGTGACCGGGTCTTTTTCGTAGGCGTCGACCGGACAGGCGTGCATGCAAGCCGGATCGAGGCAGTGGTGGCAGGCGGTCGTAACGTGCTGCACGACCGGCAGCTGGCGGCTCCCGCCGTGCAGCAGACCGACGTCGCGCCACGACTCGGTCTCCTCGAGGCCGTTGAGCGCATGGCATGCGGCCACGCACGACTTGCAGCCGGAGCAGGCGTCGAGGTCGACCTCGAAGGCATATTGCTGGCCGGCGGCGGGCGCGGTGGCCGGCATCAGCGCCGAGTAGCGGCCGGTCGGCGCGGCGCCGTCGGCCTGCGCCGCTTCGTGCTCGCGCGCTAAGCGGTCCACCGCCGTCGCCTGCTGTTCGCGCAGGTAACGGTCGACCAGGGTGGCGGGCGCGGCGGGCGGCGTTGCCGTCATGCGGTCTTCCTCGCGGGCGCCGTCTGCGCCTTGTTCGGCCGGATGTAGACCGTGCCCTGCTCGACGAGCGTCTCGTGGTGATCGATGTCGTTGCCCGGCTGGTCCAGACTGGTTCCGCTGCAGGTGTCGAACCGCCAGCCGTGCAGCGGGCAGGTGACGACGTTGCCGCTGACCGCCCCGTCGGCCAGCGAGCCGCCGGCGTGCGGGCAGGTGCCGTCGACGGCGTGGACGGCGCCGCTGCGCGGTTCGCGGAACAGCGCGTACGTCCGGCCGGCGACCTGGACCTCCAGGCCCGAATTCCCGCTACCGAGATCCGCGGCGGCGGCGGCCGGCACGAATCCGTCCGCGCGGGTCGGCGGGGCGCCGGCGGTCTCCTCCTCGGGCATGCCGGTGTCGATGCGGGCGAACAGCCGGCGGACGCCCGCGCAGCCAGGACAGAACACGGGCGGATCCTCGCCCAGGTGCCGGTAGTCGCAGCGCTCGCAGACCCACGTGGCCGGCCTGTAGTCGTCCTCGGTCACTTTCGAGGCCTCCGCCTCGCGGAGGCGCGCGCGCCAGTAGGCGCTGAAGGTCTGTCCCGACCGGTGCTTCAGGTAGTACTCGCCCACGACCTCCTCGATCACCAGCGGGAGCTGATCGACATCGACGCCGAGCCGGTAGCGGAGGCCGAGATGGACATCGCCTGCAATGCCGCCCCCCAGATAGACGTCGAACCCTTCGCGCGTCCCGATGAGCCGCCGGACGCGGACCCCCTTCAGTCCGATGTCCGCCGTGAAGTGCTGCGCGCAGCTCGACGGGCAGCCGCTCATGTGGATGCGGATGCCGTGCAGTGCGATCTTCCGCTGCCGTAGCGTCTCCATGAGCTGGAACATCGTCCCCTTGGTCTCGGTCACGGCGATGTTGCAGAACTGCGCGCCGGTGCACGCCATCGTGTTCCGGTCCAGCGTGTCGGCCTGCATGCTCAGGCCGGCCGCCGCCGCGTCCGTCGCCGCCGCGTCGCGGAATCCGGACGGAATGTCGATGACGGCGAGTCCCTGCTCATGGGTGGTGCGCAGGCGGCCGCCGGCCCAGCGCTTGGCAAGCACCGCCAGCGCCTCGAGCTGCCGCCACGACAGGCGGCCGAGCGGCACGCACAACCCCATCGTCCAGAGCCCCGGGTCGCGCTGGCGGAACCAGCCCACCAGGTCGTCGTGGCGGCTCGTCGGCGCGGGGCCGTCCAGGTCCGGCCAGATCTGAATCGGCACGCGCTCGGCCAGCGCCTCCAGCACCCCGTCGATGCCGATCCGCTCGATCAGGTACCGCATGCGCGCCTGGTGCCGTTTCTCGCGCGAGCCCTCGCTGCGAAACAGGTCGAGCAGCGCGCGCGTGACATCCACCACCTGCTCCGGACCGACCAGCACCGGCAGGCGCCACGCCAGGTGCGGATTCGGTCCCTGCGTGCCGCCGACGAGCACCTGAAAGAAGACGTCGCGTCCGGAGCGGCAGCCGAGAAAGCTGATGTCCTGCGTCCAGAAATGCAGCGAGTGGTCGCGCGCGCCGTTCAGGCAGATGTTGAACTTCCGCGGCAGATCGGCGTAGTCGCGGTTGTCGATGAACAGCGCCGTAATGGCGCGGCACAAGCCGCGGGTATCGATCAGCTCGTCGGCCAGCACACCGCTGAACGGGTGTCCGAACACGTTGCGGATATTGTCGTGACCGGTCTGCTTCGAGGTCAGTCCGACGGCGGCCAGCCGGTCGGCCACCGCCGGCACGTGCCGGATCCCGATCCCCTGCACCTGGAGATTGGCGCGCGTCGTCACGTCGACGATACCGTGGCCGTATTCGTAGGCGATGGCCGACACCTCCCGCGCCTGCGCGGCAGTCAGCTCGCCGGCCGTGATCCGGATCCGGTTCATGTAGCGGCCGGGATCGTCCCGCTTGCGGTAGAAGAAGCCGTACCACTTCATCCGCTCCAGGTCCGGGGTGGCGATCTCCTTCATCGGCGTCCCCGCGGCGGCGTGCCGGAGCACGTCGGGCCACACGTCGAACCCGTGCTTCTGCGCCTTCCAGACCTCCGCGGGGTTTGCCATTGCGCCGCCCCTTCCTTGCCGCGTGTCCTAACCGGCCGCCGCCGCCGGCCGGACATCCCCGAGTCCGGCTTGCCGGCCGGCGCGGGCGGCTTCGAGCGCCGCACGCTCCTCGATTTCCGTGGCCTCGTTGAAGCGGACCGCAAAGGCGAGGAACGCGGACGCGGTCACCAGCGCGCCGAGCACCAGAAACGCCGTCGGCCACGGGATGGAGCCGCGGAACAGGAACCCGGCCGCCACAGCGCCCGCGTTGCCGCCGGCGCCGACGATGCCGGCGACCGAGCCGAGCGCCTTCTTGTTGACGAACGGCACCACCGAATAGGTGGCGCCCTCGGACATCTGGACGAACAGGCTGAACACGATGAGCGCCGGAATGGCGGCGGCGAGCACTGACATCTGCGAGAAGAACATCAGCGCCAGGCCCTCGGCGAACAGTGCGATGAACAGCCAGCGCACCCGCCCGGACAAGCCCCAGCGCCGGCCGAACAGATCGCCGCACGCGCCGCCCAGCGTGCGCGCGAAGACGTTCATCAAGCCGAACAACATCGCCGCCGCGCCGGCCCACTGCACCGCCTGGACGGCGCTCATCGAATCGAAGAACGCGAAGTAATCGATGAAGTAGAGCGCCAGCACGTTATTGACGGTCAGCTCGATGCCGAAGCAGGCGCCGTAGACGACAAACAGTGCCCACACGCGACGGTCGCGCGCGGCGGCGCGAAACGATCCCTTGACGCTCTGCTTCGGCGCCAGCCGGCCGGCGGCCCGCAGTTCGCGGTAATTCCCCTCCGGCGCGTCCTGTGTGAGGTAGTAGTAGGCAATCCCGACCAGGGCGCACATGGCGCCGGCAATCACCATCGCCACCCGCCAGCCCGCCGCGTCGCTCAGGCCGAGGCCGGGCAGGAAGCGGATGTCCGTGAACGGCACGTACGCGCCAACGGTCAGGATGCCGAGGACGATCGGCATCACGAGTTGCGTGACGCCGCCGCCCAGGTTGCCCCACCCGGCGGTGGTGGCGTTCGCCGTGCCGACGACGTTCGGCGCGAACATGACCGACGTGTGGTACTGCGTGATGACGAACGCTGCGCCGACGATGCCGATGAGCAGGCGGAAGATCAGGAATGTCTGGAAGTCGTGCGCCAGACCGATGCCCATCACCGGCAGCGACCCGAGCAGCAGCAGCCAGGTGTACGCGAGCCTGGGACCTATCCGATCGCACAACCAGCCGATCAGCAGTCTGGCGATCACCGTGATGGCCACCGACCCGATGACAAGCCAGCCGATCTGCGACTGCGTGAGCGCCATTTCCTCGCGCACCACCTTCATCAGCGGTGCGATGCCGAACCAGGCGAAGAAGCAGAGGAAGAAGGCCAACCAACTCATGTGGAACGCGCGCATCTGCGGGGTGGAGAAGTTGAAGAGCCGAATCCGTGCTGCCTTGCCGACCAATTCCATATCCGGGAGCCTCCGCGCAGGCGCGCGAGCCGACGATTCCACGCGCCGAGATGTGGCGATCGACCTGAACGAGAGGCGAGCCGAACAACCTGGGAGGAGATGCGCGGGCCCTCGGCGGTCGTCGTCAGGGCGCCGTTGGTAGCGGCGCCCGTCGACCGACCATCCAAGACTGCAAGAGTTGGACCAAGAACACGCCCGATGGCAAGAAATGCGACAGGACCCCCGGATTTTCGTCCTTTTTCCTGAAATTCGAGCTCTTAAAGGGCTGCCGGAATACGGTCCAGCTACGACATGACCTGCGGAGTGGAGCGAACAACTGACTTTCTTGTCGCGATCCACTGAACAGGATGACGAAAAAAGGCGTATTTGGGGGCAAGTGACACTCTTGCCGTTACAAAAACGTGGATTTGGAATATCGAGTCGACAAAAGCGGTATGTGGAGCCTTCCCACGGTGGTCGATCATGCGCCTTGCGGGCGCGTGCAGGGCGGCGGCAAGGAAATATCCGCCGAGAACCTGGCACGCTCTTTGAAGGTCAACCTGGCACATGCGGCGGCCGTCAGTTCTCCTTCCGGTGGTGGTCGCCGGATGGCTGATCCTGATGGGGTTGCCGTTCGACGGCGGTTCCGTGCTCCAGGCGCAGGCGCCCGCCGCCGGTGTCGAGGTTGCCTCCTCCCCAACCTCGGCAGGCGGCGCGGCGTCGGCGTCCGGTGCGGACGAGGGCCGCGACTGGCGCCAGGTGCTCCCGGGCGTCACGCTCGGCGCCCAGTTGCGCCTGCGGACCGAACGCCGGCGCAACTTCAGGTTCGATGACACCCAATCCGGCAACGATGAAGGTTTCCTCCTCTCCCGGTTCCGGCTGGGTCTGACCTGGGAGCCGAACGACACCGTCACCGGCGTCGTCGAGCTGCAGGATGCGCGGATCTTCGGCGAGACCGCGATCAGCGAGACGCGCGCGCCGAACATCTTCGCCGACCAGCTCGACTTCCACCAGGCGTACCTCGACGTTCGCGCGCCGGACGCGGCGCCGGTGCCGCTCGCCGTCCGCGCCGGACGCATCAAGCTCTCCTACGGCGCGCAGCGCCTGATCTCTCCGCTGGAGTGGGTCAATACGGCGCGCGTGTTCGACGGCGTGGAGCTCACGCTCGGCGAGGGCGGACGCACGGTAAGCGCGTTCGCCAGCCGGCTCGTTCCGGTGACCCCCGCCGGAATCAACGATCACCGTCCCACGCCGAACCGGATGTTCAACAGCCAGTTGCACGGCATCTACGCGGCAGACGACGGGTTGGTGCCCGGCGCCGCCATGGAGGCCTACTGGCTGCTGCGGCGTGAGGCGCGGATGGGCGACGCCGTGCATACCGCGGGAGCGCGCGTGGACGCGGTCTTCGGGCCGTGGCGCATCGATGGCGAAGCGGCGCGGCAGACCGGCCGCTACGGCGGCAGCCCGCACCGGGCGTTGATGGTACACGTCGGCGGTTCGTTCACGACCGCTCTGCCGGGCAGGCCGCGGATCGGCGCGGCGTTCAATGCCGGGAGCGGGGACGACGACCCCGGCGACGGCGTCCATGGCACGTTCGACAACCTGTATCCGCTGAACCACGTCTACTACGGCTACATGGACCTGTTCGCTCTCCAGAATTTGCGGAACGTCGAATTCAGCGTCGAGACCGCGCTGCCCGCGAGGTCCAGCCTGCGCGTAGCGTGGCAGGACTTCACGCTGGCCGCGCCCGGCGCCGACGCCTGGTACAACGCCGCCGCCGGCATCGTTCACCGCGCCGCCGGCCCGGACGTCTCGTCCGCCGTCGGCAGCGAGATCGACATCACGCTGCGTGTGCCGCTGCGGCAGATCAGCCTGGAGATGGGATACGGCCGCTTCATCGGCGGCGCCTACCTGCGCGACGCCGACTTCAAGCTCCGCTCAGCCGATTTCTTCTACCTGCAGACCGTGGTCGGATTCTGACCAGCGCCACCCCGCGGCTTCGGCGGCCAGGACGATCCGCGCGCACGCTTCCGCATCGGATTCGACAACGTGGTGGCGCAGCGGGATGCCGAGGCGGCGGCAGACGTCCGGCAGCTTCGTCGGGTAGATGTTCCACTGCGCACGGGCGAGCTGCACCGTGCACTGAAACGGAACGCGCGGCGGCGGCAGCCCGTACCGCCGGCAACAGGCGGCGAGCACGCGGCTGTCGAACGGCGCATGGTGGGCCGCGACGAAGTCGGCTTCGTTCAGCCAGCGGCGGAGCGTCGGCCAGATCTCGTCGAAGGCGGGCGCCGCCCGGACATCCTCCCAGGTCAGCTTGTGGACGTATGTGAAGGTGAATTGCGCCGTCGGCGGCCGGATGCGCGACGACCAGGACCCGACCAGGCGGCCGTCGCGGCCGGCCGTGACAGCGACGGCGCACGCGCTGTCGCTGTCTTCGTTCGCCGTCTCGAAGTCAATGGCGACGAAGCTGCTCATCAGGCGCTGCAGCGCGCCTACTTCGACGCCTGTTCCGCCGCCGCTTCCTCGGCGCGCGCGCCGGCGAGGATGTTGTAGAGCCCGTAGTTGCCTTCGTGGCAGGCGTACTCGTAGAGCGGCTGGTCGTTGCGCTGCATCGGGATCTCGTACGTCCACGCGGTCGTCCAGACCGTCGGATCGTCGATGGTCGCTTCGTACATCAGCGTGTCCGCCGAGACGCGCGTGAAGCGCTCGGTCAGCCGCAGGTGCTGGTCGGTGCGGCCCTGCGCGAAGCTCGTCTCGCGGTGGAAATCGACCGTCTCGACCACCAGCGTGTCACCGTCCCAGTGGCCGCGCGACTCGCCCGCCCACTGCCGGATGCCGGGGCGATCCCGTCCGTCCAGCGGCACGACGCGCACGTTGTGGTTCATCTCGTTGAGCAGCGCCACGGAGTGCTCGGTCTGGAAGATCTGGACGTTGTTGTTGTACCCGCCGGGCGTCATCGGCGGACCGGAATTGAAGCCCGTGATGCAGCGCAGCTGCAGGCCGTTGGAGCCAAGGTCGTGGACCCAGCCGCCGGGCGTGGGCGCGTGCGTCAGGACGTCCTTCCGCTCCGCCCGCAAGGCCGCAACATTCGCCGCCGCGGCAGTGGTCATCGCCGGCATCTTCCCGTTCGGCGGATCCGCTATCAGCGACGTGCGGCGGGTGCCGACGGGCGCGGTGCCGCGATCCAGCCAGAAGTTGTTGTAGAAGCCCGGCGCGCCGTCCTCGCCGCGGTCGACGCTTCCGCCGGCGGTCGTTTCCCGCCGGGACCGGCTCAGCAGCTCGGCGTTGCGCTCGACCGTTTCCTGCTCGAGCCGCGCTGCCTCTTCCTCCGTCAGGAACGCCTTGTCGCCCAGATCGTCCGGCCGCTCCATCGGCGTGATCGACCGGAAGTCCCAGACTCCGCCCAGGTCCGCTGCTCCCCAGGCAGTCCGGGGCACCTCTGCCTGTGCCGGCTGCGCCACCGCCGCTAGCGGAACAAGTATCGCGAGCGCCACTACCGCCAACACCGCCGCGAGGCATCGCTGACTCATCTTTCCCTCCTTGGGGCTGCGCCCCAAACCCCCGCCGGCCACTCGCGGGGACCCGGACGGCCCATGATGGATCAGAAACCGGCTGCCGCGCAATGGACGGATGGGTGTAGCGCTCGCGGCGCGCGTCTGGCATGATCGGAGCCACGATTGCGGCCTGTCGGCACGGCCGCGGAGGGGGTGGATGATGCGGAGCAGACTGAGCGTCCCGGCGGCCGGGCGCAGCGGGTGGCTGCACCTGGCGTCGGCGAGCGTAATCGCGATCTTGCTGGCCACCGGGACAGGGATGGCCCAAACCGCGGATTCGGCGGCCGCACCGCGCACCCCGTGGGGCGCGCCGGACCTGGCGGGCGTCTGGGATTTCCGCTCGCTTACTCCGTTCGAGCGGCCTGCCGAGCTGGCCGAAAAGGCGCTCCTGACCGACGAGGACCAGGCCCTCGTGCTCGAGGATGCCGAAGAAACCTGGCGCGGCATCCAGGACGGCAATCCCGAGATGCCGACCGGCTCGTACAACGAGGCCTGGTACGACGTTGAAGGCGTAGGCGAAGACCGGCGCACCTCCCTGATCGTGGATCCACGGAACGGGCGCATGCCGCGGTTCACGGCCGGCGAGCAGCGGCGGATGGCGGAACAGGCGCGCGTCCGGCACGGACTCGGGCTGCACGAGCTGACCTACGGCGGCTGGGTTGCGGACATGGGGCCGGGACACCTCGCGGTGCGCTGCCTCGTCGGTTTCAATTCCGGACCGCCGATGACCCCCAGCGCCTACAACAACAACATGCAGTTGTTCCAGACCGAGGACCACGTCGTTGTGCTCAACGAGATGGTGCACAGCGTCCGCGTCATCCCGCTCGACGGCCAGCCGCACCTCGATGCCGACATCCGGCAGCAGATGGGCGACTCCCGCGGGCGCTGGGACGGCGACTCCCTGGTGGTCGAGACGACGAACTTCCTGCGCGGAACCGGCTTTCAGGGCGGACAGACGGGCAGGCACTTCCGCCTGGAGGAACGCTTCACGCGCATAGCACCGGAGACGCTGCTGTACCAGGCGACGGTGGATGACCCGACCGTCTGGACGACCCCGTGGACGTTCGAGCTCCTCATGAACCGCAACGACCAGCCACTGTACGAGTACGCGTGCCACGAAGGGAACTACGGGATCTACAACATCCTCACCGGCCAGCGCGAGGCCGAGGCCGCGATGGAGGCCGCCGGGACGGGCGCTCCGTAACCCGCCCGGCGCCTAGACGCCGGCGAACCAGTGGAACCCGTAGTCGGCGCTGATGCCGCCGGCGCCCTTGCCGTAGCCGGCGACCGAGTCGACCACCTCGATCGACTTCAGGAACTTGACGTTCTTGTAGCCGCACTGGCGCTCGACGCGCAGGCGCAGGGGCGCGCCGTTGCCCATCGGCAGCTCCTCCCCGTTCAGGCGGTAGGCCAGAATCGTCTGCGGGTGCGCGACCTCGAACATGTCGATGCTCTCGTACCACCCGTCGTACGTGTGGAACACCACGTAGCGCGCGCTCGGCCCGGCGCCCCCGGCTTCCTCCAGGACGCGCTGCAGCTGGGGTCCGGTCCACTCGCCTATCGCCGACCAGCCCTGCTCGCAGACGTGCGCCGTGATCTGGGTGCGCGCCGGCAGGCGCTTGATATCGTCCAGCGACAGCGTCACAGGCCGCTCGACCAGGCCGGAGACGGGCAGGCGCCACTCCGTGAAACCGCCCCGCCGCAGGCGCTGATACTCCTCGTCGGGCGGGTTCGTCTGGGCCCAGGTCGGGAAGGGGTGCGAGATATCGCTCCGTTGGTACTCGCGCGCCAGCGGTTGATCGCGCTGGAGGAAGCGGTTCGTGCCCATGGTCAGCATGTCGGCGGCGCCGACGAGGCCCCCTCTGACCTGCGGCGGGACGAACATGTCGCGGGAGCAGCCCGTCAGCAGCAGGCCGCCGAGCCCCGGGATGCCCCCCAACAAGACGCGGCGTGAGATGCGCTGGCTCATGATTCCCCCTCTGGAACCCGCAGGTTCCCAGTGAACATCGAACGCACGCGGTTGACGACGCCCGCGGCCGCCACCTCGAGCAGGTGCACGACGACAAACAGCACGAGCAGGACGGTGCCGAACGTGTGCAGCGAGCGCGCCGTCTGCCGGCCGCCGAACATGTCCAGCAGTTGCGGCACGGCGGCGGTGATGCCTGGCGACTGCGCAATCCCGGTAAGCACCATGAGCGGAACGTAGACGAAGATGAGAAGCATGTACGACAGCTTCTGCAGCGTGCCGTATCGATGGGTCGATTCGTGCGTCCGCCGCGGCCAGCGCAGGTGCTCGCACAGCTCGGCCCACAGGTGGCGGCGCGTGAGCTCCGTCCGCCGCGGCAGCATGTTGCGCCGAAAATGCCCCCGGGCCAGGTTCCAGCCGGCGTAGACCAGGCCGTTGATCAGGAACACCCAGGCGAATGTGAAATGGTAGTTGCGGCCCCACATGCGGTTGCCCAGCACGCCCGCCTCGTCCCAGGAGAGACCCCAGTCCGAGAGCTTGAAGATGGCGGGGTGGCCCTGGTAGCCGGTATGGCCCCAATACAACTCGGGAAAGTCCAGGAAGATATGGACGCCGCTCAGGAACAGGTAGACGCAGGCGATGACGTTGATCCAGTGGCAGACGCGCACGTTGGGCGAGTGCAGCCGCAACCACCGCCCGCCGCCGGAACGCTGCCCCTCGGATGTCACGACGCTTCCGTCCCTCCGCCGCTCCCGACTCGTCCCCGCTAATCTATCGCGTTCTCCCAGCCGTGCAAAGTGGGAGCGGGGAATCGCGGACCCGCGTACTCGGCCGCTCCATTCCTGTAGTCTGATTTCAAGGGGTCCATTCGGAATGTGCCGTTGACCCCGCGGAGGACCTGCATGCGCATTGGGTCGTTCGGTGCAGTTGCTTTCAGCTTCATTCTCGTGATCTGCGGCGCCGCGGACGCGGTCGCCCAGAGCGGCGGCTCGCGGCGGTCCGGGTGGTACGTCGGCGGCGGTGTCGGCGCGAACTGGGCTTCCAACATCAACCAGACAGGCTCCAACCGGGATCCGCTCTGCTATCCGACGGACGCCTGTTTCGACGAGGTCCCGCGGCCCGAAGTCTCCGGATACCGCTGGGTGTACGACCTCGACACCGCCGCGGGCGCCATGTTCGAGCTGTCGACCGGCTTCATCCTCAATCGCGCACGCTTCGAGGTGTCGTTCGCGCAGCGCCGCAACGACCTCGACCAGATGTTCCAGAGCGTCACCACGCTCAAGGGCGTTGCGATGGAGGCTCGGCAAAACACCACGGTCACGTCCCGCACCGAGGGTTCCATCGACGACCTGGCCGTGCGCACCCTTGCTTTCAACGCGTACTACGACTTTCGGGATGCGGCCTCCGGGTTTTCGCCCTACGTAGGGGCCGGGGTGGGACCGGCTTTCGTCGACATCCGCGGCGTGCGGTTCACGGATGAATACCTGGACACCGCCGGCGCCGTCCACGACCCGCCGCTGTCGTCGTACAACGCCCGCCTGGACACCGACTTCTCCGACACCGTGCTGGCCGGGCACGTGCACGCCGGGACCGACTTCGGCCTGAACGACCGCACCGCGGTGGGCGTGAAGCTGACGTATTCGATGCTGGCCGACGCCGAGTAAACCGGCGGATACGACCTGCACTCGGCGCACGCGAGGGACCCCGACTTCACCCACACCGACACGTTTTCCGGCACGCGCTACTGGTCCCTGCTCTTCACCGTACGGCACGTATTCGGCGGCTGATCCGGAGCCGCGGCGCGCGTGATATGCTGGCCGCTCAATTCGTGCCAGGACTCCCGAGGAGGATGCGAATGCATACCGGTCACCCCCGCGCCGTCATCCTGCTGCTAGCTGTATTCGCGTTGGCGCTGTCGCCGGGGACCGCGCTTGGCCAGTCGTCCGGTTGGACAGCCCCGCGCACCGCTGACGGTCATCCGGACCTGCAGGGGGTCTGGGGCAACAACGCCGTGACCCCGCTCGAGCGGCCCGAATCGCTTGGCGACCGCGCGACGCTGACCGACGAAGAGCTGTCGCGCGTCCAGACGACGGCCGAGGAGCTGTTCGCCCTGGACGCCGGGGACGCCGCCTTCGGCGACCAGTTCTTCAACACGGCGCTGACCGCCCCGGAAACGTTCACGTCGTCGGACGGCGGCACGGGCAACTACAACCAGTTCTGGCTGGTCGAGCGCGACTTCGACAACCGCACTTCGCTGATCGTCGATCCGCCCAACGGCCGCTTGCCGGAGCTCACGCCCGAGGCGGAGCAGGCGGCGGAAGCCGCGCGGGCGGGCCGCGGGCAGCCGGCGGCCTGGACGGACGATCGCGGCCTGAGCGAGCGGTGCATCACGTTCGGACTGCCGAACCTGCTGGCCGGCTACAACAGCTACTACCACATCCTGCAGACGGCCGATCATGTCGTCATCGAGCAGGAGCTCATCCACACGACGCGGATCATCCCGCTCGACGGGCGCCCGCACATCGAAGGCGACATCGACCAGTGGCACGGCGACTCGGTGGGCCGCTGGGACGGCGACACGCTCGTTGTGGAAACCAGGAACTTCTCGCCCAAGAGCAACTTCCGCGGGTCGAGCGACGGCCTGCAGCTCGTCGAGCGGTTCACCCGGGTCGGTCCGGATGACATGCGCTACGAGTTCACCGTCAACGATCCCAAGGTCTGGAAGGCGCCCTGGACCGCCATGCTGGAGTGGAAGCGCACCGAGGACGCAATCTTCGAGTACGCCTGCCACGAGGGCAACATCGGCATGGCGGGCATCCTCTCCGGCGCGCGCGCCGACGAGGCGAAAGCGGCCGCGGCAGGGAGCCGTTAGCGGCGATTTCCTCGCCCTCGTCGAGCGCGGCGTCCTGGTGCGAAATCCCGGCGCGGGCCGCAGCACCAGCTACTCTCTCGCACAACCGAGATAGCGCACGTGCT
>JAGWAI010000032.1:0-583 GCA_021296485.1 Acidobacteriota bacterium
CCGGCGGTCTGGCTGATGCTGGGCGCCGCCGGCATGCTGCTGGCGTTGCGCCTTGTACGATAGGAGCTTGAGCTGACAGCACGCGTCACAGCGAGAACTGGGAGACCCCCGGCTGAAAAGGTAACAACGTGACACGATCGGCAAGGCAACAGCGTGACAAATGAGGAAGGGGACGACTAGCATTCCAATAGTCGTCCCCGGGCCGCGCACGGCGCGGCCCGCCGGCCACGGAGTGGGGCTATGGGGTCCCCGCGCGGGGCCGGCGGGGGGTTGGGGCGCCGCCCCGAGGTGATGAAGCAGCGCAGCCCCAATATATCGAAGCCAACGAAGCCAACGATATGGGACTGATGGATCGGATGTTCGGTCGGAAGCCTGCGGATCAGGCGCCGGATCCGCTGGCCGATCTGGTGCTGGAGAAGCTGAAGGTCGGCTATCTGGTCGACTATGACCTGCAGACCTGGCAGGTCACCGGCTATTGCCGCTACACCTTCTCCGGGATGGACCGCAGCGTCGAGGAGTGGGAGCTCGCGGCGGGCGGCGAGCGGCGCTACCTGGAGCTGGCCGACGGCGGCTGGTCGCTCTC
>JAGWAI010000032.1:679-21476 GCA_021296485.1 Acidobacteriota bacterium
GGACACATGTTCCCCGACGGCAAGGGAGCCGGCGAGCAGATGATCCGCTGGGAGTTCCTGGACGCCGCCGAGAAGAACTTCGTCGGCATCGAGCAGCACGGCGAGACCGAGTTCGCGGCGGCCGCCGGATTCGTGGTCGAGGAGTACGAATTCACGCACCTGCTGCCGGGAGCGGCCGAGTGAGCCGCCCGCGCCGCCGATACGCGGGCTGGAGGCCGCTGGCGGTCGCGGCCGCCGCCATGCTTGCCGCGGCGTGCGCCGGCGAGGCGCCGCTGGAGCGGCTGCAACGCGAGCTCGAGCCCTTTCCCGAATACTCGGTCGTCCTGCAGGACATGCGGCCCGACGGGTTCTACCACCAGTATCGGGTCGTCGTCGGCGCGCCGGACGGCGAGTCCGGGGAGATGGTCCACCGCGAGACCGTGCTCGAATGGCAGCGGGTGGGCCGCCGCGCGTACAACCGGTACCAGTCTTTCCTGGGCATGGTGATCCTCTCGAAGGGCCCCGACGGGGTCGTCGACCAGCAGCAGCACCCGCCCGGCTACCAGCAGGTGGGCGACGAGCGCTACGGCCGCTGGCGCGACGACGGCGGCGGGCGGTCGTTCTGGGAGTTCTACGGGCAGTACGCCCTGCTGAGTCATCTGATCGGCGGCTTCAACCGGCCGATCTACCGCGGCGATTGGGACAATTACCGGAATTCCCGCTCCCGCGGACAGACCTATTACGGACCCGGCGGCGCGTACGGCACGAGCGGGACGGTCACGCGCCAGACGAATCCCGATTTCTTCCGCCGGCAGCAAGCGCGCCAGGCGGCGCAGTCGCGGTCGTTCGGCGATCGGGTGCGCGGGCGGATGCTGGGCGGCGGCCGCTTCGGCGGCAAGTAGCCCGCGGCGGGCGGCCGAGGAGGGCGAATCATGACGGTGGACCAGATCGTGACGGGCTTCATCTATCTGGCGGTGGTGCTGGTCCTGCTCGTCATCGGCAAGTGGGTCTACGACGCGCTGCACCGGCGCTTCGTGCTGCGGGTCGAGCTGCTCGACAACGGCAACCTGGCGGTGGCCCTGGCCGTCGCGGGCTACTACCTCGGCCTGGCGATCGTGCTCGGGGGCGTGGCGTACGGACCGGCTTCCTTCAGCCTGCTCGACGACATCATCGGCCTTGTGATCTTCGGGCTGCTGGGGATTGCGCTGCTCAATCTCTCCGCCTGGATCAACGACACGGTCGTCTTCTCGAAGTTCGACAACGAGCGGGAGATCGTCGAGGACCGCAACGCCGGCCTGGGCGCCGTCGAAGGGGGCAACTACGTCGCGGTAGGGCTCATCACTGCGGGAGCGATGTCGGGCGAGGGCGGCCTGTTGCCGGGACTGGCGTTCTGGGTCGCGGGGCTTGCGGCGCTCGTGATCGCCGGCCTGCTGTACGACCGGATCACGTCGTACGACCTCCACGATCAGATCGAGCGGGACAACGTGGCGGTCGGGGTGGCGTTCGCCGGGGTCCTGGTCGGATTCGGCAACATCATCCGGCTGGCCGGCGAAGGCGACTTCGTCTCCTGGGGAGAGAGCCTGAGCGGGTTCGCGTACTACACCGTGACCGGGCTGATCCTGTTGCCGCTCGTCCGGCTGGTGGCCGACCGGTTGCTTCTGCCGGGCGCCAACCTGAGCGACGAGCTGGTCAAGGAGCGGCCGAACCTGGCCGCCGGGGTGATCGAGGCGGTCACCTACGTCGCTGCGTCGATGCTGATCGGCCTGACGTTGTAGCGCCGCCGCACATCAGCTCACCGCCACGCAATCCATGCGCGCGCTGTTGAAGAACGCGGCCCGGCCGCTGCTGGCGCTGCTGGCGTTCCTGCGTCGCGAGAACCTGCTGCGCCTGATGGCCGCCATAGCGGCCCTGGTGCTGCTCGGGGCCGCCGGGCTTATCGTCTTTGAGCCGAACCGGTCGTTCCCCGACGCGCTGTGGTGGGCCATCGTCACCGTGACCACCGTCGGCTTCGGCGATATCGCGCCCGCGTCGCTCGGAGGCCGGCTGATCGGCGTCGTGCTCATGTTCTTCGGCATCGGCATGCTGGGGATGTTCACGGCCACCATTGCCGGCGTATTTGTCGAGAAGCGGCTGCGGAAGGAGCGGGGCATGGACTCGTACGATCTGGCAGGGCACATCATCCTGTGCGAATGGAACGATCGGACACGGGAGATCCTCAAGGATCTGCGCGCCGACCCGCGCGCGGCCGAGGCCCCGATCGTGCTGATTGCCGACATCGAGACGAATCCGGTCGCCGACGAGCAGCTCTTCTTCGTGCGCGGCAAGCTGAACGAGGAGAACCTGAAGCGGGCCGGCGTCGAGCAGGCCGCCACCGTGGTCATGGTCGGCGACCGCTCGCTGGACTACGGCCCGCGGGACGCCAAGGCGGTGCTGTCGGTGCTGACGGTCGAGAGTCTCAATCCGGCCGTTCACTCGATCGTCGAGCTGGCAAGCGAGGAGAACGTCGCCCACTGCGAGCGCGCCGGCGCCGACGAGATCATCGTGGGCGCCGAGTTCAGCAGCCGCGTGATCTCGACCGCCGCGCTCGATCACGGCATCTCGACGGTCCTGCGCGAGCTGTTGAGCGCACAGGTCGGCCATGATCTGATCACCGTCCCGGTGCCCGAGACGTTTGCGGGACGGACATTCTTCGACCTGTTCTCCGCGCTGAAGCGGGAGCAGGGCATGATCGCACTGGCCATTCTGCCGCACGGCGGCGGCAATGCGGTCACGAATCCCGATGCGGAAACCGTCGTCGCGGCCGACGACCGGCTGGTGGTCGTCGCGGCGAACGGCCGCGGCGGCGAACGGTAAACAACGGATCACAAACAACAGTAGGATCATGATTGCACGAGTGGCCGGCGAGGGTTTGGGGCGCAGCCCCAAGATGATGAAGCCGCGCAGCCCCAAGTTATAGGAGGAGGTGTCGGGGAATGTCTGAGTATCTCGATCGGGTGAAGGGCTATCTGCTCGACCTCGATCTGACAATTGTCGCGGAGAACGAGGCGGATACGCTGGTGGTGGTCGACGACGAGGATAACGGCATAAAGCAGCTCGTCATCGACTGCGAGCCGCCCATCGTGGTGCTCGAGCAACTGATTGCCGAGGTGCCGGCGGAGCCGGGCGACCTGTTCGTGCGGCTGCTGCAGATGAACAACACGCTCGTGCACGGCGCGTTCGTGCTCGACGAGACGGGCGGCCGCATCTTTTTCCGCGACACGCTGCAGATCAGCCATCTCGACGTCAACGAGCTCGAGGGTTCGATCCGGTCGCTGTCCCTGGCGCTGGCGGAGTACGGCGCCGAATTGCTCACCTATCTGAAGAAATAGCTCTGGACGATCGAAGGAGACGCAGTCATGGCCAGCATTTTTCGCAGGATGTTCAAGGTCGCCGAGGCGAACGCCCATAACGCGCTCGACAACCTGGAAGACCCCATCAAGATGACCGAGCAGGGCATCCGTGACCTCAAGAAGAATCTGCAGGCCGCCATGGTCAGCCTTGCCCAAGTGAAGTCGCTCGCGATACGCCTGAAGAAGGAGGGCGAGGATCACAAGAAACGGGCGGCCGACTACGAGCGCAAGGCGATGATGCTGCTGCGCCGGATGGAGACCGGGGAGATGGACGCGGCCGAGGCGGAGCGCCTGGCCACCGCGGCGCTCGAGAAGAAGGACGAGTCGCTGCAGCAGGCGGCGCGCACCGTTGCCGACCACCAGACGCAGCAGCAGATGGCGGATCAGCTGCAGGGCAAGGTGGAGGAGCTCAAGCGGCAGATCGCCAAGTTCGAGAACGAAGCGATCACCCTCAAGGCCCGCGCGCGCACCGCGTCGTCCATGCGCAAGATCAACCAGCAACTGGCGGGCGCCGACGCCTCCGGCACCGTGGCGATGCTCGAGAAGATGAAGGAGAAGGTGAGCGAGGAAGAGTCGCTCGCCGAGGCGTACGACGAGCTGGCGGACGTCGGGGGCGACATCGACGGCGACATCGACAAGGCCCTGGCCAACCCTTCCGCGAGCGCCCAGTCCGATTCACTGGCCGCACTGAAGAAGAAGATGGGAATCGCGCCGCCGGCGTAACGTCCGGCCGCGACGCCGCGCTCAAGTATCCGCGGCGGGGGGCAGGCTGCTGGCGTGGGGATGCCCCAGGGCGCGCAGCAATTCTTCGGCCGCCCGCACGCCGTGGTACTGTGCCTCCTCGAACAGCGACAGCCCGCTCATGTCGGAGTGGGCGAAGCGGATGGCGCCGTGCCGCCTTTCGGCGCGCCGCGCCGCGCCCCACAGGAACCCGGGCACCGGCCGGATCATGGCGTGGCCCCACAGCATCACGTCGACGTTGGACACGAGCGACTCGATCTCCGGGTGCGCCTGAATGAGATCGGCGAATATTAGCGCCACCCAGTCGTCCCAGCTCCGTTCCAGCATCCAGGCGCGCGCCACTTCCGGGTTCGGCGGCGTCAGCGGCAGGTAGTAGGTCAGCACGCTTGCGCCCGGGGTCGTCCGCAGGTCCTGGTGGGTGGCGACCACGTAGCCCACCGACGGACTGTCGTACAACACGTTGTCCCAGGCGGCGCCGTCCGGCAGCCGGTCGACCGTGAGGTTGGCCACCATCCACGGGCAGTACGTGAATTCTTCCGACGGCGCACCGGCGGGCGGGTAGTTCTCAATGACGCGGCGGGCCGTGAAACGCGGCAGCGCGTAAACGACGTGGCGCGCCCGGAAGCGGACCGCCGTGTCGCTGGTGGTGTCGAGCGCGTCGACCTCGACGCCGCCGTCCGGGGCCGGCGCCCCGGCCGCGTCCAGCGCCGGTCGCAGCCGGTATACGAGCATGCCGGTGCGGACCTGCTCCGCCAGGCGCGCCATGTAGTGGCGCACGATGCGGCCGTTGCCCTCCGGCCAGGTCAGGTATTCGGCGCCGGCGGGGCGCGAGCAGAAGTAGTGCCAGCCGGCCCAGGCCGAGGTGGTGTCGAGCGTGCAGCCGTAGTCGTCGCGGCAGCAGTAATCGACATACCAGCGCAGCCGTTCCGACGACCAGCCGGCGCGGTCGAAATAGTCGCGCATGGAGAGTCGGTCGAGCGCGACGATCTCCGCATCGGTCGTGCTGGCCGCGCGCGGCAGTGCGAATGCCCGGCGGCCGCGTGCATCCCGGTAGTCGCTGTAGCGCCGGACCTGGCCATCGAATGCGGCCAGCGCCGCGACGGCGCCGGTGTCGCCCGCGTCCAGCAGGGCCCGCGCGGATATCTCGTCGCGCCACTGGCCGTGGAAGAACAGGCGCTCCTGCGGCGCGTGGCACAGATGCCGCGCGTCGTAGATCGGCTCGCCGTCCGGGCCGTGCTCCCGCACCATGCCCATCTCGTCCAGCAGTTCACGCACCGCCGTCGCTTCCGCGCCCGGCACCGGCACGTAGTGCGCACCCCACGGATAGGCCGAGACCGCGTTCTCTCCCCAGCGCGCGTTACCCCCCGGCTGCGCCTCGAGCTCCAGCAGCACGAAGTCGTGCATGCCGCTCCCGGCAAGCTTCCAGCCGGCCGACAGCCCCGCCATGCCGCCGCCCACGATGACCACCGGCACCTCGCGCGTTTGCTGCGGCTCGGGGAACCCGCCGTCCCGCAGGCGGTGGCCGATGCGGTGCGAGGCGCCCACAATCGACCCGCTGATGCGGCCGCCGCCCGGCGCCCGGGCCGCAGGCGCCGGCGCGCCCGGCCGGCAGCCGAGCCCCAGCGCTCCGGCGGCGAAGGGACCGAGGCGAAGCAGGTCCCGCCGCGACAGGAGCCGGCCCCGTATCAGCGCGCGTAGCGGCTCCATCCGTCCGTGTGGTACTGCACGAGGATCTGGTTGTTGAGCCGGTTCACCTCGACCGGCACGGGGGCCATGTCGGACGGGAAGTCGAAGAGCGAACGGGCGATGTCCGGCGTCAGGTAGCGCAGCGCGGCGGGATAGCGGTCCGCCGCCCGCAGCGGTTCGCTGGACGCGAGCACGAAGCCCCATTCGCCGAATGAGGGGATCGCCGCGTGGTAGGGCGCGGCGTGCAGTCCGACGGCGCGCACCGTTTCGACGATGCACCAGAAGGCCTCGCGCGCCGCCAGCGGCGACGTGCTCTGGATTGCCATCGCGCCGCCGGCGTCAAGATGCGCCGCCAGCCGGCGGTAGAAGGTGGTGGTGTAGAGCTTGCCGAGCGAGTAGTTCGACGGATCGGGGAAGTCGACCACGATGAAGTCGTATCGCTCGGCGTGCTCCTCCAGCCAGACGAAGGCGTCGGCGTTGACCACCCTCACGCGCGGCGAGCGCAGGGCGTGGTCGTTGAGCGCCGCCAGCGCGTCGTGCGCAGCGAACAGGTCGGTCACCAGCGGATCGAGGTCCACCAGGGTGATCTGCTCGACCCGGTTGTCCTTGAGGATCTCGCGGACCGCGAGCCCGTCCCCGCCGCCGAGCACCAGCACCTGTCGCGGCGCCGCCACGGCGGCCAGCCCGGGATGGACCAGCGCCTCGTGGTAGCGGTACTCGTCGCGCGACGAAAACTGGAGGTTGCCGTTCAGGAACAGGCGCACGTCGCCGTTGGCCTGCGTCAGCACGATGCGCTGATACGGGGACGTGCGGGACAGGATGACCGGATCGGCGTACAACTGCCGCTCCGAGCGTTCCATCAGATCGTCCGCGTACACCGCGCCCGCCAGCAGCAAGGCGAGCGCCGCCCAGGCCTGCACGGTGAGCCGCGGCCGGCCGTGCTCGCGGCGGAAGACGTGGCACATCCAGACGGCGACCACCAGGTTGAGCACGCCGAAGACGAACGACGAGCGCATCAGCCCGACGCGCGGCACGAGCCAGAGCGGGAAGAGCAGCGACGCCGCCAGCGCGCCCAGGTAGTCGAGCGACAGCACCGTCGAGACCAGATCGCGCAGCGGGAACTGGTCCTTCAGGATGCGCAGCAGGAACGGAATCTCCAGACCCACCAGCACGCCCGTCGCCAGCACCCAGGCGTACAGCACGACCCGGAAGGCCGAGATCGAGCCGAAGGCGAAAAACAGGACGGGCGAGGAGAGGCCGCCGATGAGGCCGACCAGAATCTCGATCTCGATGAAGCGCGCAACCAGGTCGCGGTGGACGTACCGCGACAGGTACGAGCCGATCCCCATGGCGAACAGGTAGACGCCGATGATGGTCGAGAACTGCGTGACGCTGTCGCCTAGCAGGTAGCTGGCGATGGTGCCGGCCAGCAGCTCGTAAATCAGCCCGCAGGTGGCGATGGTGAACGCCGCGATCAGCAGCGCCCGGGTGCGGGCGCCGGCCGGGCCGCCCGGCGCAGTGGGGGGATCGTCCATCGCGCTACGATCTTGCTGGCCGGACCGCCCGGGGTCAACCGGCACGCGAGCGCCCGCACGCCTCGATGAGGTCACAGGTGGCGCGCAGAGGGTCGCCATTGTCGAAGCGCCGCGCCAGGTCCGCGCAGCGTTGCGCAACCTCGTTCGACCCGAGCAGCGCCGCCAGATGGCGCGCGACCCGTCCGCCGCTGAAGCGCGCCACGCCCAGTCGCACGAGCCGCGCCGCGTTGTCCGGCTGGTCGAACGCCATCGGCATGACGAGTTGCGGCCGACCGGCCGCCAGCGCCTGCGCGACGGTGCCGATGCCGCCACGACGACACCGCTGCTGCCTTGTCCATGTTCTGGCGGGCGAGGCGGGTCACCGCGTCCCGGGCAGACTTTACACCTTCCGGCCGATCGGAGAATGGCGTCGCCGTTGCCACGCTTGGTGGCTGCGGGGCGAGCGAGCCTGTCTGAGGGAGACCTGCTGAATATCCCGCCCCCAGCGGGTAAGCTGTCGACGGTCGCGAGCGAAGTGCTCGAAGCCGACCGGGACGACCGGTTCCAGCACTCGGTGGTCTACCTGGATTCCACGGCCATCGGCAAGCTCGCCGTTACGGAGCCGGAGTCGGACGCCCTGCGTCAGTACTTCGCCGGGCATGCCGATCGCGTCTCGAGCGTATCGCCCTGTTGGCCCTGGACGAGCCGGTCCTGCACGACGCGGCTAGATTCACACCAAGATCGCTGCGCGGCCTCGATGCCGTGCGTTCCCGGGATCCGCGTCACCATTCTGGGCGGTCAGACGGACGGGTGGACCACGGTCACCGACGCCGAGGGCAACTTCAGCTATCCCGACTATGCGTCCGAGGAGAAACACCCCGATAGTCCGCACCGTTGGGGCGCACCGCGATGCGAACCGTCCGGCGCCAAGGACATCGGCGCGTCCACCGCCGAGGACAGCGGTGCTGCTGGCGCCGCGGGTTCAGGACAGTACATTATTGCAACTGGTGAACCCGGCGACTTTCGACAGTGGTACGGGTGTTGCAGTTCAGAAAAGCGAGGCGGTATCGACGACATATAGCCGCGACTCCAATGAGGAGGCGGTCATGACGAAACAGGTCGAGCACAACACACCCCGGAACGCGGGGCATGCGTTTAGCCTTGGCGCAACCGTTCTCGTTGGTTGGACGTTCCTCGCCTGTGCGTCAGCCGCCGCTGGCCAGCCGGCGGCGGACACTGCCGCCAAGGTTGCTCGGCCCCCCGCGCAGGTCAGCGGCTCCGAACAGCAGCTGGTTGCACCCGTCGCCGAGTTGCTGCGCTTCGAGTTGGGCGCGAACTTCGAGGCTGGGATCCCGGTTGGTGCGTTCGGCGACAAAGTCGGCGTGAGTCCCGGGGCCGGCGTCGACTTCACGGTCCGGCTCGGCCAGACGCCGGTCTTCGTGGGAACCGCCTTCGACTACCTCCGCTATGGTACGGAGACCCGCCGCTTGTCTGTGTTGCCCGCCGTCCCCGAGGTGCTCAGCGACGTCAACACCACGAACAATCTCGTGCGGACCCATGCGCTCGTGCGCGTCCGGCCCTCTACCGGCCGGGTGCGGCCATACGCAGAGGGGCTCCTCGGATTCGCCTACGTGAACACGACAACATCGGTCGATCTCGGCGAGAACGGAGATGCAGGGACCACGCATCTCGGCGACTTCGCGCCAAGTTTCGGCGCAGGCGGCGGCGTCACCATCGAGCTCTTGTCGCGCGACGGGGGCCGCCTTGGCTTGGACATCGGGCTCCGTTATGTCACTAGCGGCGAGGTCGACTACCTGGCGCCGGGAGAGCTCCAGCGCGCCGGATCCGGCGTGACGTTCGAGCCGTCACGGTCACGCGCCGCGCTGCTTGGCGTGCAGATCGGTATCGCGGTCGATTTCTAGCAGTCGGTGGTGAAACCCCGCGTTGCACCGCGACCGGTGAGGCTCCCTCGGCGCGATGCGATCGGAGTCGGCGAGGTCCAACGCTGCGTCGCGCACAGGTCCGGTCTCGCACGACTGTCTGCCGATGTGGATTGGGCTCAGGTCCTGGTGGATCAGCCGGTGCGCCCGCACGATCCGCGGGTGTTCAGCGGAGCGACACGCCCTCACGCGCCAACTGCCACCAGACCTTACGGACGCCATAGGCCCGGAAGTGGTCGTCCCATACACGGCAAGTTGCGGTCTTGAGCCAGACATCGCGCCAGGCCCACGCCGACCAACCATGCTACGCGGGTCCTGCCTTTGCGCTCACGGGCTTCCTTTCTTCGATGTGCGCTCGGACATCATGGGCGACATCCACGACCTCGGCCGGTGCGCGAACCCGGTCTCCGGCAAGTTGGCGCAGGGCGATCACAAGCGGCTGCAGGGTTGCCGCCTTCTCTGGATCATTCAATAGGATGGCCGCAAGGTCCCTTGGCGGTGCGCCGGCCGCAATCAGGTCCGGCACCCTCTCCACCAAAGCGTGCATCATCGCTTCGTCGTCGGAGACCAGCCCGGAGTACACCAACCGGAAGCTATCCATCGCAGCCACGCGTTCACCTTGAACCAGCCGCGCCGCCGTTCTCACACATTTCGCATGCCATTCGAAAGGAATCCCTTCATCGTCAGTCGACCTGCCAAACCGACGTTCGAGTTCATCGCAGGCGTCCAGCGCTTCCTCTGCGCGGCCGATCGTGACCTGTGCTTCACCCTTGCTGACCAACGCCTTGGCGGCATGCTTCTGGAGCGCCGGCCTGTCAGCGTCAGCATAGCGGGCCACGACCTCTTCGTAGGCTGCAATTGCGGCGGTGAACTCACCGATCTGGCCCTGCGTGACCCCCTTGTGGACCAGCACCATGGCCACCAGCTCCTGGAGTGCGGGCGCTTCGGATTCGTCGAAGCGGATCACGAACTCGTCATAGGTTGTAATTGCCGCTCCGGGCTCGCCGATTTGCCCTTGCATAAGACCTTTGTAGACTAGCGCGCGGGCCACGATCTTCCGGAGTGCGGGCGCGCGGGCTGCGGCGTAACGGGCCACGATCTCGTCGTAGGTCGTAATCGCTGCCACAAACTCGCCGATCTCACCTTGAATGAACCCCTTGTGGACCAGCGCGAGGGCCACCAGCTCCTGAAGTGCGAGCGCCTTGGCTGCTGAGAATCTGGTCACGACCGCGTCGTAGGCTGCCATCGCCGCGGGCGCATCGACCTGGGCTTGCGCGAGTCCCTTGCTGACAAGCGCTTGCGCCACCTGCTCCTGGAGTGTTGCAGCAAGGCCGGTTACGACCTCACGCCCGCTACGGACCTCCGCTTGACGGTCAGGCGCGTCGCTTACATGAGCGTTTTCAGGCATATCCTCCGTACGCTCGCCCGTAAACGGAGAACTTGATGCGCGGCCCAGATCCGACGCCTCGGTCAACGCCCGCGACGGTCCCTCGGCAAGTCGCGTTCCCGAACTCAGCTCCCAGGCAGGTTCGTTCTGTTCGCGGGCCAGGTAGAACATCGCCATGAAGCGCAGCAGCACGGTTACGAGGGCCGCTTCATCGCGTTGACGCCGCAGCTTGTAGTAGATGCAATACAGGCGTTCCGCGGCAGAGTACAGTCGTTTCCTGCCGGTCCCCTCGAATTGCACCAAGCCTCGGTCGACCAGGCGGCCGAGCATGGTCGATACGGCCCGCACGTCCATGCGGGCGCGCGCCGCTATCTCGCCGGTGGATGACGGTTGCCAGAGGTCAATCACAGCGAGATAGACGCGGCGCTCGGTCTTGGCGAGAACGTCCATATGGCCACGGAAATACTCGGTATGGTCATCGATCAGCGTCACCAGCTCCTCAGTCAACTGGCGCAACGATCGGTGTCTGGCGAAAGCGGCGACGATGACGAGAAGACGGGGATTGCCGCCGGTCAGGATCTCCAGCGGTCTGATGGCGCGCCTGCTCACCGGGTCGCCACTGACCATCTGCCAGAGGCGGCGGCACTCCTCGGTGTCCAATGGATTCAGGCGGACGATCCGGAACAGTTCGAAGAATGGCTGCGTCGCGTCGTCCAACCCCGAGAACCGACTGGTGGCGGTGGCGAGCAGCATGATCTGGGGTGCCGAGCGGAGCGCATTGCGGAGCCGCCGTCCGAAATCGCCATCCGTGGCGCCGCTCAGCGCCTGCAGGTTCTCGACCATCAGGACAAGCTTCGTGTCCAGCCGATCCGCCGCTTCCCGCACGGCTGCAAAGGCACGCTCCTCGATGTTCGAGTCGTGCCACCGGGCGGTCAGCTCGGCGTGTGTGTCACGTAATTGCTGGCTGATGTCCGGATGGCGTGCTGCGGTGTCCGTCGCGAGGAAGCCTAGCGATTCAAGCCAGAAGTCGGCCAGATTGAAGATCTCCTGGCTCTCTTCCATGAACCGGACGGGGAACAAACGCGTGGATAGCGCGGGGTCGTTCCGCAACTCTGCGGCGACGCGTGCCAGGAGCATGGTCTTTCCGTGGCCGCGGGGCGCAACGAGCAGGACGTGCTGACACGACGGCGTGTCGACGTTGCCATGAAGTACTTCCAGCACGATGTCGAGCTCCCGTTTTCTGACCACGAACTGATCGATCACTTCTGCGTCGGATTGGAACGTCCCCGGATTGAACTTGCGGAGCCGCCGTTCGGAAGATGCCTTTATCGTCATCGTTTCTTGCAACGTCATCAGAAGCGGTCCGTCTAGCAGCCTGTGGCAAAACCCCGCGTCGCACCGAGAGCGGTGGGGCGCGGGGCTGGCATGGCGTGAAGAGCGAGCATATTCGAAGATATGTGAGCGATGAACAAGCTGCGCACGGCGCGGCCCGGCGGCAGCGGCGCGGGGCGAAGGGGTCCCCGCAAGCAGCCCCCGTGGGTTTGGGGCGCAGCCCCATCTACCGGATGCCGCATCGCCGCTCGAATGCAGTGGGGTTTCACCACAGGCTGCTAGCGCGGCCCCTGCTTCGCCGCGAGGGGCTAACGATCGCCTCCAGGACGAGGCTCTATGACGTAGGGCACCGTCACGAAGTCGTATTGCCGGGGCGGGAAATCCCTGGTGTTCCGGGTGACGAAACCGAGGTCGTTGTATCTCGCGACGGCTGCCTGCAGCGCGTCGGGCAGCCGCCAGCGCTCCGAGCGTCGCAGCGAAGCGGCGAGGTCGGCCTCGGTGGCTGTTATTGGCAACGTCGGGAAATGGTCGAGCAGCTCCGTGGCGACCGGGCGCTGGTCGTCCGCAAAACCGCTGAGCACTTCCGTTCGTGTAATCGGCGACAGCGCGATGTCATAGCGCTCGCCCGCGATGAATCGGGAGGCGGGCTCTATGCCGTTGAAGTGATCGATGAGGATGACCGAATCGAGAAGCCATCTCATCTCCGCCGCCCCCACTCATCTCGCAGGGCGTTCTGGTACACCAGTCCGTCGCCCTTGGCCCAGCATCCGCGGGTCCGTACAAGCAATTCGTCCAGGGGGCGCGGTCTGCCATCGCCGTGACGCTCCAGGTACTCGCGAACTGCGCGCCGCACGATCTCCGTCATCGAGACACGTTGCGCGGCTGCTTCTTGATCGAGGCGCGTCTTGTCCTCGTCGGACAGGCTGATGATCGTTCGAGGCATTTCCTGCCCGCATGATATCAGTTTCATAAAACGATATCAGTGCGTTAACCGAAACAGGAGGCGCAAGTCAAGGCTGCAGCGCTGGCGCGGCTTCAAGACCGCGGCTTTAAGAACCTCGACTGCCTCGACAGCCAGCGCAACCCGACGGGTCTCGGTTCACAGGCGCCTTGACTCAGATATGTTGTCAACAATATTGTGTATAACATATCAGATGAAATGACGCGGCTGCCAGCCGTGCTCCCAACCTTGAAGCACTCATCGCTCCAGGGAGGTTGGCGGCTCCGTTGCGGACTTCAAGGAGGACCGAGGTGCTGCAAGAGTGTCTTCACCATCGAACGCCACTGTTCGCAACGGACGGTCAGGACGCGGAGCATAACTCGGAGCGCTTGCAGCCCGGGCTGCAAGCACTCGACCGCGTTGATGACACGATCGACGTTTCGGTCGTCGAACGGGACCCGTGGGAGGACGATCTGATCGGCCGTACGTTAGCCCGCATTTCTCACCAACCTTCTGCTGCGGCCGCCGATCCGCGCGCTGTGGCGGGCCGTACTCCCTCACGCCGCTTCGACGTATTTACGACTAAGCCTGCAGCGTCGTTCAGTCCGTGCGACCCACCACCGCGGCGCCTCGACGCCCTCGCGACGAAAGCTGGTGAGAAATGCGGGTTAGTTGTCGTCGACACCGAGATGTTGGGGGGCGGGCGCGCGACCGGCACGACGAGCTCGGGCAGTCGGGCGCCCGCCTGGCGGATCCCCCTGGCCATGTTTCTAGCGATTCTCTCCTTGTACGGGTGCGGGGCCGCCCGTGTGTTCCCTGCTCCGGCAAGAGCAGTGAACTCTGATCTGTGCAGGACGTATTACGCAGGTCTCGGGGTGGAGCAGGACCGCGTGGAGGCATTCAAGTACTGCCGCCGCGCAGCCGTGCAAGGGAATGCCTGGGCGCAAGGTCTCCTCGGTTGGATGTACGCACAGGGCGACGGGGTGGCCCAAGACTACGTCGAAGCGGCCCGCTGGCTTCGCCAAGCCGCCGAGCAGGGGAATGCCGCGGCGCAAGCCTACCTCGGGGTCATGTATTTCCTGGGCGACGGTGTCGGTGAGAACCCCGTCGAAGCGGTCAGATGGATCCGCCGCGCCGCTGTTCAGCGATCCGGAGTAGGGCAGGCGCTACTTGACGCGTCGGATGCACTGCGGCGGGCGAATCTGCAGGACCGCCGCATCCTGATCGTCGCGATTGTAGCGGGGGCAACTGCAGGCGTCGGCGTTGACGGTACCGGTCACCAGGACCTTCCACTTGCGACCGCCTCGAATACTGCACCGGCTATCGCGTTGTTACCCGCCGCGCGACCCCGGCAGGACGAGCTAGACACGTCCGAGGCGTTCCTTGAGGATCTCGGGAATCTCCGTGAGGACGGTCCGTTTCGCGTTGCGGGTGAGTTGGCGCGAGGTGACGAGAGGGCGGAGGCAAGTGGCCAGTACATCGATCGCTACGCGTTCAAGGCGAGTAGCGGGGAGGTGATCTCGGTCGACCTTGGTGCCGACGATTTCGATACGCGCCTGATGGTCGAAGGTCCGGGCGACTTCCGACGCTCGGATGACGACAGCGGGCCGGGCACGGACAGCCACCTCTCCACCGTGCTGCCGGCAACGGGCACCTACACGATTGTGGTGACGTCGTTCGCCAGGAACGAGACCGGGAGCTATGAGCTCCAAGTCGCCTCGAGAGCGGATGCCGTTCCGGCTGTCGGTCCAGCCGCAGGGACCCAGGCCGCCGCCCATTTGCTCTTTGATTCGTGCAGATTGAACTACACGGCTGACGGGGGGCCAGTGAACCACGCTGAAGCTTTCAAGTACTGTCGGCTAGCCGCGGAACGGGGACATGCACCGGCGCAAGCCCTACTCGGTGGGATGTACTTCAGAGGCGACGGCGTGGCCCAGAACAACGTCGAAGCGGCTCGATGGATCCGCCGCTCTGCCGAGCAAGGACTTGCGCCCGCGCAGGCGTTCCTCGGCATCATGTACTACCTGGCTATCGGGGTGGCTGAGAATCCCGTCGAAGCAGTTGGATGGATCCGCCGTTCCGCTGAGCAAGGACACGCACCAGGACAGGCTCTTCTCGACCTGACCAATGCGCTGAAGCAGGCGAATCGGCAAGAACGCCTCACCCTCGTAGCAGCCGTGGTAGGCGCCGACGTTGGCGACACACTTGCGCCTGTTCCTCCCAACATGCCGCCCGAGGAAGACGCCGCAGAAACATCGAGGCCACCGCTTGAAGATCTCGGAGATCTTCTTGGGGACGGTCCGTTTCACGTCGAGGGTGCGCTGGTCAGCGGTGATACAAGGGAAACGAGCGGGCGGTACAAGGACCACTACACGTTCCTGGCAAGTGCCGGCAAGGCGATTGTCTCTGTCGACCTGGAATCCGACGATTTCGATACACGCCTGATGATCGAAGGTCCGAGCGACTTCCGGCGCTCGGACGATGACAGTGGGCCGGGCACGAACAGCCGGCTCTCCTCCGTCGTGCTGCCGGAAGCAGGTATCTACACGGTTGTCGTGACCTCGTACGCCACGGACGAGACCGGAAGCTATGAGCTCAGCATCGAGTCTTCATTTGGCGGGGCCCTACCTCTGAACAGTGGATGGGTCGGCTTCGTCGGCAACGACGCGTTAAATGACGAGGACGGGTGCGCGGTGGCGAAAGAGAGCCAAAGCGTTTCTCTCGTGGCGTTCGTCCCGGGGGATGAGCGCTTCAGGATGATCTTCCTGCTCGTTAGTCCTGCGGGAAGATTCACATCGAATGATGTCGAGACTACCTTCGCGTCGATCTCGGGGTGGTCTGAAGAACGCCATGATATCGCATGGCGACGTGCTAGTGACAACGCATTGCTGCTCACGCGTTCGGACACGGCCCTGGGAGCAATGCTCTTCGACGTGCGAACGCTGCGGACGCTTACCGTGTCGCCGGTGATTGACGGTGCACCCGTTCGTCTCACCTATGACATGCGCGGACTGCACGACGCACTCACCGCCATTGGGTGTCGCGTTCGCTGATGCTGCTCGGCCCGGGATTGCAGCCGGCGAACGACATACACCGACCGATGGATACCGCCCGGTGCGACGAGCGGAGGGAACACAGATGAAGACTCTTCAACGGACGTACTCTGTTGCCGTCGCCGGATTCGTGGCCGTCGCAGCCTGTAGCGACAGTTCGGCCCCGGTAGANCCCTACAACCTGATGCGGTGATCGCCCAAACGCAGGGCGCATCAGCAACGGATTCTGTGGTAAACGGCGCCGTTGCCGGCGACCGGTCCGTGATGTTGTCTCAACAGCTGGGAACTGCAGCTATGGACGGCAACGCTCCAGAGGTTCGACGGCTGATAGAAGCCGGCGCCGACGTGAATGCCAAAGACGAGTTCCACGCGACGCCTTTGATGTATGCCGTGTCGCACGGTCACGTTGAAGCCACCAAGCTCCTGATAGAGGCCGGCGCTGACGTGAACGCCACGGGCAACATGCTCGGCACGGTCGTGACCCCCTTGATGGTGGCCGTGCCTGTTGGCAGCAGCTTTGAAGGGGACCACGCTGACCACGCTGAAGTCGTCACACTCCTGATAGAAGCCGGCGCTGACGTGAATGCCGTCGGATCCGGGCTGTTGGGAATGAGGATCACCCCCTTGGGGCATGCAGTGATGGGAGGCCACACTAGAATCGTCAGGCTGCTGATAGAAGCCGGCGTGGACGTGAACTCCGGCGACGGCGTCGAATTAACGCCCCTGAGTGCAGCCGTCAGAAGTGGCCACACCGAAATTGCCGAGCTGCTGAGAGAAGCTGGCGGACGTTGATTGGCTCATGCAACCCATCCCGGCAGATACATCCGACGCGCGGCCTCCGCCTGGATCATGTCGCTCGGCTCAAATAACTCCTCGAGCAATAGTTCGCCTGGGTGCGGCGCTGGCGCGTTCTTCGGCAAGCCGGTGTCCGGGATCTCGCCCGGTTGTCGCGTTCGCTTCGGCATGATGTATTCATCTAGCGGGCCGACCATTAATTGGTTACCCCACTAGTGAATACGTCGAGAGCTGGTTCAGCAAGCTCACCAATCAGCGTCTTCGTCGCGGCGTCTTCTGCAGCGTGCAGGAACTCGTCGCGGCCATCACAGATTATTTGACGCACCACTAGTGTCCCGTGCGGGAGGTTTCTTGACGCAATGATTGGCGCGCCCGTTCGACGGCATCTTTCTGCGCGGTCGTATCGTCAGGAATTCGCGGCCACTTCGCATCGATTTCGGGATCGAAGCGTTCTTTGCTCCGAAAGAAAGGGCGCTGAAGCTGGAGAGAGAACTCCGTGACGGCGGCACCGCAATCTTGATGGTTTCCGAAAGCGGACAGGCAGCACTCAAGGATGTCATACCGAATCCGGATTCACCCAGGAGATGATGAACACCGTGTGGCCGTGGCCCACCAATCACTCGACCATGGAGTTTCCGGGACGCAGGTCCATCACGCAGAACATGTTCATCCACGGCGGGATGAGGAGCATCGGCCGGCGACGTCCTGCCGGCGCGCGTTCACGAGATATGCCTGTATAAGCACATCGACCGTGGGACATCGTCCCCGGAGTGGTCTCGGAAGCGGCGGTCGTTCTGGTCCGGACGCAACACCGGTTCCGCTTGTGCGTGTACATTGGGGCTGATGATGGTTGCAACGGAAAAGGGCCTGGCCAACGAGGTGCAGAACGCACGCGGATGGGTAGTGCTGGTGCACCTCGCCGCGTTCGCGACGCTCTTCGTACCCCTTGGCAACGTTATCGGGCCGCTCTTGGTCTGGCTAACGAAGAAATCCACGTCTCCGGCGGTGGATCGGCACGGCAAAGCCGCCCTGAATTTCCAGATCAGCATGGTTGTCTACGTGATCGCCTTTATCGTGCTGCTGTTCGTCGTGGGCGCCTTATTCGCCGTTGGTATTTTGTGCGCGGTTCTTGATTTCTGCGGTGAAGGATTGGACGTTGTACTACTGGCAGGCCTTACAGTCTTCTCGTCGCTGGCGTTCGTAGGGGCGGCCATCTGGTGTGTCATGGTGGTCGTCGCCGCCGCTCGGGCTGGCTCCGGCAAGGACCCCGGCTACATGCTCAGCATCCGGTGGTTCGAGTAGGCCGCTCCCGAGGTCTGCGATACACGATGGTGATTTCCCCGGGATCGGGGTAAAGGGCGGTACACCTTCCTGGCGCACCCGTTGACGGACATTTCAAGGGTCTGACAATTCGCTGTCACCGTACGAGCAGCGGCGGACGAGCCGCAGGGAGCGGTAGTCGTGGCGCCGCCGCGGTCGACTACCGGATCCGCCGGCGGCCTACCGCTGGTCCAGCGGCACGTAGTCGCGTTCTCCCGCGCCGAGGTAGATCTGGCGCGGGCGGGCGATCTTCTGCTCCCTGTCCTCCAGCATCTCGCGCCACTGGGCAACCCATCCCGGCGTGCGGCCGATGGCGAAGAGCACGGTGAACATGGCGGGCTTGAATCCCATCGCCTCGTAGATGAGTCCGGAGTAGAAGTCGACGTTCGGGTACAGCCGGCGCTTGATGAAATAGTCGTCCTGCAGGGCGATCCGCTCGAGCTCGATGGCGATGTCCAGAAGCGGGTTCCGCCCGGTCACCTCGAAGACGCGGTACGCCTGCTCCTTGATGACCGTGGCGCGCGGGTCGTACGACTTGTACACGCGGTGGCCGAAGCCCATCAGGCGGCCTTCGCCCGCCTTCACCTTCCTGATGAAGTCCGGCACGTTGTCGACCGAGCCGATGGCGGCGAGCATCCGCAGCACCGCCTCGTTGGCCCCGCCGTGCAGCGGGCCGTACAGCGCGGCCGTGGCGCCGGCCAGCGCGGCGAACGGGTCGGCCTGCGAGCTGCCTATGCCGCGCATCGCGCTCGTGCTGCAGTTCTGCTCGTGGTCGGCGTGCAGGATGAACAGGATGTCGAGCGCCCGCTCCAGCACCGGATCGGGGGTGTAGGCGACGCCCGGTTCTCCGAACAGCATGCCGAGAAAGCGGCCGGCGAAGCTCAGGGAGGGGTCGGGGTCGACGTACGGAAGGCCGTTGGCGCGCCGGTAGGAGTACGCGCCGATGACCGGCGCCTTGGCGATCAGCCGCGCGATCTGCAGGCGCCGGTTGTCGCCGTCCAGGACCTGCTTCGCCTCGGGGTAGTACGTGGACAACGCGCCGACCAGGCTGAGAAACACGCCCATGGGATGCGCATCCGGCTCGAACCCGTCCAGGACTCCCTTGACCCCGTCCGGCAGCGTCGCGTGCCCGGCGAGCTCCGCCTCCCACGCTTCCAGCGCGCCGGCCGTCGGCAGCTCCCCGTTTAGCAGGAGGTAGGCGGTCTCGACGAAGGTGCTGTGCTCAGCGAGCTGCTCGATCGGGTAGCCGCGGTAGCGCAGGATGCCCATGTCGCCGTCGATGAACGTGATGCGGCTGCGGCAGGAGGCGGTGTTCTGGAAGGCCGGGTCGTACGACATCATGCCGAACTCGTCCGGATCGACCTTGATCTGTCGCAGATCGATGGCCCGGATCGTGCCGTCGGTGATCGGAATCTCATACTGCCGGCCGGTGCGGTTGTCGGTAATCGTCAGCGTGTCTGCCATGGATCGTTCTTCGCCTCTCCGGTCACGTTTCCCCGTCTATCGGCTCGCCGCCGCGCGGCGGCTCATCGGTCTGTCCCGGGATGCGGTAGCGGCCGTCCAGCCAGTTCTGGAGATCGAGCAGCTTGCAACGTTCCGAGCAGAACGGGCGCCACGCCGGCGCGGCCGGCCGGCGGCGGCACTGCACGCACAAGGCGCCGCGTTCTTCCATCGATCGGGACTCCAGATTGTATCAGCAGGGGCGGTTCCGCTACCACGCGCGGCGGGCTATTGCCCGCTCACCGTCATCTCCACCGCGTAGACCGCCGTTCGCGCGGTGATGAACAGCGTCGTGCGGTCCGGTCCGCCGAATGTCAGGTTGGCCGGCGCTTCGGGGACGGCAATCGATCCGACCACGTCGCCGTCCGGGTCGAACACCGTGACGTCCTCTCCGGTCAGGTAGACGTTGCCCGCCTCATCCATCGTCATGCCGTCGGAGCCCTGCTCCACGAACAGCCGCTTGCCGCTCAACGTGCCGTCCGGCGCCGGCGTATAGACGTACGTCCGGCCGCCGCCGTGATCGGCGATGTAGAGCCGCGTACCGTCCGGCGAGCCGATGATGCCGTTGGGCCGCTCCAGATCGTCCGCCACGCGCAATATGTCGGTCCGGTCGGGCGTGAGGTAGTAGACGTGGTGGCCGTCCTGCTCGAGGTCGTCTTCGGGACCGTAGCGCGGATCGCTGAAATAGATTCCCCCTTGAGGATCGATCCACAGGTCGTTCGGACTGTTGAGCCGGCCGCCCTCATAGCGCTCCGCCAGCACGCGCACGGCGCCCTCCGGAGACGTGGCGGTGATGCGCCGGTTGCCCATCTCGCAGGCTATCAGCGCGCCGTCCGCGTCGAAGCGCAGCCCGTTGGCGCCGCCGCTGTCCGCGCGGAAGGTCGTCACCCCGTCCTCCGGCGTCCAGCGGTGAATCCGGTTGTTGGGAATGTCGGTGAAGTACAGCCCGCCTTCGGCGTCGGCCGCCGGTCCCTCCACGAAGGCGAAACCGCGCGCTATCCGCTCGATGCGCACGCCCGGCGCGACGAGCGCCAGCGCTTCCTGCGCCGCGCCGTCGGCGGCGGGCAGCTGCAGGCAGATCGCGGCGGCCAGGACGGCGACACCGGCGCGACGAACGTGTGGACTGCCTGAAGCCATCGGCCAGCAGCCTGTGGTGAAACCCCGTGTCGCACCGAGACCGGTCAGGCGCCCGGCTGACAAGGCGTGACGAGGGAGAATATT
>JAGWAI010000032.1:21530-28612 GCA_021296485.1 Acidobacteriota bacterium
CCCCGCTAGGGCTTGCCGGGGGTTTGGGGCGAAGCCCCATCTAACGGATGATGCATGGCCGGTCGAATGCAGCGGGGCTCTTACCACAGGCTGCTAGTGAATCCGGCCGGTTGCCGCGGCTGCGTCCGGCGCGGGCACGCCGGCCGGGTCGGCGGCTGCCTCGACCGGTGCGGCAGCGGTGCGGTGAACGCGGCCGCGGACCTTCGGGCGCGCCTTGCGCGCGCCTGTCCGCGCGCCGCCGGCGGCGACTTCGAAGCGGATGACGCGCCGCAGCGCCTTCGCCAGCGGTGCTGCGCTGCGCTGCGCGGCCCACACCTCCAGCTCGGTGTCGCCGTCCGGTTTCAGCCGCACGAGGTAGTCCTGGGCGCCGGGCACAATGTCGAGCGACGCCACGCTGTGTTGATGGCTGCGGTCAAGGCTCTCCGCCACCCGTACGATCGCCGCCAGCGTGCGCACCGTGCGGCGGGCCCCGGAACCGAGCTGGCCGTAGCCGTCGTGCGAGCGCTTGGGCTGGCCCCGCCGGTGGTAGCGCGTCACGAGCGCCATCACCTCCACCTCTTCCGGCTCGAACCCGCGCAGGTCGCCGTTCTTCACCAGGTAGTAGGAGTGCTTGTGGTGTCGCCCGTGGCTGATGTGCACGCCGATATCGTGCAGCAGGGCGGCGTATTCCAGCCATTCGCGGGCGCGTCCGTCGAGCCGGTGCGCCGGCTGCGTCTGGTCGAATAATTCCAGCGCCAGGCGCGCCACCTGCCGCGAGTGGTCGCGCGCGTAGCTGCAGCGCTCGGCCAGCTCGAACACGCTGCGCCGGCGGACATCCGGATATCGCTCGATATTGGCGATCTGGGCGCGGTTGCGGCGAATGTAATCGAGCGCCAGACCCTCGCGCAGCGCCAGATCGCACAGCGTCAGGTCGCGCGCGCCGAGCCGCTTCAGAATCGTGTCGAGCACGATGGCGCCGGCCACGGCCAGGTCCGCGCGGCGCGGGTCGAGCCCCGGTATCCGCAACCGGTCCGCCAGCGTCATGCCGCTCAGTTCGCGCCGCACGCGGCGGATCTGCTTTGCGGGTATGCGGCGGTTCCGCAACGCGTCGGAGCCGACCGCCCGGCCGCTGCCGACCGCCAGCGCGCCCAGGCTGAGGATGGTGCCGGAGGTGCCGATCACGCGCTCGAAGCCGAGCTTGACGATGCGGTCGACCACGGCGGAGATTTCATCGCTAACGTAATCGGTCATCCGGCGCACGTCCCGGTCGACGATGGGGTCGGTGCGGACGAATTGTTCCGTCAGCCGGATCACGCCGATTTTCGCGCTGTGGGCCACGTGGATTCGGGCGGCGGTGCCGCGCGTGAGCTCGACGCTGCCGCCGCCGATGTCGATGACCACCGCGGGGCCGTCGGCGACGTCGACGCCGTACACCGCCGCGCGGTGGATCAGCTTCGCTTCCTCGGCGCCGGAGATGACGCGCACGCGTATGCCGGTGCGGTCGAGGATGGCGTCGAGGAAATCCCGGCCGTTGTCCGCCTCGCGCACCGCGCTGGTGGCGGCCCCGACGATCTCGTCGACGTCGTGCGATTCGGCGAGGCGCCGGAACTTGGACAGCGCCTGCAGGGCCGACGCGGTCGCCGCTTCCGTCAGCGCGCGGCCGCCCAGGCCGCCGGCGCCGAGCCGCACCATCTCCTTCTCGCGGTCCACGACCTCGAATGAGCGGTCCGGACGCACCTGCACGACGATCATGTGGACCGAGTTGGTGCCGATGTCGATGGCGGCGATGCGCATGTGCGTACAGATGGGCGCGGCCCGGAGGCTCCGCGCGCCCTGTATGATATACGGACCTTTCGGCACACAATACCGTTTCCGCGGACCGCTGATGATCATGCCGCTTCACCCGCTGCTGCCGCCGTTCGAGCGGCAGGCGCGCGCGTTCGGCACATGCCTGCCGGAGGCGGTGGACGGGGAGGTCGAACCCCTGCACCAGTGCCGCGTATCGACGCGCCGCCTGCGCGAGCTGTTGCCGCTATGCGGCCCCGAAGCGTCGATGGGGATCGCGCAGCGCGCCCGCCGCCGCCTGCGCCGCGTCGGGCGGGCGATGGGCCCGGTGCGCGAGCTCGACGTGTCGCTCGAGGTGCTGGACGAGCTGGCGCGCGAGGGCGTCGTCCGGGACGAGGCGGAGCGGCGGCTCAGGCAGCATCTCCTCGACGAGCGCGAGGAGCAGCGCGAGCAGATGCTCGACCTGCTGCGCTCGATCAACACGCGCAAGCTGGAGCGCGATCTGGCCGAGGTGGCGCGGCTGCTCGGCATGCGGCAGCAGACCGATGCCTGGGCGCAGGTGCTGGCGGCGCGTATGGAGAGCCGCGCGCGGGCGCTCCGCGAGACCGTGGACGCGGCCGGCCCGCTGTACATAGCCGACCGCGTGCACGCCGTGCGCATAGCCACCAAGCGCTTGCGCTACGTGTTGGAGCTGGCGGGCGACACGGGCGAGGCGCGTACGAAACGCGCCGTGCGGGATGCCCGGAGCGTGCAGGAGATCCTGGGGCGCCTGCATGATCTGGACGTGCTGGCCGGGCTCATGCAGGGTCTGATCGCCACCGCCGCGGGCGAGCCGTGGCACGCGCCGCTGGAGGCTGCGCGGCTGCACGTTGAGCGGGAGTGCCGCGAGCTGCACGGCCAGTACGTGGCGCAGCAGGAGCTCGTCCTCGATCTGAGCGCCGCCGCCGGGCAGACGGGCCGCGACATCTGGAACGAGCGCGGCGGCGACGATCTTCCGGCCGCGCCTCCGAAGCGCGTCGGCCGCGTGCTCAAGATGACGCTGGAGGAGACCCGCCCGGCCGAGCGGCCGGCCGCCGCCGCCGCGCGCCCCGACCGCGGCGAGTGAGCGGAGCTACGTCGTTCCGCTCAGCAGCCAGCCCGCGGCCGCTCCGCCGACGATCAGCCACGTTGCATTGGGGCGCCAGACGAACAGTACGACCGCGGCGGCGGCGGCGATGACCACCGTCGACACATCGACCAGCGCGGCGCGTCCCAGCAGCCAGGTCACCGACGCCATCAGTCCGAGCGACGCCGCGATCACGCCGTCCAGGCAACCGCCGAGCAGCCGCGACGCGCGCATCTTCGGGATGAGCGGCTGGGTGAGGGCTACGAGGACGAATCCGGGTGCGAAAATGGCCGCCGTAGCCAGCACCGCGCCGGTCCAGCCGCCCAGCAGGTAGCCGATGAAGGTGGCCGTCGTGAACACCGGTCCGGGCGTCATCTGACCTACCGTGATCGCGTCGATCAACTGCTGGTCTGTCAACCAGCTCCAGCGCTCGACGAGGTCGGCCCGCAGAAACGCGAGCAGCACGTAGCCGCTGCCGAACAGGATGGATCCCGCCTTGAGGAAGAACAGCGCCAAGCGCGTGACGGTGAATGGCGCCACCTCGGCTGCCGCCGCCACCGTGGCGGCCAGCGCGGCGGTGCCGCTCAGCGCACGCGACAGCACGGCCGGCAGCGCCAGCCAGATGCCCGCCGCGGCGGCACGTCCGGGTCCGAGGGTCAACAGCAGACCGGCCGCCGCCCCGGCCGCCAGCAGCAGCAGCTCGTTCACGCCGCCCAGCGCAGCCGCCAGCGCGGCGGCGGCAATGAGACCGTGCGCCCAGCGTTCCAGCGCAGCCTGTCCCAGCTTCACCAGCGCCTGCAGGACGATGGCGATGACCACCGGACCGATGCCGTACATCAGCCAGCCCACGGCCGGCGTCTCGCCGTAGCGGGCGTAGCCCCAGGCGATGCCGCCCACGATCAGTGCCGCGGGCAGGATGAAGCAGGCCCCGGCCACCAGCAGCCCGGGAATTCCCGCGCGCCGGTAGCCGAGGTGAATCGCCATCTCGGTCGAATTCGGGCCGGGAATCAGGTTGGTCGCCGCCAGCAGGTCGAGGAACTCCCGGTCGCTCAGCCACTTGAGGCGTTCCACCACCTCGGCGCGCATCATGGCGATATGCGCCGCCGGCCCGCCGAATGCGGTGGTGCCGAGTCGGAGGAAAAGGACGGCGAGCTCGCGTAGCGGCGCGGCCGGGGGCATGCTACTGGTAGTCGGCCGGGTCCAGGGACACGCTGATGATCTCCTCATCGTTGCGCGTGTAGACGTGCTTGTTCGCGTAGGCCGGGTGGACCCAGTTGACGAAGCGCAGCTCACGCCGGTTGCCGGGCGGGGAGGTGGGCGCGATCAGCTGGGTGCGGCTCAATTCTTCGTACCCTTCCGGACTCAGGCGGGCGCTGATCAGCTCCCCGCGGTCATTGTTGATTAGCACCCGGTCGCCGTTGCGGACGAGGAAACCGGAGACCCACCGCCGCCGCTCCACCGTGGCCTCCTGCGTTTCCCAGAGCCGTTCGCCGGTGCGGGCGTCGAGGCCGCGCAGCTGGCCGTAGCTGCCGATGCCGTAGATGTAGCCGTCGTCGACGATCGGCGTCGCCAGAACGGCGTGCAGTCCGTCGGTGCGGATCTCGCTGTTGCTGGCGCCCTTCCACGCGACGCTGGCGGCCGGCCGGTCCTGGTTCAGCGCCAGCATCATCGGTCCGTCGTAGAACGTCGTGAAGAAGAGCTGCGCGCCAGCTTGCACCGGCACGGCGACCGTCATGCCGCCGCCTACGACGTAGGGCTGGCGCCAGTAGACTTCGCCCGTGGCCGGGTCGAGCGACACGACCTCTTCCGGATCCCACATGATGAGCTGGCGCACGCCGCCCGCCTCGATGATGATCGGTTGCGCCACGCCGAGATCGGTCTCGCTCGGCAATGCCCGCCAGACTTCTTCGCCACTGTGCTTGTCGAACGCCACCACGCGCGCGTCCGGGGATCCGCCGACCAGGCAGATGAGCTGGTCGCCGTCCACCAGCGGGGCGCTGGCGAAGCCCCAGTCGAAGCCCCACTGCATCCGATCGACGCCGTAGTCGGCGCCGTAGTCCTTGCGCCACAACAGCGCGCCCGTCTCGACGTCGAGCGCCGAGAGCGTGCCGGTCCGCCCGAGCATGTAAACCCGCTCGCCGTCGACCGTCGGCGTCGCGCCGGGGCCGATCTCCCACATCACCCCGGCGTAGTCCGCCTCCCACGCGGTCGACCACAGCAGTTGGCCGCTGACCTCGTCGAACGCCAGCGCCCGCTCGACGCCGCGCATGCCGTCGGTCGGCTCCCAGTCGGTAGCGAACACGCGCCCGTCGGCCACGGCCGGACCCGCCAGCCCCGCCCTGATCGGCGAACGCCAACGCACGCGCAGGCCGTCCGCCGGAAACGATTCCAGCAGTCCGGTCTCGTGCCAGATGCCGAGGCGGCCCGCGCCGCGGAACTCGGGCCAGTCCTCGGCGAGCAGGCGCGTGGAGACCCCCGCGAGCACGAGGCACGCGCAAATGCCGGCTGCCGTCCGGATCGTCACCCGCATGACGTCATCTCCCTGTGCGTGCCGCCTGCTCGAGCTCGGCGTAGATCGCCGCGACGGTGGCCTGCGCGTTATCTCTACCGTAGTCGGCATAGCGCTCCGGCAGCTGCAGGTCCGCTGCCGTCTCACCGGCGCTGCGGCCGGCGCGAAACGCCGCTTCCACGGCGGCGACCAGATCGCGCGTGAAGTCGGCGTATTCCTGCACGTCTTCCCGGCTCATCCGCCCGGCGGCGCGGCGCTCGACGTCTAGCCGCGGTCCCCGTCCGGCATAGGTGAACGGCCGCGGGCCGTGGCCGGCGATCACCCGCGTCACGCCGTCGATGGCCGCAGCCGCCTGCGCCAGCGTTTCGGGAAAGGCCAGGCCGCTGCCGCCGTTGGCGCGGTCGATGGCCGGGATTGCCTTGCCGGGGAACAGCGCCCCGAGGTAGGCGGTCTGCTTCTCGGGAAACACCACGACGATGTCGCCGTCGGTATGCGCCGGGCCGAAGTAGTACAACTCGATCCGGTCGAGATCCTCGAGCAGGGAGTAGCGGTCGGCGAAGGTGGTGGTCGGCAGGCCGGCGGCATTCCCGCCGCCGGCGCGCTCCAGGTTTGCGCGCGTGTTCTCGTGCGCGATGATCAGCGGCACAGCGGGGAAGTCCGCGCTGCCGCCGGCGTGATCCGGGCTCGCGGTAGTGGTGATGATCGTCGTCACCGGCAGGTCGGTCACCTGCTCGACCGCCGCGCGCAGGGCGGCGCCCCAGCCGGCCCGCTTCGTGTCGACGAGCACCACGCCGCCGTTTATCTCGTCGATCAGCGCCACCGTGTTGGCGCCGCCGCCCCACAGGTGATAGAGGACGTCCCGCACGTTCAGCGTGTCTATCTCGACGACCCGCTCGTCCTGCGTCCGGCCGCCGGCGGTGGTGACCACGGCCGCGAGCATGCAGGCAGCCACAAACAGCCCCGGCCCCGCCCGGCGTCTCATGTCATCCTCCTTCGGTCGGCGGGGACGCAGCCGCGCCGAACAGGCGGATCATACCGCCCGCCGGGCGGCGGCGCAGGCGCACATCGTCTGCATCGCTGTTATCGTTCCGCCAGGATGGATTCCGCACTGGGGTTCGTCGCGTCGGGGGTCGTATTCGGTCTCGGCGCGGGGTTCGCCCCGGGCCCGCTGCTGGCGCTGGTGCTGGCGGAGAGCATGCGCCACGGCACGGCCGGCGGCGTGCAGGTGGCGGTTTCGCCGCTCGCCACGGACCCGCCGATCATCCTGCTGTCGCTGCTGCTGTTCACGACCATCGCCGAGCCGGGTCCGATCGTCGGCGTCGTCTCGCTGGCCGGCGGCGGCGTGCTCCTGTATCTGGCGGCGGGTACGCTCGCCCCACTGCCCGTGTCGGCCGCCGGCCAACCCACCGGGGTGGGGCCGCGGCGGTTCGGCTCGTTCGTCCGGGGCGCGGCCGCAAACCTCGTGAACCCGCATCCCTACGTGTTCTGGCTGGTGGTCGGAGCCCCCACGCTGGTGCAGGCGCGCGCGGCCGGCGGTCTGGCGGCGGTGGGGTTCCTCGCCGGGATGTACAGCTGTCTCGTCGGCGCCAAGGTGTTGGCGGCGGTGGCCGCCGGCCAGGGTCGCGTGCGGCTCGACGGCCGCTACTACCGGCCGGCGCTGCGCCTGCTGGCCGCCGCCCTGGCGCTGCTGGGCATCCGTTCCCT
>JAGWAI010000033.1 GCA_021296485.1 Acidobacteriota bacterium
TTCCCGTGGTCAATGTGCCCGATCGTGCCGATGTTCACGTGCGGCTTCGACCGATCAAATTTCTCTTTCGCCATCTGTTACGCCCCTCGTCTTCCCTGGATCCTCGCCACAATCTCTTCGCCAACCTGCTGCGGCACCTGCTCGTACCGTTCGAAGTGCATGGAAAACGTCGCGCGTCCCTGCGTTCGCGACCTGAGATCCGTGGCGTACCCGAACATCCCCGCCAGCGGCACGCGCGCGTTGATGATCTGCGTGCCGCCATGCGCCTCCATCGACCGGACGCGGCCGCGCCGGCCGTTCAGGTCCGTGATGATGTCCCCCATGTACTCCTCGGGCACCACCACTTCCAGGCGCATGCTCGGCTCGAGCAGCACCGCGCCCGCCCTGCGGGCGGCTTCACGGAACGCCATTGAACCGGCCATTCTGAACGCCATCTCCGAGGAGTCGACGTCGTGGTATGACCCGTCATAGAGCGACACGCTGACGTCCTCGATCGGATAGCCGGCCAGGATGCCGGTCGTCATCGCGTCCCGGATTCCCTCGCGGACAGACTTGATGTAGTCGCGCGGAATCGCACCGCCGACGATGTCGTCGGAGAACTCGAAGCCGTGCCCCGGCTGTGCGGGCACCACGCGGATCTTCACGTGGCCGTACTGTCCGCGTCCGCCGGTCTGCTTGACGTAGCGCGCCTCGCTCTCGGCCGGCCGGGTCAGTGTTTCGCGGTACGCCACCTGCGGCCGGCCGACGGCCGCAATCACGCCGAATTCGCGGCGCAACCGATCGACGAGCACCTCCAGGTGCAGCTCGCCCATCCCGGAGATGACCACCTGCCCCGTCTGCTCGTCGGTCTGGACGCGGAAGGTCGGATCCTCGGCGGTCAATCTGGCCAGCGCGGTCGACAGCTTCTCCTGATCCGATTCGGTCTCCGGCTCGATCGCCAGCGACACCACCGGACTGGGGAATTCCATCGACTCGAGCACGACCGGATTCTGATAATCGCAGATCGTGTCACCCGTCGCGACGCTCTTCAGGCCCACGGCGGCGGCGATGTCGCCGGCGTACACCTGTCGGATTTCCTCGCGCTTGTTCGCGTGCATCTTGAGCAGGCGGCCTACCCGCTCCCGGCGCCCCCGCACCGGATTGAAGACGGACGCGCCCGAATTCATCACGCCCGAATAGACGCGGATGAACGTCAATTGACCGACGAACGGGTCGGTCATGATCTTGAACGCCAGCGCCGAGAACGGGGCATCGTCGTCGGCGGGGCGCTCCACGGTCACTTCGTCCGGCTTGCGCGGATCGAGACCACTGATGGGCGGCACGTCGCCCGGCGACGGCAGGTAGTCGACCACGGCGTCGAGGAGCGCCTGAACGCCCTTGTTCTTGAAGGCGGAGCCGCACAGCACCGGCACGAACGGCGCCTCGCCGCCACGGACCGACTCGACGACCCGGCGCCGCAGCGTGGCGCGGATCTCCTCTTCGAGGATCGTCTCGCCGTGGAGGTACTTGTCGAGGATCTCGTCGCTGGCCTCGCTCACCTTTTCAATGAGCAGCTCGCGGAGACCTTCGGCATCCCCGCGGCACTCTTCGGGAATCTCTTCGAGCACCGACTCGGCGCCGAGCGTCTCGTCCACGTAGCGGACGGCCTTCATGCTGACCAGGTCGACCACGCCGACGAAGCCGTCCGCGGTGTGGATCGGCATCTGCACCGCTACCGGGTTGGCTTGCAGCTTGTTGCGGATCTGGTCGACCGTTCCGGCAAAATCCGCCCCCACGCGGTCCATCTTGTTGACGAAGCAGATGCGCGGAACGCCGTACTTGTCCGCCTGCCGCCAGACCGTCTCGGACTGCGGCTCGACCCCGCCGACGGCGTCGAATACGGCTACCGCACCATCCAGCACACGCAGCGACCGCTCGACCTCGGCCGTGAAGTCGACATGCCCGGGCGTGTCGATGATGTTGATGCGGTGGTCGCGCCAGAAGCAGGTGGTAGCTGCGGACGTGATGGTGATGCCGCGCTCCTGCTCCTGCGCCATCCAGTCCATGACGGCGGTACCGTCGTGCACCTCGCCCAGCTTGTACGTGATGCCGGTGTAGTAGAGGATGCGCTCGGTGGTCGTCGTCTTCCCGGCATCGATATGCGCCATGATGCCGATGTTCCGGTTACGACCGAGCGGAACTTGCCTGGGCATGACTCGAGACTTCTGCGCGGAACCGTCGGCCCCCGCAGCGTTCTTCGATTTGAGTACTGCGACCGTCACCGTGTGCTACCTGCCAAAGCAATTACCACCGGTAGTGGGCCAAGGCCCCAGGCTGGCCGCTCGAGCCAGTCGTACCGGGCAATGCCCGCCTCCGCCGCGGCCGCAAACAAAGCGATTCCCATGTTCGTTACCACCGGTAATGGGCGAACGCTTTGTTGGCCTCAGCCATGCGGTGGGTGTCTTCGCGCTTCTTGACCGAGCCGCCGCGCAGATTGGACGCGTCTATCAATTCGTTCGCCAGCTTGTCGCACATCGTCTTGCCGTCGCCCCGCTTGCGCGCGGACGAGGTCAACCAGCGGATGCTGAGCGACAGGCGGCGGTTCTGATTCACTTCGACCGGCACCTGGTAGTTCGAGCCGCCCACACGGCGCGACTTGACCTCGAGGCTCGGCTTCGTGTTGTCTATCGCCTTCTTGAAAACCTTGATTGGATCGTCGCCCGTCCGCTCCCGGATGACGTCGAGGCTGCCGTACACAATGCCCTCGGCGACGCTGCGCTTGCCGCCCTTCATGATCATCCGGACGAACTTGGTGACCAGCGTGCTGCCGTGAAGCGGATCGGGCGGCACTTCGCGTTTCGGAACTTCTCGTCGCCGCGGCATCTCTTGTTCCTATCCCTCGCAACCGTCGAATGGGCGGCCTCGATGCTTCACGCCTTGGGCCGCTTCGCGCCGTACTTCGAGCGCGACTGCTTGCGACCCTGGACGCCTACGGCGTCCAGCGTGCCTCGCACGACGTGGTAACGCACGCCCGGGAGATCCTTGACGCGCCCGCCGCGAATCAGCACCAGCGAGTGCTCCTGCAGGTTGTGACCCTCCCCCGGGATGTAGCTTGTCACCTCGATACCATTGGTCAGACGGACACGCGCCACCTTGCGCAAGGCCGAATTGGGCTTCTTTGGCGTCTGCGTGAAGACCCTGACGCAGACTCCGCGCTTCTGCGGACAGCTTTGCAGCGCGGGACTCTTCGTCTTGTTGAGCATGGGGACACGCCCCTTGCGCACAAGCTGGCTGATCGTCGGCACTACAATTCCTCCGGCACCGCATGATGCAAAACGCTCAGGGCGTCAGCGGTGAACGATTGTGGCCCAGGCCTAGAAGCCGATTCCGGCTTGGCGCCTGCGGCCGGTCAAGCCTTTTTCTGTATGCTCGTCGAGCGGGCCCGCCCCGCCCGCGGCGGGTTCGAGCCAGAGTGCAGCGGGGCGTCCATCACCACGGCCGCCACCAGGACTACGCGACGACGGCCGGCGTCCCCCCGGACAGTCGGAGCGGAACGGGAACCGTTCTACACCGACAAAACCTGCGAACAATATCACATTACCCCGACGCGGGCAACGCGGCCGGTCATTCCATGCTCCTGTCCCGGCGCACGGTTTCCTCCGTATCGGTCGGATCGGCGAAGTACTCCATCTCACGCTCGAACTCGAGCTCCTCCGGAGACGGCGGCGGCGGCGGCGGCGGCTCGTCCGGCTGGATGCGAACCTGCCGGTAGTATTCGAATCCGGTGCCGGCCGGAATCAACCGCCCCATCGTCACGTTTTCCTTCAGCCCCCGCAGATGGTCTACGCGGCCCGAGATGGATGCCTCGGTCAGCACGCGGGTTGTCTCCTGGAACGACGCTGCCGAAATGAACGACTCGGTCGACAGCGAGGCTTTCGTGATGCCGAGCAGCATCGGCCGACCGGTTGCCGGCCGTCCGCCGTCCGTGATCACCCGTTCGTTCTCCTGCAGGAAACGGACCTTGTCGACCTGCTCGTCGACGAGGAACTCCGTGTCGCCCACGTCCTCGACCCGCACCCAGCGCATCATCTGGCGCACCATGACCTCGATGTGCTTGTCGTTGATGTTGACGCCCTGGAGGCGGTACACCTCCTGAATCTCGTTGACGAGATAGCCCTGCAGCGCCTTCTCGCCCAGCACGCTGAGGATGTCGTGCGGATTGCTCGGGCCGTCCATCAGCGGCTCTCCGGCCTGCACGCGATCGCCTTCCTGCACATTGATGTGCACACCGCGCGGCAATGAGTACTTGCGGCTCTCAGCGCCCGCCTCGTCCGGCACGATCTCGATCTCGCGCATCCCCTTGACGATGCCGCCGTGATTGACCACCCCGTCGATCTCGCTGATAACCGCGGTCTCGCGCGGCTTACGCGCCTCGAAGAGCTCGACCACACGCGGCAGGCCGCCCGTGATGTCCTTGGTCTTCGTGGTCTCGCGCGGAATCTTGGCCAGCACGTCGCCGGCATCGACGCTGTCGCCGTCGACGACCATCAGGTGCGCGTGGGACGGCACGTGGTACTTGCGCAGGATCTTGCCGTCCTCGCCGCGAATTTCGACGGTCGGCTGCTTCTTCTCGTCCGGCGAGTCCATGATGATCAGCCGCATCAGGCCGGTGACCTCGTCCACCTCCTCATGCACCGTCACGCCTTCGACGATGTCCTTGAAGCGCACGGAGCCCTGTTGTTCGGTAAGGATCGAGAACGTATACGGATCCCATTCGACCAGAACCTGGCCCTGCTCCACGTGCTGGCCGTCATTCACCCGCAGGTGCGCGCCGTAGACGACTGCGTAACGCTCACGGTCACGCCCCTTGGCATCCTGGACGACGACCGAGCCGGTCCGGTTCATGACCACCAGGGATTCGTCCTGCTTGCTCACGACCTGAATACCCTGGAACTTCACCGTTCCGGCATGCTTGGCTTCGAGGGTGGACTGCTCGGAAACCCGAGACGCAGTGCCGCCGATGTGGAACGTCCGCATCGTCAGCTGCGTTCCGGGCTCGCCGATTGACTGCGCGGCAATCACGCCCACGGCGAGACCGAGCTCGACCAGCCGGCCGGTCGCCAGGTCGCGGCCATAGCACCGCGCGCACACGCCGCGCCGCGACTCGCAGGTGAGCACCGAGCGAATCTTCACCTTCTCGATGCCGGCGTCCTGGATCTGCCCGGCCAGCTCCTCCGTGATTTCCTGATTCTCGCCGGCGATCAGGTCGTTCGTGAACGGATCGCGAACCTGCTCCTGGCGGGCCGTCACGCGCCCCATGATCCGGTCGCGCAGCGGCTCGATGATCTCGCCGCTCTCGACGATCGGCTTCGACTCGATGCCGTCCAGCGTGCCGCAGTCGAGTTCCGAGATGATCACGTCCTGGGCGACGTCAACGAGGCGCCGCGTCAGGTACCCCGAATCGGCCGTCTTCAGCGCGGTATCCGCCAGACCCTTGCGGGCGCCGTGCGTCGAGATGAAGTACTGCAGCACCGTGAGGCCTTCACGGAAGTTGGAGGTGATGGGGGTCTCGATGATCTCGCCGGACGGCTTCGCCATCAGCCCGCGCATCCCGGCCAACTGGCGGATCTGCTGCTTGCTGCCCCGCGCGCCGGAGTCCGCCATTACGTACACCGGGTTGAACCCGCGCCCGGATACGTCGAGTTCCTCCATCTCGCCGAACATCTCGTCCGCGATCTTCTCGGTCACGTCCGACCAGATTGCAATGACCTTGTTCTTGCGCTCACCGTTGGTGATGGCGCCGTCCAGATATTGCTGCTCGACCTTGATGACCTCCTCGCTGGCGGTCTGCACGAGCGAGCTCTTCTCCTGCGGAATGACGAGGTCGTCAATGCCGATCGACAAGCCTGACTTGGTGGCGTACAGAAAACCGATGTCCTTCAGGCGATCGAGCATCGCGACCGTCCGCTCGAGCCCGTGCCGCAGGTAGTAGTACTGCACGAGCTGCTGCTGGCCCTTCTTCTTGAGGAGGCCGTTGATGAACGGCGTGCCGTCCGGCAGGGCATCGTTCAGCACCACGCGGCCGACGGTCGTTTCGATGATCCTGCCGTCCAGAGTCTCGACCGGCGCATGCAGCAGATCCTGATCGTCGCGCACCGCCGTGAGATCCATGAACTCGCCGCTCAAGCGCAGGCGAATCGGCGTCAGCGTCTCCACGTCGCCCGCGTCGAGCGCCAGCAGCACGTCGTCCACCGAGCCGAACAGGCGGTTCGCCCCCTTGGCGCCCGACTTGCTCTTGGTCAGGTAATACACGCCAATCACGATGTCCTGCGACGGCACCGTTATGGGCGTACCGTTGGAGGGCGACATGATGTTGTTCGACGACATCATCAGCACGGAGGCCTCGATCTGCGCCTCCGGCGAGAGCGGCACATGCACCGCCATCTGGTCGCCATCGAAATCGGCGTTGAACGCCGTGCAGACCAACGGGTGGATCCGGATGGCCTTGCCCTCGACCAGCATCGGCTCGAAGGCCTGAATGCCGAGGCGATGCAGCGTCGGTGCGCGGTTCAGCAGCACGGGATGCTCCCGAATCGCCTCCTCGAGGATGTCCCAGACCTCGGGCTCGTGCTGCTCGACCATTTCCTTGGCCTGCTTGATGGTCGTCACCAGGCCGCGCTCCTCGAGCTTGTTGTAGATAAACGGCTTGAACAGCTCGAGCGCCATCTTCTTCGGCAGGCCGCACTGGTGCAGCTTCAACTCGGGACCGACGACGATGACCGAACGGCCCGAATAGTCGACGCGCTTGCCGAGCAGGTTCTGCCGGAAACGCCCCTGCTTGCCCTTGAGCGTGTCGGAGAGCGACTTGAGCGGGCGGTTGTTCGCCCCGCGCAGCACGCGGCCGCGGCGGCCGTTGTCGAACAGCGCGTCGACCGCCTCCTGGAGCATGCGCTTCTCGTTGCGGATGATCACGTCCGGCGCCTTCAGCTCGATCAGCTTCTTCAGGCGGTTGTTGCGGTTGATCACGCGCCTGTACAGATCGTTGAGATCGGAGGTTGCGAAGCGCCCCCCGTCGAGGGGCACGAGCGGCCGCAATTCGGGCGGAATTACCGGAATCACGTCGAGGATCATCCACTCGGGCCGGTTCGTCGAGCGGTGGAACGAATCGACGACCTTCAGCCGCTTCGCCAGCTTCAGGGTTTTCTGGGCGGATGTCTCGGCGCGCATGCGGGCGCGCAGCTCGACCGCCAGATTCTCGATGTCGACGCGCTTGAGCAGCTCCTTGATCGCCTCCGCTCCCATGCGCGCCCTGAATTTGGGACCGTGCTCCTCGCGCGCCTTGCGGTACTGCTCCTCCGTAAGGAGCTGGTTCGGCTTGAATTCGCCGTCTCCGGGCGAGATCACGACGTACGCTTCGAAGTACAGGATGCGCTCGAGATCGCGGAGCGAGATGTCGAGGAGGTGGCCGATGCGGCTGGGCAACCCCTTGAAGAACCAGACGTGGCTGACCGGCGTGGCGAGCTGGATATGCCCCAGGCGCTCCCGGCGAACCTTGGCCTGCGTGACCTCGACGCCGCACTTGTCGCAGATGACGCCGCGATGCTTCATCCGCTTGTACTTGCCGCACAGGCATTCCCAGTCCGTAACCGGGCCGAAGATTTTGGCGCAGAACAGGCCGTCTCGTTCCGGCTTGAACGTGCGGTAGTTGATCGTCTCAGGCTTGGTCACCTGGCCGTGAGACCAGGAAAGAACCTTCTCGGGCGAGGCCAGGCTGATACGAATCGCGTCGAAGTCAACCGTCAGGGATCCCCGGTCCGCGTAGCTTGGTCGCATGAAGTCCCTCGTCTCAAGATTCATGGTCATACCGTTTCGGGCGGTGCGCCTTCGAGTACCGGCTCCGCTTCCGCCTCCTCGGCCGGCGCCAGGATTCCGACCGGGCGCCGCGTCTTGATGAGGTCAACATCCAGGCAGAGCGCCTGGAGCTCACGAATGAGAACGTTGAACGACTCGGGCAACCCGGGCGTGAACGACGCGTCGCCCTTGACGATCGCCTCGTAGATCTTGGCCCGGCCGGTGACGTCGTCCGACTTGGCGGTCAGCAACTCCTGCAGGATATGCGCAGCGCCGTAGGCTTCCAGCGCCCACACCTCCATCTCGCCGAAGCGCTGTCCGCCAAACTGCGCCTTGCCGCCCAGCGGCTGTTGAGTGATGAGCGAGTACGGCCCGATGGAGCGGGCATGCAGCTTGTCGTCCACCAGGTGCGACAGCTTCAGCATGTAGATGTAGCCGACCGTCACCTGCTGCTCGAACGCCTCGCCGGTCATACCGTCGTACAACGTCGTCTTGCCGCTCCGCGGGAGTCCGGCCTCCTCGAGCCAACCCTTGATCTCCTTCTCGTTCGCGCCGTCGAACACCGGCGAGGCGAAGTGGAGGCCAAGCGCTTGCGCGGCCCATCCGAGATGGGTCTCGAGAATCTGCCCGACGTTCATCCGCGATGGTACGCCAAGCGGATTGAGCACAATCTCCACCGGAGTGCCGTCCGGCAGGCGCGGCATGTCCTCTTCGGGCAGCACGCGGGCGATGACGCCCTTGTTGCCGTGCCGACCGGCCATCTTGTCGCCCACCGAGAGTTTGCGTTTCATGGCGACAAACACCTTGACCAGCTTGATCACCCCCGGCGGCAGCTCGTCGCCGCGCCGGATCTTCTCTTTCTTTTTCTCGAACAGCTGGGCGATCACCTCGACCTGTCGCTCGGTGCGCTCCTCCAGCTGGCGGATGGCGACCTTCAACGCGTTGCCGCCGCTGGCAAGCCGCACGCGGGTGAGCGCGAGGTAATTGCGTTCGGCGATGACATCCGGCGTCAGCTCCGTTCCCTTGGGGAGCAGCACCTCCATGCCGTGCTCGTCGAACAGGTCCGCGCCCAGCGTCTGCCCCTCGATCATGGTGCCGAGCCGCTTCTTGACCTCGTCATGCAGAATCCGAACCTCGTCCTGCAGGTTCTTCTCCATCATGTCGAGCTCTTCGGCCTCGATGGCCTTCGCCCGCTCGTCCTTCTCGATCCCCTTTCGCGAGAAGATCTTTACGCCGACGATAATGCCCTCGATGCCGGGCGGGCACACCAGCGACGCATCGCGTACATCCCCGGCCTTCTCGCCGAAGATGGCGCGCAGGAGCTTCTCTTCCGGCGTGAGCTGGGTTTCGCCCTTCGGCGTCACCTTGCCGACCAGGATGTCGCCCGGCTTGACCGACGTGCCAATCCGGATGATGCCGCTGTCGTCCAGGTCGTTCAGGAAGCCCTCCGACACGTTCGGGATGTCGCGCGTGATCTCCTCCGGGCCGAGCTTCGTGTCGCGCGACTCGATGTCGAATTCCTCGATGTGAATCGACGTGTAGTAGTCGTCCTTGACCAGCCGTTCCGAAACGAGGATGGCGTCCTCGAAGTTGTAGCCGCGCCAGGGCATGAACGCCCCCAGGACATTGCGGCCGAGCGCCAGCTCCCCGAGCTCGGTGCACGGCCCGTCGGCCAGCACCTGCCCCTTGTTCACCTTTGTGCCGACGCGCACGATCGGCTTCTGGTTGATGCAGGTGTTCTGGTTGGACCGCCGGAACTTGGTCAGGTTGTAGATGTCCGCGCCGAGATCCTTCGATGCGTCGCCTGCGTCCACGCCTTCCACGCGCACGACAATCCGCTGGGAATCGACGTAGTCAACGGTGCCGGGGCGCCGGGCCACGACGACCGCTCCGGAATCGCGCGCGGCGATATGCTCCATCCCGGTGCCGACGAAGGGAGCGCGCGCACGCAGTAGCGGCACCGCCTGGCGCTGCATGTTCGATCCCATCAGCGCTCGGTTCGCGTCGTCGTTCTCGAGGAACGGGACCAGCGAGGCGGCCACGGAGACCAACTGCTTCGGCGATACGTCGATGAAGTCGACATTCTCGCGCGGGGCAAGTACGAAGTTGCCTGCCTGCCGGGAATTGATGCGCGGGTTGATGAGGTTGCCCTCGTCGTCGATCTTCGCGTTCGCCTGCGCGATGATGTAGCGGTCTTCCTCCCAGGCGGACAGGTAGAACGAGTGCGGCACGAACTCCGCCGCCCGCTTCTTGCGCGCCTTGGCCGCCGCGTTCGCTTCGACGACCGCCGCCGTGCTGACGATCTCCCCCAACTTGAATTTCGTGCCGCCGCCATTCGTGATGCGGACGTAGTCGACGGCCTGTCCGGTCTCGACGCGCCGGTACGGCGACTCGATGAAACCGAACTCATTGATTCGCGCGTAGCAGGACAGCGATGAGATCAGCCCGATGTTCGGCCCCTCCGGGGTCTCGATCGGACAGATCCGGCCGTAGTGCGTCGGATGTACGTCCCGCACCTCGAAACCGGCGCGCTCCCGAGACAAACCACCCGGACCGAGCGCCGACAGCCGCCGCTTGTGGGTGATCTCCGACAGCGGGTTCGTCTGATCCATGAACTGCGAGAGCTGCGACGAACCGAAGAACTCCCGGATGGCCGCCATCACCGGCTTCGCGTTGATCAGGTCATGGGGCATCGCCGTCGCCATTTCCTGATACACCGACATCTTTTCCTTGATGGCGCGCTCCATGCGGACCAGGCCGATGCGGAACTGATTCTCGAGCAGCTCGCCGACCGACCTCACGCGGCGGTTGCCGAGATGGTCGATGTCGTCGACGTTCATCGGATTCCGCCGCAGCTTCAGCAGGTACTTGATGACCTCGTAGAAGTCCTGCGGGCTGAGCACTTTCTCGTCGAGCGGCGTGTCGAACCCGAGCTTCGTGTTCAGCTTGAGCCTGCCCACGCGCGAGAAGTCGTACTTCTGCGCGTTGAAGAACATGTTCTCGAACAGCGACCGGGAGCTGTCCGGCGTGGGCGGATCGCCGGGCCGCAGCCGGCGGTAGATTTCGATCAGCGCTTCCTCATGCGTCCGGATCGGGTCCTTCTTCAACGTCGCTGACAGGACCGTGCCGAGCTCGTCGCGATCGGGGAAGAAGACCTCGATCTCGCCGACTTCCTTCTCCTGCGCTTCCGAGACGACCCTCGGCGTGACTTCCTCGTTGGCCTCGAGCACGACCTCACCGGTCGCGGGATCGACCACGTCCGCCGCCGTATACCCCCCCTCCAGCTCGGAGTCGGCGACCTCGATCCATTCGACGCCCGCGTTCTGCAGCGCCCGGCACGACGACTTGGTTATCCGCTTGCCGCCGCGCTGGATGATCGCGCCTTCCCGCCCTTCCACGTCCGCGGCCGCGCGCAACCCGATCAGCTTTTCGCTGACGGCCCATTTCAGCGCGCGTTCCTTCACGGAAATGCGATGGATCGGGTGGAAGGTCTTGATGATCTCCTCGGCGCTGCGGAGACCGAGCGCCCGGAGAAACACCGTGGCCAGGAACTTCCGCTTGCGGTCGATGCGGACATAGAGCAGGTTCTTGGCGTCGTACTCGAATTCGACCCATGACCCGCGGTACGGAATGATTTGCGCGACGAAGAGCGCCTTGTCCTCGGAGTGGAAGAACGCCCCGGGGGAGCGATGCAGCTGGGAGACGATGACCCGTTCCGTCCCGTTGATGATGAACGTGCCGTTGTCGGTCATCAGCGGGATGTCGCCGAAGTACACCTCCTGCTCCTTGATGTCGCGGATCGTCTTGACCCCCGTCTCGGGGCTCTTGTTCCAGACAACCAGGCGGATGGCGACCTTCAGCGGCACGGCGTACGTCATGCCGCGTTCCTGGCACTCCTCCACGTCGTAGTTGAGCTTGATGTCGACGCCGCCGCCGCAGATGTCGCACACCTCGCCCCGCACCCGTACGGTTTGGCCGCACGAGTGGCAGCTGATCTCGTGCTCGCCGAGGGTCTCGATCTCCAGCACCGCGTCGCACTTCGTGCACGGCCGGCGGAGGTGATGCAGGCCCGCCAGTCGGCCGCACTTGCACTCCCAGCTGCCGATCGAGTAGTCGATGAACTCGAGCGACGAGTTCTCGCGGAAGTCGCTGATGGGAAATACCGACTTGAATACCGACTGGAGCCCGATGTCGTCGCGCTCCGCCGGCAACCGGTTCATCTGCAGGAAGCGCTCGTACGACTTCTTCTGAATTTCGATCAGGTTGGGAATTGGAACGGTCGTTCGAATCTTCGAAAAGTTGATCCGGTTGCGATGCACGTTCTCGGAGAGGCTGTTCACAGCTGAATCCCTCGTGGATCGATACGGTGACCGTGGGCGCCCGAGCAGCGTGTCGATGCTGCCGGACCCCGGCAATCTGCTGCCTCAGGCAACAACCGGACGCACGCATCCGGCAGGCCGCCTGCGGGCCGGAAACTCCGGCTCCCCGTCACTTGATCTCGACTTTGGCGCCGACGTCTTCGAACTTCTTCTTGATCGCCTCGGCTTCGTCCTTGGGGATGTCCTCCCGGACCTCCTTCGGTGCGCCTTCCACCAGGTCCTTGGCCTCCTTCAGCCCGAGGCTGGTAACCTCGCGAACCACCTTGATGACGTTGATCTTCTTGGGCCCGATCTCGGTCAGCATGACGGTGAATTCCGTCTTCTCCTCGGCCTCGGCCTCGGCCGCGCCCGGAGCGGCACCGGCCACCGCGACCGGCATGGCCGCAGCCGCCGACACGCCGAGCTCTTCTTCAAGGGTCTTGACGAGCCGCGACAGCTCGAGAACGGAAATGCCCTTGATGTATTCGACAACCTGCTCCTGCGTCACCTCAGCCATCGTTGCTCCCTCTCTTTTTCTCTGCCTGCGCCAGCACACTCACGAAATTGCGCGGCACGGCGCCCAGTACCTGCACTAGCTGCGTCGCCGGCGCATTCAGCACCGCGAGCAGCTTCGCCTGAATTTCCGGCTTCGGCGGCAACTCCGCCAGCGCCGTGACAGCGCCCGCCTTGATTTCCTCGCCCTCCACCACGGCGGCCTTGACCTTCAGCTCCGGAGCGCTCTTCGCGAACGCAACCAGCGTCTTGGCGAGCGCGACCGGATCCGCGCTGCTGTAGGCGACCGCGGTCGTGCCGCGGAAGTGCGGGCCCAGAACCTCATGCGGCGTGCCCTCGACGGCACGCTTGGCCAGGCGGTTCTTGACCACGCGGTACTGCGCCGTCGCTGCACGGATCTGGCTGCGCAGCTCCGTGGTCTGCGGAACGTCGAGCCCCTGGAAATCGAGCAGCACGACGTGTCCGGCCGCGCCCAGCTCCTTCGACAGCAACGCGACCTGTTCTTGTTTCTGGATTCGTGAAATCGCCATGTATCAATCCGCCCGTTCCGGCCCGTCCCTGCGGTTACGCCCGCGTGGCCGTCTCGACGCCGCTGCTGTCGATGCGCACCCCGGGCCCCATCGTCGACGACACCGTGATGCTCCTGAGATAGCGGCCCTTCGCCGCCGCCGGCTTGGCGCTGATCACGCTCGTCGCCAGCGCGTACGCGTTCTCGACGAGCGACTCCGCGGCGAACGAGGCCTTGCCGATCGGGGCATGGACCACGCCTGCCTTGTCGACGCGGTACGCGACCTTGCCCGCCTTGATCTCGGATACCGCCTTCGCAACCTCGGTGGTGACGGTGCCGGTCTTCGGATTGGGCATCAATCCGCGCGGTCCGAGAATGCGCCCGAGCTTGCCGACGGAGCGCATCATGTCGGGCGTGGCCACCACTGCATCAAAGTCCATCCAGCCGCCCTGGATCTTCGCCACCAGCTCTTCGCCGCCGACGGTGTCGGCGCCGGCGTCCGTGGCTTCCTGCTGCCTGTCCGGACCCGCGATGACAAGCACCCGCTTGCTGCGTCCGAGACCGTGCGGCAGCACGACGGTTCCGCGCACCATCTGGTCGGCGTGCTTGGGATTGACGCCCAGGCGCATGGCCATTTCGACCGATTCGTCGAATTTCGCGAACCCGATGCTCTGGACCAGCGAAATGGCGTCTTCCAGCGAGTAGAGCCGGGACTCCACCTTGGCCCGCGCCTCGTCGAACTTCCTGCCGTTTCGTGTCATAACCTCGCCCCGCGGGGACCGCCCCCTAAGACTCGACGTCGATGCCCATCGACCGCGCCGTGCCGGCCACGGTCCTTGCAGCCATTTCCAGGCTGCCGCAGTTCAGGTCCGGCATCTTTGTCTTGGCGATCTCCTCGACCTGCTGCCGGGTAACCGTGCCCACCTTCGAACGGTTCGGTTCACCGGATCCCTTGGCGATGTTCGCCGCGCGCTTGAGCAGCACGGCGGCCGGCGGCGTCTTGGTGATGAAGCTGTACGACCGGTCCTGATAGACGGTCACGATGGCCGGAATGATCAATCCCTCCTGCGCCGCGGTCTTGGCGTTGAACGCCTTGCAGAAGTCCATGATGTTGACGCCGTGCGGGCCGAGCGCGGTGCCGACCGGCGGCGCCGGGGTCGCCCTGCCGGCGGAAATCTGAAGCTTGACCTGACCGATGACCTTTTTCACTAGATCTTCTCCACCTGCAGGAAATCGAGCTCGACAGGGGTCGCACGGCCGAAGATCGTCACCATGACCTTCACGGTGTTGCGATCGATGTTCACTTCATCGACCACGCCGTTGAAGCTCGTGAACGGCCCCTCGTTGATCCGCACCTGGTCGCCGCGGTCGAAGGAGTATTTCGGCTTCGGCTTCTCTGCGGCCACCGTGACCTGGTGCAGGATCTGATCGACTTCCTCCCGGGTCAGCGGCGTCGGCTGCGAGCCGGCCCCCACGAAGCCCGTGACCTTGGGTGTGTTCTTGACGACGTGCCAGGCGTCGTCCGACATGTTCATCTCGATCAGGATGTAGCCGGGGAAGAAACGTTTCGAGCTGACCACCTTCTTGCCGCCGCGCATTTCCACGACGTCCTCGGTGGGAATCAGAACCTCGCCAATGTCGTTCTGCAGTCCGTAGGCCTGCACCCGCTGCTGGAGGGACTCGGATACCTTCTTCTCGAATCCCGAGTACGTATGCACGATGTACCACTGCTTGGTGCTAACGTCCGTCATGACGCTCCGAAGGTCGTGAACAGCAGTCTCGCCACTCTGTCAAGCACCAGATCGGCACCCCAGAGATACACGCCGAACATGATCGAGGTCAGGATTACCACGAGCGTGGTAGCTTGAACTTCCTTCCACGTTGGCCATGTGACGCGCGTGAGCTCGTTCTGCACCTGGGCCAGGAACGTCCGCGCGCGCCCGAACCAACCCGCCGGGCTCTTTTCACGCGCCCTGTCCAGCATTGCCGATTTCACCATGGTCGTTGTCCGCACGGCATTGGCAGGCCAGGAGGGACTCGAACCCCCAGCCCCCGGTTTTGGAGCCCGGTGCTCTACCAGTTGAGCTACTGGCCTGTCCCCCCCGCGCCCTAGTTGGTCTCCCGATGGGAAACATGCCGGCGACACCACCGGCAGTACTTCTTCATCTCGAGACGGTCCGGCGTCTTGCGCTTGTTCTTGGTCGTGTTATAGGTGCGCCGCTTGCACTCGGTGCACGCCAGGATGATGATGTCGCGCACTGGTCTCCTGCTCTCTCTATCGGCTCCGGGGTCCGGTTACTCGATGATTTCGGTGATCGTCCCCGAGCCGACCGTCCGCCCGCCTTCGCGTATCGCGAACCGCAGCCCCTT
>JAGWAI010000103.1:0-2047 GCA_021296485.1 Acidobacteriota bacterium
ACGACCAGCCGTCGTTCTCCCACTTCACTTCCAGCTCGTACTGGCACACCGGCGCGCCCAACAGCGGCGAGGAGTACGGCTGGTACGGCCGCACGGCCGATGCGCTCGACCCGCACGGGACGCCGAATTACCTGGTCAACATCTCCTCCACGCAGTCGCTGGCGGTGCGCGCCCGCGAGCACGTGCCGGTCGTGTTCGACGACCCGAGCGCGTTCACACGCTCGGTGTTCCACCCGCAGCGGCCGTACGTCGACACGCTCGACGCGGGCCAGACCCCGCGCAGCGACGTCCACAAGTTCCTGCTGGACGTCAACCAGAGCGCCCGCGACGCGTCGGCGCTGGTGACCCAGGCGTGGAAGAACTACCAGGCGACGCGCGGCGGCAACACGCGCCTGCTGGACCTCGACAAGGTGGTGGCGCTGATCGAGAACGACTTCCCGGCGCGGCTGTACTACGTGCGGCTGCAGAACAGCCTGTTCGACACCCACGTCAACCAGGAGAGCCCGCACAACCGCCAGGTGCCGCGGTCTGGGGCTTCTTCGAGGAGATGAAGCGGATCGGCAAGGCGGACGACGTTGCTGTCTTCGTGCACAGCGAGTTCGGCCGGCGCGTGCCGGAGAACACCAGCCTGGGAACCGACCACGGGACGGCGAACGTCGCGTTCGTGCTGGGCGGCGGCGTGAAGGGCGGCCAGTACGGCAAGCCGGTCAGCCTGACCGATCTCGTGCACGGCGACAACCTGCAATACACCACCGACTTCCGGAACGTGTACGCCACGCTGATCCAGGAGTTCCTGGGCTACAAGCACCCGGACAAGATCCTCGGCGGCGACTTCAAGACGCTGGGCCTGTTCGCGTAGCTGGCGGAGGTTCGGGGCGCAGCCCCGAGAGGAGAGAAGATGGTGCGTCGTCAACGGCATGCGCTCGCGGTCCTGGTGACGCTCGCGGCTGTCGCGGCCGCGGTTCCGGCGGCGGGGCAGACCGCGGAGGTTCCGCGCACCGGGTGGGGGGTGCCCGACCTGCAGGGAGTCTGGGACTTCCGCAGCCTGACGCCGATGGAGCGCCCCGCCGAGCTGGCGGACCAGGAGGCGTTTACGGAGGAAGAGGCGGCGAGCTTCTCGGAGGAGGTTCTCCGCGACCAGAGCCGCGATCTCACGGACGCGGACGCGGAGGCCGCGACGGGCCGCGTCGTGCCGTACAACGACTTCTGGTTCGACTGGGGATCGACGGTCACGACCGACCGCACGTCGCTGATCGTCGACCCGCCCGACGGCCGGATGCCGGCCCTGACGCAGGCGGCCGAGCAGCGGCGCGCGGCCCGCGCAGCGGCCCAGCAGGGCGTGGGCCGGGACGAAATTCCCCCCGGCGGCTGGATCGACGAGCTGAGTGCGCCGGTGCGCTGCATCCTGGGGTTCAACCAGGGCCCGCCGATGACGCCGAGCGCCTACAACAACAACATGCAGTTGTTCCAGACCGAGGACCACGTCGTGATCCTGAACGAGATGATCCACGACGCGCGCATCGTCCCCATCGACGGCCGTCCCGGCCTCGCGGGGGACATTCGCCAATGGACCGGCAGCTCACGCGGCCACTGGGACGGCGACACGCTGGTGGTCGAGACGACCAACCGGCGGGACTCGTCGTTCCGGGGAGCAACGCGCGATCTGCATCTGACCGAGCGGTTCACGCGCGCCGACGACAACACGCTCGTCTACGAGGTGACCCTGGACGATCCCAGAACCTGGACCAGGCCGTGGACCTTCATGGTCCCGATGGTCCGGAATGAGGGCGAGGTCTACGAGTACGCCTGCCACGAGGGCAACTACTACATGGCCAACATGCTCCACGGCATGCGCGCCGCGGAGCAGGCCGCCGCGCCCTGAGCCGGAACCGGGACACCGCTCCTCTCACTCGGCGCGCCCAGCCGCACAATTGTCCTTCCCAAAAGGAGAAATGCTCCTGAAGTTCTCCCCGTGAGAGGGATAACCTCGTCGCGACCATCGTCCGAGGGGGGACTGGGCGACTTTCCTTGTCACAGCGCCAGCGGC
>JAGWAI010000103.1:2077-8381 GCA_021296485.1 Acidobacteriota bacterium
CGGCAGCCGCGGAGCCGCGCAGCAGCAGGTGCAGAAACTCCTTCTCCATCGGCGACTGAAATCCACCGACGACCGTCACGCATGTGTCACGGAGTGCCCGCGCCAGGTCGTAGGTTTTGAGAAGTGCGTCGCCGGGTGTGCGCACGGAGCAGAAAAAGCCAACCGCCGGATGTGCAAGTACGCCGAAACTGCCGTACGCCGTAACCGGGATCGGCCGTCCGCTATTGGAACACCGTCGCAACACACCCGGATAGTCGGGGGAATCCGGATGTACACGCCGCTGCCCATTTGGCCCGACGTCCCGACGATGAGTCATGGCAAGACGTCATGACGCGAGATTCTTGCCAACGCGCCCAGCCAGCGGCCAAGCCCACCAACGGGAGTGTCATGAAGCCGGATCCGTAACCGACTCATCCGGCAACGAGCGCGCCTTGGATGACGAACCTTGCTTCGTCGCCTGACGCAACGCTCGCAAGTCTACGGTCCGGCCGCCGTGGCGATACTTCCTGCTCTCCAGGGCGGCGACCAGTCGTTCGAGGTCATACCCGTGTTCCCGAGCGATGGAGTCCTTCACCCGCCACAGTTCCTCGATGATCTCATCGGACATCTTCGAATCCTCCCATGAGTTCCCGCGGCGTGCAAATCTCCGGGCCGCCGTATCCGTATCGGGAGCAGATGCGCCGGATGACGGGCCTGGCTTCTGCGTTGTCGAGATGGCGGTAGTTCCAGGTAAGCAGGTAGTCGACGCCGTGCACGCCGGATACGGCGACGTGCAGCGCGTCGTTCAGAGCTTTGGCTGGAAGCGCCCCACCCTGGACAAGCTTGTCCGCCAAGTCGCTCACCGCCCCGGTGATCGGCAGAACCGGAATATCCGACAACGCGGCAAGCCGTCGTGCGCTCGCGCCGGCGTCACCTCTGCCGGCCTCGTCGAGCGTTACTTTGGACGTCATGAGATCGAACCGGTTTCTCCGCGTTTCCCACCAGTCGGCCGTAATCTTCTGCCAGGCCGCGGGCAGCAGGTCGCTCGTCGGTCGCGCCGTCAGATAGGACACTACGGACGTTTCGATATAGACGGTTTTCTTGGCCATCGTCACTGGTTCCCGCCAACCTGCGGCGCGTCATTGCGTCCCATGCGGTACTTGATGTCGTAGTTGATGATGAAGTCCAACTCGTCGTCAGTGAAGCCGTAGTGTGCCGCCAAAGCCAAGTCGATTTCGTCGATGATGGCTTTGGACTCATTGGGATGGTATTCCGCGTACGTGATTGTGTCTCCGTCTCTGGTGTGAATCGTCTTGTCGTGCGCGATGCACGGTCGGGTTCTCGTCAGAGCCCCTCGCAGTATCCCTTACCACTTGCTGCCGCGCACCGTGCCGGCGCACAGCCCGCCGGCGATGAGCCCGCACAGGTGGCCCTCCCAGGAAATCCCATCTGCGCGCGGCAGGCCGCCGCCCGCTAGCGCTGCGGGAAGACCAGCCGTTCCTACAGCGACAGACCGCCGCTGCTCTGGACCACCTGGCCGGTAATCCAGCCGGCCTGATCGCTGGCGAGAAACAGCACCGCCTCGGCGACGTCCTCGGGCGTGCCCACTCGCCGCAGCGGCGTGTGGCTCGCCACCTGCTCGATCCCCTGCTGGTCCATGTTGCCCTCCAGCATCGGCGTCATGGTCATCCCCGGCGACACCACGTTCACGCGCACGCCGGCCGGTCCGAGCTCGACCGCGAGACAGCGCGTGAGCTGCTCGACGGCCGCCTTGCTGCCGCCGTAGGCCGACATGGCGGGCGTTGCCGCCCGCGCCGTCACCGAGGTGACGTTGACCACGCTGCCCCGGCGGCCTGTGAGCTGCGGCAGCGCCTCCCGGATGCCCATCAGCGTGCCCTTGACGTTGACGTCGAGCATCTCGGAGATCGCCTCGTCAGTGAGGTTTGACAGCGGGCGCATCGTGCACGCGGCGGCGTTGTTCACGAGCACGTCCAGCGCGCCGAACTGCTCCACGGTGAACGCGATCGCGCGCTTGACGTCCGCGCCCTGCGAGACGTCGGCCTGGACGTAGCGGATGCGGTCCGGGTTCGTCTCGCTTACCTCGCGTAGCCGGTCGACGCGCCGTCCGGTCACCACTACCTGCCCGCCCTCGGCCGCAATGGCCGTCGCAATGGCGCGGCCGATGCCGGTCCCGCCGCCCGTTACCAGCGCCACCTTGTCGTCGAATCGTCCCATCACCTCGACCTAGCAGCCCGCGGCGAAAGCCCCGCTGCATTCGACCGGCCATGCATCCCGCCTGACGGCGTTGTTCCTCGCTCACATACTTCGCAAGTATGCTCGCTCGTCACGCCTTGTCAACCGGGCGCCTGACCGGTCTCGGTGCGACGCGGGGTTCCACCACGGACTGCACCAAAAGAAACGCGCGCGTGCGGCTGGGGGACCGGACGAGGACACCGAGCCGCATCAACCGGCCGCCGAGAATCGTCAGCGGTCGCCCGCGGCTCGGGCCGTGCGTCTCGACCTCGCCCAGCACGACGCTCGAGTTGTTCATGTTGTACAGGTCGAGCGACGGCAGGAAGTCAATGCCGCCCGCCCGGAACCGCCGCTTGATGCTGATGTCGAGCTGGTTCCAGCGGTCCAGGTACTGCTCGCCGGGGGCCAGCAGCAGCACGTCGCGAATCGGCACGGTGGGCGCTCCCCATGGCGTGTTGCCGATGACCATGCCGGCGTCACGCCAGCGCGCGTCGGCCCCGTCGGGAGCCGAGCGGTCGGGCGGCGAACCGCCCGCGCCCGGATAGCTGATGAACGAGATCGCGCCCTCGAACCCGCCGGGCAGGTCGTGCGTCAGGGCGAACTTGAACTCGTGCCGGAACGCTATCGGGTCCACCGCGCCGTGGTCCTGGTACAGCTCGCCCGTCTCGTCGCAGAAGCGGAAGTTGTTCGGGTCGTGCGTGTCGCAGTCGACCTCGAGCTGCCGGTCGAAGTACCACCCGGCGAGGATGGTGCCGCCGGTGTTCAGCCGCGCCTGCGTGCTCAGCTCGATGCCGTTGTAGGTGCGCTGGTTGATGTCGGAAGACACGGCGAAGACGTTGCCGATCTCCGTCCCGGGAATCAGGTCGTACAACGGGATCATCTCGCTCGGATTCAGGGGGTTGGCGACGTCGAACCGGCGGTAGTCGTCCGGTCCGAGCCCGATGTCGCGCAGCGCCCACAGCCGTCCCTCGCGCGTGTGGTACCACATGGCGCTGAGCGAGATGCCGGCCGCCAGCTCCTGCTGGACGCCGGCCGAGAAGTCCCAACTGTCCTCCCGCTCGATGTCCGGATGGGCCTGGCGCGCGGCGCGGAGCCCGAACTGCGGGTCGGCGCTCGGCACGATCTCGTTGTCCTGGGCGATGTTGTCGCCGTTGGTCGGCAGGTCGAGCCCGCCCAGATCCCGGTCGAACCAGCTGCGGTCCTCGTTCGCCGTCCGCAGCGGGTTGTATTCCTCCAGCGGCACGGCGCCCAGCGTCCCGACGTAGCGGCCGGCGCTGAACTTGAGCGCGGTCCGCGCGTCGCCGAACAGGTCGTAGATGACGCTGAACCGCGGCAGCACGTCGGTGAAGTTCCACACCTCGAATTCGTCGACCGACCGCGCCGGCACGAAGCGGCCAGCCGGCGAGGAGCTCTCGCCGATGCCGCCGTTGAAATGCTCCACCCGCACGCCCGCATTAATCGTCAGCCGGTCGATCGTCCACTGGTCCTGCACGTAGAACCCGAGGTCGCGGTTCACGTTCATCTTGATGTCGGACGGGTCGGGCGAGATGCGCACCCGGAACGGGTTGCCGCCGATGTACCACTGCGACAGCGAGCCGTTGTGCGCCTGCCGCTTGATCTGCTCATGCCCCCAGCGCCCGGTGATGCCGGCCTTCACGCTATGCGAGCCGGTGACGTACGACACGCTGGTCGCGTAGACATGCGACGGCTGGATGTAGCGGCGGCAGCAACTCCCGAGGATGAACGCCTTGGTCATGTAGTTGCCCGGGATGTGGAACTGCCCGGCGTTCGCGTACCACGGTCCGGTCTGCGACTCCGGCGGCCCGCCGAACGACGCCGGGGCGTCGAACAGCGTGCCTTCCTGCGGGTGGAACAGCGTGTTGTCGTAGCCCCAGTACTGGAATCCGGCTTCTATCAGCAGCCGGTTGGTCGCCGTATAGGTCCACTTGGTGGGCCAGACGTACTGCGTGCCTCGCGAGTACTCCTGCGGCACCGTCGCCCAGTCGGTCGTCGCCGAACCGAGGAAGTGCGACTGGTAACGCCAGAACTGGTCGCGGTAGCTGGTGATCTTGTGGTTCTGCCCCGCCTGCCAGGTGAGGCGGAACGAGATGTTGTCGGTGGCGGTGTTGTTGAACCCCGGCCGGCTGGCATCGGGCAGGAGCTGGCCGGTCACCGGATCCGGCGAGAAGAAACTCGCGCCCGCCGGACCGAGCTTGGCGTGGTTGACCCGCCCGGAGACGTAGAACCAGAGCCGGTCGCGCACGATCGGCCCGCCGAACGCCGGATTGAAGTCGAACATGTTCTCGGTGGAAGTGGGCGTCGTGGCGCCGATGGCACGGAGGTCGTCGGTGATGTTGTTCGCCTGCCAGTCGCTGACCATCCCGCTGAAGTGCACGTCGCCGCTGAACTCGTTGCCGCCGTCGCGCGGAATCATGTTGATGCGGACCCCGCCGCCCGCCGTCTCGGCGGTGGTCGGGTTGGTCTCGATGGAGACCTCCTGGGCCATCCCGATGTTGTCGTACGGCAGGTTGCCGCCGCCGCGGATCATACGGGTATCCATCCCGTCCACCTGCGACGTGTTCTGGATCTGGCTCTTGCCGCGGGCGGTGATGTACTGCTGGACGATCGTGCTGCCCGCGCCGCCCACCATCGCCCCGGTCATCTTCATGCCGGGCAGGATCATCCCCACCGTATGGGTCGTCCGGTTGGTAGGCAGTGCCTGGATGGTCTCGCGGTCGAGGACCGAGCGTTGGGTTGCCTGCTGGATGTCGACCACGGGCGTCGCCCCCGAGACGGTGATCGTCTCCGCCAGGGAGCCGACGGACATCTGTACGTCGATCGGGACGGCCGCGCCGGCCACCACCTCTATCTCCGTCCGCTGCAGCGTATTGAACCCCTGCAGCGTGAACGTGACGGTATAGACGCCCGGCCGCAGGTCGATGATCGAATACAGCCCCTGGCCGTCCGTGAACGCCGTGCGGGACCCTTCGATCAACGCCTCGCTGGCGGCCTCGACGGCCACGCCGGGCAGCACGCCCCCCGTTTCGTCGCTGACCTGACCTGCGATGGAGCTCTGCGCCAGGACCGTGCCCGGAGCCAGCACCAGGGCGAGCGCCAGCCCGGCCAGCACGATGTATCGCCTGTCTACTTTCGGCATGTTCTCCCCCCAGAGCGAGCCTGATTCTTTTTGGTGCTCAGGGATAAAAGCAAGAGTCGTTCCACCGGCGACCAGCGCCGTCGTCCACCGCCCGGTCCCGGCTTTCGGCGCATGACACCCGATCGGAAGCTGCCGTCACCATCCGGCGCGATGCCACGATCGTGCGAAAGCTGTGGCGCCCGGTTCGCACAAGGATCGATTCCGTCTCGTATGGAGGCCGGTCGTACGCCCCGTCCGGATACGGAAAAATGGCCTGACGGACCGCTCGAATCCAAACATTTGAATAGAAATTCAATATTGTGAATGTTGCGGGCGTCCAATCGGTGGCGCCGCCGGCGCGCGCGCGCGTAGTAGATTGCCTGCGCGATGCCGTTCCTGGTCAGGACCGCGTTCGTAGCGGCGGCGGTCGCTGCGGTGGCGTCCGCTCCCCCCGTGGTGCAGCCTCCGCCGCCGCCGGACGCCGCCGTGAGTTTCACCCCCTATGCCGCCGCGCGGCCGGTAGTCGAAGTGTTGCGTCCGGATCTGCTCCCGGAACCGCTCCGGGGGCTGACACCGGACGCGCGAGAAGCGGCCTGGCCGGGGTGGGTGGAGGGGCGCGACCAGGCGATCCGCGCGCGTCTGGCGCAAGGCGACGACGATACCATCGTCAACTTCCTGCTGTACGGCGCCGCGTTCACTGGCGCGCCGCGCCCGACCCCGCCGCAGGTGGCGCAGCTTGCCCGCGACGACGGCGTCCTGCCGGAGCTGATTGTCACGCGAATCGACGATTTCATCGACGGTCTGGCGGCGCCGGCCGCAAACGAGCGGCTGCGGTTCGCCGATTCCGTCCTCGCCCGCAAGGGGTTCGACGCGGACACGGACGCCGGGAGGGAAGAGCTGCGCAGCTTCCTGGCGGCGGAAGTGCGGCGGGTCCCG
>JAGWAI010000103.1:8389-9781 GCA_021296485.1 Acidobacteriota bacterium
GCCGCGCTCGCCCGGAACGATCCGGACGCCGTGTTGATCGACCAGACGGCGTTCCGCGAGCGCGGCCTGTCTACGGACACGACGATCCTGGGCGGCTACGCCATCGAGCGCACGCTGGAGGCGGTCAGGGACGGCGGGCTGCTCGGGACGGGTGCGGTGCGGCGCGCCGGCCTGGTCGGCCCGGGGCTCGACTTCGCCGACAAGGATGCCGGCTACGACTTCTACCCCGTCCAGAGCATTCAGCCGTTCGCGCTGCTCGATGCGCTGGCGCGGCTCGGATTGGCGGCGCCGGACGGGGCCGCGCTGGCGACCTTCGATGTGAACCCGCGCATCAACGACCACTTGGCGGCAGCCGCGGCCGGCGCAGCGGCCGGCGCGCCGTATCGGCTGGCGCTGCCGCGCAACACCGATCTTCCCTGGAACGACCGCCTGGCGGCGTATTGGGAGCGGCTGGGGGACGCAGTCGGGCAGGCGACCGGCGATTTCGCGGCGCCACCGAACGCGGGCAACGTACGTACCCGCGGCGTGGCCGTCCGGCCGGAGGTGGTCCGCTCAATCGCCCCGCGCGACCTGAACATCGTGCTGCAACGGCTGGATCCGCTGCCGGCCGGCGAAAGATTCGATCTGATTGTCGCCACCGACGTGCTGGTCTACTACGACATCTTCGAGCAGTCGCTGGCGCTGGCGAACGTGGCGGCCATGCTGCGGCCGGAAGGGATATTTGTCTCCAACACATCCGTGGTCCCGCTGCCCGGCATACCGCTGGCGCAGGCGGGGCAGGCGCGCGTGAGCTACATGCCGGTCCCGGGACAGGGCGAAGTCCACGACGTCCTCACCTGGTATCGCCGGGAGTGACGCGCGGCGGGCGGCGGCGGGTGTCGAGACCCCGCAACCGTCATCCGATCCGGTTTTCGCGCAAGGGTCTTGCGCGGGCCTCCCGCCGAGACGGTCAATTCGCAGGGACGCTTCCAGTCCGGGGTGATAGCCTTACAGAGGAAAAATGGCAGGGATCTCGCGTATTCCGCGGTTGGTTGCCGGCGGACTGCTGGCCGGCGCCGCGGCGCTCGCGCCGCAGGTTGTGCTCCACGCGCAGGAGTCGCGGCAGCCGCCGGCGGATGCGGCGGCGCAGCGCGCCGTGCTGGACCGCTACTGCGTGGGTTGCCACAACGAGCGGACGAAGGACAGCTACGCGGGTCTGGCCCTCGACACGGTCGATCTGACCAATGCGGCGGCCCACGCGGAGCTGCTCGAAAAGGTGGTCCGCAAGGTGCGGACCGGCCAGATGCCGCCAGCCGGCCGTCGCCGGCCGGACGAGGCGACGCGCGAATCGTTGGTGCGCTGGGTGGAGGCGGAGCTGGACAGCGCCGCCGCGGCCAATCCGAATCCGGGACG
>JAGWAI010000104.1 GCA_021296485.1 Acidobacteriota bacterium
ATCCTGCCAGTCCATGTCGTTCGAGTACGGCATGCCGAACCAGTAATCGAATCCATGCCGCCCCGGCAGATATTCGGGCAGGTGCCCCAGGTGCCACTTGCCCACGATGCCGGTGGCGTAGCCCTGATCGCGCAGCGCCTCGGCCAGAGTGATCTCCGCGGCCGGCAGTCCCGCACGGGAGTCGGGGAAGAACACGCCGACGCGGCGGCCGAACATGCCGCTTCTCAGGTGCACGCGCCCGGTGAGCAGAGCGGCGCGGCTGGGCGAGCAGACCGGCGCCTGCGCATAGAAGCTGGTCCACCGCTGGCCTTCGCGCGCCATGCGGTCGATGTGCGGCGTGCGGATGGTGGGGTGCCCGTAGGAGCCGAGATCGCCGTATCCGAGGTCGTCGGCGGTGATGATGACGATGTTGGGTGGCCGCCCGCCGGCCTCGGATTCCGTTTCCGGCGGCGGAACCGTGCCGCAGGACACGGATGCCGCCGCGAGTCCGGCGATGAGCGCGCCGGCCGCTGCTTTCACCATCGTCGGTCGCCCCCATCCGGACGCCGCGCCCGTGCTATAGTCCGCCGTTTGGCCATGCTCCGATCTTTTCACCGGGGGTGCCCGGTCGCGCTCCCCGCCGCCGTCCTGCTGGCCGCCGCGCTGGCCCTGCCGGCGCCCGCCGCCGCGCAGCGCGCGGGACTCGGCATCGACCTGCTCGCCACCATCGACGGGCCTCCGCCGCCCGAGCCGCCGGCCGTGCTCTCACGCGACGAGGCCGGCCGCGTCACCGGCCGCGCCGTGCGCCTCGAGACGCCGCTCGATATCGACGGGCGGCTCGACGAGGAAGTCTACGCCACCGTGCCGGCGATGTCCGGCTTTCTGCAGGTCGAGCCGCAGGCCGGGGCCGCGGCGACTGAGAAGACCGAAGTCTGGATATTCTTCGACGACACGAACGTGTATTTCGTCGCGCGCTGCTGGGAGAGCGAGCCGGATCGGTTGACCGTCGACGAGATGCGCCGCGACAACAACAACATCGGGCGCAACGACAACGTGTCCTGGTTCTTCGACACGCTGTACGACCGGCGCACCGGTCTCGTGTTCGAAGTGAATCCGCTGGGCGGACGAATGGACGGCCAGTCGCTGAACGAGGCGCGCACCAATTTCGACTGGAATCCGATCTGGGACCTGGAGGTCGGCCGCTTCGAGCACGGCTGGACCGTCGAATCGGCGTTGCCGTTCAAGTCCATCCGCTACCGGCCGGGGACGGCCCAGCTCTGGGGCTTCAACGCCCGCCGCCGCAACAAGTGGAAGAACGAGCTGTCCTACCTCGTCCCGATTCCCGCCGCGGTCGGGGGGCGCGGCCTGCGGGCGCCGCTCGCGGCGCCGCTGGTCGGCATCGAGACGCCGCCGATCAGACGCAACCTGGAATTCAAGCCGTACGGCATCGCCGACCTGACCAGCGACACGGCAGCCACGCCGCCGATATCCAACGCGCTGGCCGGCACGGGCGGGCTCGACGTCAAGTACGAGGTGACCCGCAGCCTGACGGCCGACTTCACGCTGAACACCGACTTCGCGCAGGTCGAAGCCGACGAGCAGCAGGTCAACCTGACGCGCTTCAGCCTGTTCTTTCCCGAGAAGCGGGAGTTCTTCCTCGAGAACCAGGGCACGTTCGCCTTCGGCGGCACCCAGACCTACCGCGGCAGCGGCGACACGCCGATCCTGTTCTACAGCCGGCGCATCGGCCTGGAGGACGGGCGCCAGGTGCCGGTGCAGGCCGGCGGTCGCATGACCGGCCGGGTCGGAGGATTCGATGTCGGCATGCTGCACATCCGGACCGGCGAGGAGGACGTGGCGGCGGCGCGGCCGACCGGCTTCTCCGTAGTCCGGCTGAAACGCGACGTGTTCCGGCAGAGCAGCATCGGGATGCTGCTGACGCAGCGCTCGGTCAGCCCGGACAACCCCGGCGGCAACGCCGCATTCGGTGTCGACGGCTCGTTCCGGTTCCTGAGCAACATGATGGCGATAGACGCCTACTGGGCCGGTACGCGGTCCGAGGCGCTGCCGGGGACGGCCAGCAGCTACCGCGCCAGCTTCGACTTCGACGGCGACCGCTACGGGCTGCGCGCCGAGCACCTGATGGTGGGCGACGCCTTCAACCCCGAGGTCGGCTTCGTGCGCCGCCACGACATGCGCAAGAGCGCCGGCGAGCTGCGCTTCAGCCCGCGGCTGTGGTCGGTGGCGTCGATCCGCAAGCTGGAGTGGCGGGCGCGGATCGACTACATCGAAAATCTCGCCGGGCGTTTGGAAACGCGCGAGGGCGACGTGCAGTTCGGCATCGAGATGGAGAACAGCGACCGATTCTACGTGCGCTACCGCAGCAGCTACGAATTCCTGCCCGAGCCGTTCGAGATCGCCCCGGAGGTGATCCTGCCGGTGCGCGGCTACGACTTCGGCGCCGTGCGCGCCGGCTACAACTTCGGCTCGCAGCGGCGCGTGGCGCTCAACGTGCGCGTGGAGCACGGGACGTTCTACAGCGGCAAGCGCACCGTCCTGCGCTTCAACCGCAGCCGCGCGCGGATTACGCCGAAATTCGCCGTGGAGCCGTCCTGGGAGAGCAACTGGATCGACCTGGCGGAAGGCAGGTTCACGACGCAGCTCATCGGCTCGCGGATCATCCATACCGCGACCCCGAAGATGTTCACCAGCGCGCTGCTGCAGTACAACTCCGCCAGCAACACGCTGGCCGCCAACGTCCGCTTCCGCTGGGAGTACCAGCCCGGCAGCGAGCTGTTCGTCGTCTACAACGAGCAGCGCGACACCCTCATGCGCCGCTTCCCGGGCCTCGAGAACCGGGCCTTCATCGTGAAGCTCACCCGCTTGTTCCGCATATAGAAGCCCGGGGCCTCAGAGTACCGACTGGCCGGCGATGCATCCCGCCTGGACTGCGTTGC
>JAGWAI010000034.1:0-330 GCA_021296485.1 Acidobacteriota bacterium
CTGCACGCCATCCCCCGATGCGTACATCTGGGCCAGGTTGAACTGCGCGACCGGCTGGCCCTGTTCCGCCGCGCGGCGGTACCAGCGCACCGCTTCGGTGTCGTCGCGATCCACGCCGCGCCCGTCGCGGTACAAACGGCCGAGGTTGACCTGGGCGCCAAGATGTCCCGCGTCGGCCGCCGCGCGGTACAGCCGCGCCGCTTCCGCCGGATCGGCCGGCACGCCACGGCCGCGGTCCTGCAGCTGCGCAAGATTGAATTGCGCCTCCGGGTAGTCCGGCTGCAGCGCAATGGCCTCGCCGAACGCCGCCACCGCCGCGTCGAAACGGCC
>JAGWAI010000034.1:506-1447 GCA_021296485.1 Acidobacteriota bacterium
ACGGCCCTGCGACAGCAGCGACACGCCGCGCGCCAGCGCCACCTCGGATCCCGACTGCACCTGCATCGCCGTGAAGACGACGGCCCAGATCCCGACATAGGCCAGGTGCCGCCGCCGCGGCAGGAGCCCGGCCCCCAGCAGGGCCGGGTCGAAGCGCCGCAGCAGGTCCGACCGCGCCGCCGTGTCAATCGCCTTGATCAGCAGGTTGAGCATCGGCACGGCCAGCAGCTTGTCGTAGTGAGTCGGGATCCCCGCGCTCTCGAGCACGCCGAACAGGACGATCACGCTCAATCCGTAGAGCACGCCGAAGATGATGCGCCCCAGCTCGGTCCGTGGCGATGTGGACGGGTCGTTGAACAGCAGGTGCATGCCGAGGAAGGCTGCGATCGGCACGGCGCCGCCCCCCAACGCCGCCGGACTGAAGAAGTGGCTGCCCGTCAGCGCGTGGTGCGCCAGGATGAACAGCCACGTGGTGGCCACCGCCGACAGCGTCATCGAAGCCACGCCAAACAGCAGTTGCGCCGGTACGCTCGCCAGGAAGATCAGCAGGTAGATGTGGGGCGGGAAGATCTGCGTCACCGCAATCTCCGGTCCCCAGGTGATGCCGGTCGAGCCGGTCAGGATCAGTCCCAGCGCGAACAGCCCGAGCGGAAACGACGACGGGTTGAAGATGTGCGCGCGGCGGCCGTCCTTGTTCCAGCGCACCAGCTCCTTGACGGCGAATCCCACCGCCACCATCAGGAACTGCAGCGCGAACCAGTCCGGCTTGAACCACATGAACAGGTTGATGCTGAAGATGATCGGGAACGGCCCGAACCCGAGCACGTACCGCTCGCGCCGCGACCAGGTGAGCAGCATGTCGAACGCATAGGCGAACGCCACCTGTGCCGCGATCAGATGCGCCGAGTCGTACACCTCGCGCCAGTACCAGCCCCAGTAGA
>JAGWAI010000034.1:1484-26400 GCA_021296485.1 Acidobacteriota bacterium
AGCGCGAAGGTGCGTCGGCGGCGGACGGCAAGCATCTGGAGCACCGCGGCCCAGGCCAGGAGCGCGCCGCCGGCGCCCACAATCGCCGCGAACAGGCGCGGTTGGCGGGCCACAGATCCCGCGAGGGAGAACGCCAGGATCAGAAACGAGACTGCCTGCGGGAGCAGCATCGCCCGCGCCGGCGGCAGGCTTGAGAATTGCGCGGTCGGGCCGGGCGCCGCCGCGCTGGTCGCAGGCGCCGCTTGCGCCTTCCGCACTGCCCGCTGCTGTCGCTGCGACATCAAGCTGTGCCGATATTGGAGCGAACCGGCGCGGCTACGACCTGTCCGCCAGCAGCTCCGGGTGGCGCGCCTCCACCATGCGGCGGAAGCCGTCCTTCCATTGCACCGTCGTGCTGCCGATCAGCTCGTGCATGCGGGTCGTGTCCATCCCGATGCTCTGCAGCATAGCCGGATGGAACACGATCTTGTGGTCCACGCCGGTCAGCTCGCTGAGCCAGGCGCACCACTCCTCGATGCTGGCCGTCTCGCTGCCGCCCCAGTTGAGGGTCACCGCCGGCACGCCGGCCACGTCGAGCAGGCGCGGAATATGGGCAATGACGTCGTCCTCGTGAATCGGGTTGTACACGTGCCGCTCGCCAGGACCGACGGCGATCGGCCGGCCGGCCAGCATCATCTCGAGGTGCATGGACGGCCATCCGCCGTTGGCGCCGTACGGCACGTTGAGCCGCGCGATGACAGTCGGCAGGTTCCACTGGCGCGCGCCGTAGCGCGCCATGGACTCGCTGGCGATCTTACAGATGCTGTAGGTAGGCATCATCCCGCGGTTGTTGTCGCCCAGCGGGTCCGACTCCTTGAACGCCTCGTTCGCCACCGCCTCGTACACGGCCGTGGAGGAGCAGTGCAAAAACGCCTTGGCCTTGCGGCAATGCGCCATCAGCAGGCCGGTGCCTTCGACGTTGACCTCCAGGTCGTGCTCGAAGTCCGGGGTGAAGCTGTGGACCACGGCCAGGTGCAGCACGTACGTGAAGTCATCGGGCAAGCCGTCGAAGGCGCCGCGCGCCAGGTCCCCCTTCACGCAGCGCACGCCGGCCGCCTCCACGCGCTCCCGATCCGCATCCTTGCCGAAGCGAGCGATGCCCCACACTTCGTTGTCCGCAGCCAGCGCCCGGGCGATGGGAAACGCCACCTGGCCGGCCGGACCGGTTATCAGAATCTTCTCTCCCTGCAAGACGAGTCTCCTTTGCCGGTGGTGGTTGAGCGCCGCCGCCGCTACCGTCCGGCTGCTCCGGTCGCCGCAGTGCCGGCGCTCCGGCAGCCGTCCGCGAATCCCTGGCTGCAGGCCAGACTGTACAACTCCGGCGCCGACATGTCCCGCAGCGGTCCCTTGTTGCCCTGCAGGATGACCCGGTAGTCGGACGCGTCGGGCGGCAGCCGCCGCGGCGCGTTCCAGGCGCTCTCGTCGAGATTGGCGCAGCCGGGCTCGAAGCCGAGATCGCACGCCTCCCTGAACGCGCGCGTTGCGAACTGCGGGTTCTGGCGCGGATTGATGAGGATGCCGAACTCGTTGCAGGCCCAGCCGGAGCGGGCGCGGCAGTAGTTCGACACGAGGTTACCCAGATTGCGGCAGCCGTACGTGCGTCCCTCGGTGCACGCCTGCTGCCAGAACGGCACCCACTGCCCGGGGTGTTTGTCGCCGACGCCCTGCGCCGCGCTCATGGCTATGAACACGGCCGCCCAGACGCCGACGTAGCGCAGGTTGCGGCGCGGCCCCGGGACACCGCCGACCAGTGCGGCCGGGTCGAAGCGTCTCAGCGCGTTCGACTGCGCCACGCGGTCGATCACCTGGATCAGCAGGTTCATGACGGGCACGGCCAACAGCTTGTCGTAGAACGTTGGTACGGTTGCCCGGTCGAGCACGGCATACAGCGCGATCACGCCCAGCGCGTACAGCACGCCGAACAGGATCCGTCCAAGCCCGCTGCGCGGCGACGTGGATGGGTCGTTGAACAGCAGGTGCATGCCGAGGAACACGGCGATCGGGATGTACGAATCGAAGAAGTAGTAGATGCCGGTGGAGGCGAAGTAGAGCAGTCCGAACAGGTACATCGTGACGACCGCCGACATCGTCATCGTCGTGACGCCGAACAGCAGTTGTCCCGGCAGGCTGACCAGGAAGATGAACAGGTAGATGTGCGGCGCGTAGTTCAGCGTGTTGGCGATTTCGTAGCCCCAGGTGATGCTCGAGGTTCCGGTCAGCAGCAGCACCAGGGAGCAGACGCCCAGCGGCAGCGACGAGGGGTTGAAGATGTGGACCCGCCGTCCCTCCTTGTTCCAGCGGATCAGCTCCTTGGCGGCAAACCCCGCCGCAATCAGCACGAACTGGTAATAGAACCAGTCGGCCTTGAACCACAGGAAAAGGTTGATGCTGAAGACGACCGGAAACGGGCCGAAACCGAGCGTGTGGCCGTCACGGCGAGAGAACGCGAGCAGCATGTCGAAAGCGTATGCGAAGAGCAGTTGCGCGGCGATCAGATGCACCGAGTCGTACACCTCGCGCCAGTGCCACCCCCAGTACAGGAAGATCGACGCCTGCGCGAGCGCCTGGACGTAGTGCTGGCGGCGGAAGGCGATCTCGACGGTCAGCGTGCGTGGCCGGCGCAGCTGCCTTGTGGCCAGCAGCGCGCTCCAGGCAGCGATGAAGCCCGCCGCCCCGCACAGCGACCAATAGAGTCGTGAGCCGGGCGCCACCGCCGGCAGCAGCACCAGCCCGGCCAACGCGGCCGAACAGGCAAATGGAAACGACAGGATCAGCCGCGACCCGTCCATGCGCTTCGCCGGCCGGCCATTGATTGCCGGTTCGGGCTGACGTCCGGCCTTGCGTGCGGTCATCGTCGAGGCGTCCTGCGGTAGCCGGGAGTCAGTGGAGCGTGTTCTCCAGGAGCAGCACGGACGGGCCGATCTTCCGCAATTCGGCGAACAGGTCCAGGTGCGCGACCATGCCCAGCGGCAGGTACGCGCCGCCGAGCATGACGTCGACGTCGCCGTCGGCATCGATGTCGCCGACATCCATCGTCATCCATCGGCCGCGCATCAACTCGCGACTGGTGGACGCGGTGAACGCCAGGCCGCCCTGATTCTCGAGGTAGACAAATGACTCCCGCAGCTCGGCGGAGAAATCGGGGAAGTAGGAGATGGCGGCGATGTCCAGGTCGCCGTCGTTGTCGAAGTCGGCCGACTTGCCGATGAACGCGCCGTGCAGCGGATAGAAGTACGCCTGCTCGAAGTTGTAGCCTCCGCGGTTCAGGTAGATCCGCACCCCGTGATAGCGCTTGCGGGTGTTGTACGGGTCGGAGTCCACATTGTCGCCGTTGACGACCAGCAGGTCCGGCATTCCATCGCCGTCGAAGTCCTGCAGCTCGAAGTAGGTGTGGCCGTACGCGGGTTGCGTCTCGAAGACCTCGTGGCGCTCGAATTCGTTGTTTCCCTGGTTCACGAATATATAGAAGGCCTCTCTGGCCTCCGATACCAGCACCGCAATGTCCAGCCGCCCATCTCCGTTGAAATCGGCCGCCTCGGCCTTGACCCCGCCCGCGCGCGGAATGAGGATGTGTTCTTCGTAGCTGCCGTCGGCGCGGGATTCGAACCACGAGATGCGTCCGGTGACGTGGCCGAAACCGCAGACGACGAAGTCCAGACGGCCGTCGCCGTTCAAGTCGGCGGGTTCCATGTCGGCCATCCGGTACAGGTTGGGAACGATGATCGCCGCGGGGGCGGCTTCGATGCTGTCGCCGACCAAATCCAGGGTGCTGATGTGGGCGGCCCGTTCCTCGGTCGGTCTGCGCGCTTCGAGGTCGCCTATCGAGCCGACATACGCCGTGCCGCCGATGAACTCGATGTCGATCGGGAAGACCTCGGTGGGCGGACGCTGTCCGGCGATCTTGATCCGGCCGTCGGCGCCCAGGACTGTCAGTGTGTTCAGGGCGCTGTCGCCGATGTACGCCTCGCCTGTGTCGGACCGGATGTGGACCAGGGTGGTCACGGCGCCCGGCACGTGATAGTCGGATTCAATGAGCCTGAATCGTGGCAACTCCCAACGCAACGCAGACTTGTCGACCTGCGGCAGCGCCGCGGCCGGCGCGCTGTCGACGTAGTACTTCCGCAGCGCGTCCCAATCGCGATCGCTGAGGACCGGCGTGTCGGGCAGCGCCCCTTCCCGTATCAGCACGTCGCGCCTGGCGACGACGGTGTCGCGCGCCATCGCGGGCTGACCGTCCAGAAAGTCGAGATTCCGCATCCCGAGCAGCAGGCCCATGTAGCCGAGCGCGGTCTGCCAGCTCTGCTTGGGGAGCACGTCGGGAGTCGGTTCCAGGTGGCAGGTGGAGCAATGCAGCGCCGCGAGCTGCCGCCCGTGCTCGATCCGGCCCTGGCGTCCGCTTTCCTGATTGCCCTGCGCGGAAGCAAGCGGCGCACCGCCGAGTGTGAGGAAGACGCCCAGGAGCACCGCGCGCATTGTCAGTTGACTACGCGACCACATGGCATCGGACGGCAGTATGGCACCATTCGGGCAAAAAAGAGGGGCCCTGCCCCCGTTCCCGGGAGCAGGGCCCTGAGGAATCCCGACCGTGGTTACGCCTAAAACCCGAATGACGCGCTGATCTTGAAGATGCGCCCCAGGATGATCCGCTGCGCCTCCCGCAACGTCGCGAACTGGTCGCTCTCGTTCACGATCGCGTCCGAGTTGAACATGTTGTAGATATCCAGGTTCAGGGCCGTGCGCGTACCGCCGAACTCGAGGATCTTTCCGACGCGGAAGTCGAACTGGTTCAGCCGCTCGCCGTACAGCGTGCCCGCACCCGTGCCGCCCCGCGGGCTCCCGGTGAGCGCGTCCAGAGGCACTACCTGAACCTGAGGCCCGCTTCCCTCCGAGGGGGGACGGCCGAGGGCCGCGACGACATCCGCCGGCTGGTAGGTCACGAGCGCGTCGATCAGCGGTCCGGGAATGCTCTGGAACGTGCCCGAGAGCTGTACGTCGATGCGCGGAATGATGTAGGCGCCGTACGCCTTGACGTTCGTCAGGAAGTTGCCCTTGATGTCGCAGTGCAGCAGATGCGACGCGGTCGATCCCGCCGCCGGCCGGCCGAGAGAGAAATTCACCGCCGGCCCCGTGTTGCTGACGACATCGCAATCATTCATGGACGAGCGGCCGGTGCTGAAGCCGCCGGCGAGCATCAGGCCGTTGTTCATGCGGGCATTCAGGTTGACGTCCACGCCGTTCCAGTGCTGGAAGGAGTCCCCGAACTCGTTCGCGAACGTCTGGTAATTGTTAATCGGGAATCCGCCGGCGATCGCTTCCGGCTTGGGGTCGAGCAACGGGCCGATCTCATAGCCGCCGCCCCCGGGAAGACCCTCGTGCTGCGGTACCGTCAGATAGTACTGGTCGTAGCCGTCCTGACCGAGCGCCTCGTTCGTGAGGGCCAGCAGATTGCCGAAGATCTTGCGGAAGTAGGCGACGTCCACCGATATGCCTTCGACCAGCTCGTGCTGGATGCCGGTCGAGAACTCCCAGTTGTATCCGCGGTTGCCCCAGCCCGAGATGGTGTTGGGATCGAAGCGCGTGTTGGGCACGTAGTTGGACAGACCCCAGCCGCTGGGAAGCGATCCGCAGAAGTCTGTGCCCAGGAAATACGCGGCGAAATTCGGCGGTCCCTGGGCCAGCGGGCTGGTCAGGTCGCAGTCGGGGACGAAGTTCAGGTTGCCGTCATGCCAGGTACGCAACGGGCTGCGGGTGATCAGCTCGGCCGGGTTGCCGTCCCAGATGTCGATGGAATGTCCCCGGACGTACTTGTTCAGGCTCACCTTGAGCGCGGTCCGGCCGGTGCCGAACAGGTCGTATACGGCCGATAGCCGTGGCGTGATGTCCTTCTGATTGAAGTGGTCGATATCGGGCGTCGTGAAGTCCCGGTTGGGCGTCAGCGGGCCGGGACCGAAATACATCGACGGATGCGTCGTCCGGTAACGGTCGAACCGCACGCCGAGGTTTAGCGTCAGTTGCCCGAGCGTCCACACGTCCTGCGCATAGAGGCCGGTCTCCGACTGCCGCGTGTCTTCCGGGTACGGCGCGGCGGACTGGAACAGCAGGATCGGCAACGGGTAGTTCGCCGCGAGCGGCAGGCCGAAGGCCCCTCCGAGGCCCGAAACGACACCATACCGGAGGTTGTGGTTGTTGTCCGTGTCGTAGCGGTCCGTCTTGGCGTACAGATGGGTGAAGCCGAACTTGAACGAGTGGCTCCCCGTCACGTACGAGAGGGATGCCCGGGCCTGCGGGACGGTCGACGAGAAGAACGACCAGATTGAGGCGACGACCGGCAGCCGTCCGTTGTACGCGTAGTTGGTGCCGTAGTCGTACACCGGGATGAAGTCGTGGATCGGATCGTCCGCCGGCGGCCGCGGGCCGCTGGAGCCGTTCTTCTCGTTGCGGGCCATGAAGCCGACCTCGAGCAGCACGCGGTTGCTGAGCGGGGCCGTCCACGTCGCCGTCCCCGACCAGGTGTCGGGGTAGGTTGCGTCATAGGCGCCCTCGGGCGTGACCAGGTTGCTGGCGCCCCAGCCGCCCGTGCCGATGCCGGTCTGGCCGCACTTGCACGCGCGTTGGTACTCGTAAGAAATCCCGATCTTGTTCCGCTCGCTGGCCTGCCACGTGAAGCGCGTGCTGGCGCTATTGGACCAGTTGCCGTGGAAAGCCTGGCGGTCGAAGTCGGGCTCGTAGAAGTAGTTGTACGGGTCGCCCGCATTCTTGTTGTAGTACGTCCCGCCAGCGAACATGCGCGACTGGGTGAAGCGGCCCGACGCGTAGAACCACAACTTGTCCTGGGCGATCGGCCCACCGAACGAGGGGTTGATGTCGTACGTGTCCTTGAGGGTGTTGGCCGACGACAATCCCTTTTCCTGGACCCGTTCGGTCAGGTTGTCGCTCTGGAAGTCGCCGGTAGCCCCGGTGAGGAAGATCTCGCCGCTGTAGTCGTTGCCGCCCTCCTTGGGGATGACGTTCAGCACCACCCCGCTGCCCCACCAGTCGGATCCGGCCCCCGCGGTGTTGACCGTGGTCTCGGCGGTCGCGCCCAGGTTCGGGACGAAGCCGTTGTAGGACTGATAGGCGTTGCCCAGGATGAAGCCGTCGCTCTGAATGCGGAAATCGTCGGTTTCGCCTCCGTGGACGGACAGTTGCGCCAGGTCGAGAAGGTCGGTCCCGCCCACCCCGCTCGGCTGGCTGGACACCACGGCGGGCACGAGGACGGCCACGTTCTGGACCGTGCGGCCCGTTGGGATGGCGTCGAGCACGTCCGAGTCGAACACCTCCTGCTGCCGGGCTTGCTGGACGTCCACGATCGGCGCGGCGCCGGTGACGGTCACGGTCTCCTCGACGCTGCCGACGGAAAGTTGCACGTCCACCGCGGCGGCGAACGAACCCTCCAGCTCGACGCCCTCGCGCACGACCGTGCTGAACCCGGGGAGCGTGAACGTCACCGTGTAGGTGCCCGGCCGGAGAGCGACGATGCGGTACGCGCCGGCCCCGTCGGTGACGACGGTGCGCGAACCCTCGATCAGCGCCGGGCTGGAGGCGACAACGGTTACACCGGGCAGCACGCCCCCGGTCGAATCTGCGACTGAGCCTGCGATGCTCGCTGAGTCTTGCGCGTGAGCGGCCCCCGGAATCACGGCGGCGACACCCAGAACGATCAACGTCAGCTTCACGATACGTGGCATGAATCCCTCCCGGCTTCTGCCTGCTACGTAGCGCCGAACGTTCGTCTCTTGATGAGCCTGAAACCCCACGCTCAGGAAAAGGCGATCTATAAGATGGCGAGATTAGTGGATTCGCCCGGCCCAGTCAACGCGAGGAGTGGGGGGGGAGACCTTGCGTCGGACCTGGCCCGAACGAAAAAAAGGGGATGGCGCGTTGGCGCCACCCCCTGCATAGATAGAACTGCCGAAGCCTCTGCTTGAGCCGAGGGACGACGCGCGCCAAGGCAGTCGCCCCCGGCCGCAGCCGGCCGGGCCGGGGCGCCAGGGGGCGGGGCATCGGTATCTCCCCTAGTGGCCGGCGGGGGGCTTGGGGGCGAAGCCCCCATCCAGCATTAGAAGTCCAACTGGAAGGCGAACTTCGCCAGCCGGCCGGCCATGGTCACCTGCGGCTGCAGATAGGCGGCGCCCCAGCCCGGCTGCTCGCGCGTCACGGAGTTCGCGTTGAACAGGTTGAACAGGTCGAACATGGCCCGGAACTGCGTGCCGCCCGCCACGCGGAAGATCTTGGTCAGCCGCAGGTCCAACTGGCTGAAGCGCTCGCCGTACCACGATCCGGGCGGGATGAGGTTCACCTCGACGGACCCTTGCGTATGCGGCCGCCCGTTCACCAGTCCCCGGTACGTGTACTCGGCGACGCGCTGGGGCCCCGGCTGGTTCTGCAGCGTCGCTGCGACCTGCACGTCGTAGGGCAGCGTGTACGTCCCGAGCAACTTGATCTGCGTCAGCCAGTTGTGCTGCGCGTCGCAGTAGGTCTGCGACGTCCCGGCGCCCGTGAAGGCCCGCTCGTTGAACTGGACCTCCGGCAGCGCGTCGAGTATGTCGCAGTTGTTGGTGCTGGCGGCGCCGGTGCTCACGCCGCCCTGGATCAGCAGATTCTCCAGCCGGCCGTCAATCGTGATGTCGAAGCCCTGCCAGTTCTGGGTCTGGCCGCCGAAGTTGTCCGCCGACTGGAAGAGGGTGTCCGGCCTCGTGATGGTCGCCGGGCGCTGGTCGTAGAGCATGATCGACGCCGGCAGGTTCGGGTTCAAGTCCCGGAGTCCCTGCGGAATGTCCACGCTGAACTCCTCGAAGTCTCCCGCACCGAGTGCTTGGTCGTCCTCCACGAAGAAGTTGATCCACGAGCGCCGGAAGTAGCCGACATCGAGCGACAGGCCGTCCGCCAGCTGCTGCTGGATGCTGGCCGTGATCTCCCAGTTCGACGGCCGGTTGCCCCAGCCGTTGCGCCAGTCCTCGGCGAAGAACGTGGTCGGAATGGGGCTGCCGAAGAACGGGGTCGGATTGGCCGAGAGCAACTCGCCGTTCGGCTCGTTGATGAGCGGATTGCCCTGCACGAGGCCGTCGCCGGCGATGCAGGTGGAGCCGTCCCACCCCGTCAGGCCGCCGTTGTTCGGTCCGGGCCCGGCGCTCGGTATGCACTGGCTGTCGACCCAGGTCCGGTTCATACCGGTGTTGTTCAGGCCCGGGTTCAGCAGGTTGGCGATGTCGGTTGAGTTGCGCTTGCCGTAGCGGTGCGCGCCGAACTTGACGGCCGTGCGGCCGTCGCCACGCACGTCCCATGCCAGGCCGAGGCGCGGCTGCAGGTCGCGCCAGCCGTTGGCCGTCTCCCCGTTCAGGACCAGGTCCTGCTCGTCCGGGAACCACGTGTTTGCGCCGGGAATGGTCTGGTCGGGCCAGCTCGACTCCTCGTAGTCGTAGCGGATTCCGGCGTTGATGGTCAGCCGGTCGAGCGTCCACTGCTCCTGAGCGTAGATGCCCATGTTGCGCGCGCGGTTGATTTGCCAGCGCGGCGTGCGGAAGGTGGCCCGAAACGGCCCGGTGGGAAGAGCCAGGACGCTGTACCACTGGTGGTAGTTCGAGTTGATGGTGTTCTCGCCCAGCCACAGGCCGCTCGCGCCGAACTTCAGGTTGTGGCTGCCGGTGACGAACGACACCGATGCGCGGACCATGTTGGTGTGCTTGGGGCTGTTGCGCTCCTGCGCGCCCGAGAACCAGCCTGACATGTTGCGCGTGGCCCACAGTGGGGCTACTTGGAGATTGCCCGGCAGATTGAGGTTCGCCTCCGGCACGTCGTGCAGCTTGTAGCGCACCGGCAGGTGAGAAACCCCGGCCTCGAACAGCAGGCGGTTGGTGTGCGGCCGGGTCCAGGTGGCCTGGTAGGTGTTGGTGCGGATTTCGCCCCCTATCGAGGCCTCCGGCGAGACGGCGATGGACGCCAGCGTGCGGCCCTGCAGCAGGTGCGGCTGGTCGGTGCTGCTGTTGGTCCAGTACAGCTTGAACTTGTCGCGGTCGCTGGCCTGGATCGTGAAGTTGACCGACTGCTCGCGGATGGTCGTGGCGTCGATGGCCGGGTTGCTGAGGTCTTCGACCCGGTTGTAGTTGTTGGGGTCCAGGACGGCCTCCGGCGTCTGGTGGAAGATGCCGCCGGCGATGGTGTCAGCCTTCTGCGACGTGTGCGTGGCGAAGAACCACACACGGTCCTGTACGAGCGGGCCGCCGACCACCGGGTTGATCGTCCACACCTCGTCGATGAGGGTCGGCGTGAGGCTGGGGTTTTGCGTTAGCAGGTCGGAATCGCCCGCGATGTTGTCCGCGTTGAGCGCCTGGAAGGCGAACGTGGTGAAGACGTGGCCGCTGAAGTCGTTGCGCCCCTCGCGCGGGATCATGTTGATCCGCACGCCGCCCGACTCGATCTCGGCCGGGCTGCCGGAGTAGTTGAACGCCAGCTCTTCGAAGTTGGAATCCGGAAACACGGAGTAGTTGGCGCCCTGCGTCAGCGAGTCACCGACGTCCATGCCGTTGATCTCGAGCTGCTGGTCTTCCTGGTTGCCGCCGTGGATGGCCAGCCGCTGCAGGGTCTGGCCGGTGATGCCGCCCTGGTCCTGAGACAGGCTTGTCAGGTAGCTGTCGTGGCCGCTCATGCCGGGCACCAGCAGCGCGTACGACTGGAACGACTTGCCGGTGGGGATGCTGTCGATGACCTCGCGGTCCATGATCGTCCGCTGCTCGACGTTCTGGATGTCGACCACCGGCGTGGCCCCGGAGACCGTGATCGTTTCCGCAATGTCGCCGACGCTGAGCTGGATGTCGATGTTGGCCGTGAAGCCGCTGCTCAGCTCGACGCCTTCGCGCAATACCGAGCCGAAGCCGGGCAGCGAGTACGTGATGTCGTAGCTGCCGACCGCCAGCGCGACGATGAGGTACTGGCCGTTGCCGTCGGTGATGGCGCTGCGCACCCCTTCGATCAGTGAGTCGCTGCGCGCCTCGACTGTCACGCCGGGCAGCACGCCGCCGGTGGTGTCTGTAACCGTGCCGCCAATCTGCTGCGCGCCGGCGATGCCCGGTATGAGCAACAGGATGGCCAGAACTAGCGCTTTCCTCATCTGGATGTCTCCTCCTCCTGGGTTGCGTGGTCGTCTGTTGAAACCATGCAAATGTGACACCAGCTTCACAACGTCCTAAATCTCGCGGATTTTACGTCATTTTGGTGCGGCCACGTCAACCTTATGGTTCGGATTTTTGGATTTCGTACGGAATTTTGGATGCCGGGGTTGGCCCGCTTCCTCGGTCTGATCGATGCGTGTATGATGCAATTCCACGCGCAGCCGGCGGCCGCAACGGAGCCCCCGGCCGCGCCGATCCGCATTCGTATCTGGAGGAAACGCATGGCCATGCACGATGATCGTCTTTCGGGTCTGAGCCGCCGGGATGCAATGCGGCTGTTGGGTGTAGGCGCGGCTGGCGCGGGCGCCGGTTTCGCGGCCGGCTGCGGTCCCGCTCCCGCCCCCGAGCCGGAGATGGCGGAGGAGACGGCGCCGGCGCCCCCCGCGATCGAATTCCCGGCGGGCGCCATCGTGCGCACGGTGCACGAGGACATATCGCCGGACGCCATCGGGCATGGAGCCACGCTGTTTCACGAGCACCTGGCATTCAATTTCGCCAGTCCGCCGGCGGAGCCGCGCGCGCCCGGGACCGACCCGCCGCCGCCGCCGACGAACGACGAGATGGTCGACCTGCTGGTCGAGGAGCTGAACATGGCCGCCTTCGACGGCGTCGCCTGCATCATCGACTCCTCGATCGGACCGCGCTCGGAACAGCAGTTGGCCAACCTCGAGGCCATGGCCACCCGCTCCGACCTGCACATCGTGCTGGGCGGCAGCTACTTCCTCGCGCCGCGCTATCCGGACGAGCTGGCCGACATGCCCCAGGAGGATATCACCGCGAGCATGGTGGCGCAGGCGCAGCGGGAGCGCTGGGGCGCGCTGGGCGAGGTGGGCAGCTCGTTCCCGGAGATGCACGACATCGAGCGCAAGGTGATCGCCGCCCACGCGCAGGTGCACGTGCAGACCGGACTGCCGATCTTCACGCACGTGCCCCACGAGAGCTGTCCGACCTGCGCGATCGATCAACTCGACATCTACGAGGCGGAAGGCGTCGACATGGCGCACCTGTGCATCGGACACCAGTCGACCATCAAGCGCTCGGACGATCCGACCTGGGAGACGCACAAGGAAATCGCGCGGCGCGGCGCGTTCGTCGGGTTCGATACCGTCGGGCACCGCATGGCGTCGTCGTTCATCCCGGAGCGGCAGAAGGTCGACATGATCCTGAACATGATCGATTCGGGGCTGGAGGATCACATTCTGCTGTCGGCCGACTTCGCCAACACCACGCAGATCAAGGCCAACTGGGGCAACGGGTTTTCCACCGTCCTGATCCAGTTCGTGCCGAAGCTGAAGTACTTCGGCGTGACGGACGAGATGATCCACAAGATCCTCGTGGACAACTCGCGTCGCTGGCTTGCATATCAGCCGGTATGATCCGCGGCCGGCGTTGCGGCGAAAGGGGGACTGCGATGCGGCAGAACAAGCTCGGGAGGATCGTCGCGCCGGTGGTCGGTCTGGCACTGCTGGCGCTGGCGCCGGTCCCGGCCCAGGCCCAGGACGCGGGGGCGTTCCGCACGCCGTGGGGCCACCCCGACCTGCAGGGGGCATGGACGAACACCACCACCACCCCGATGCAGCGTCCGGAGGAGCTGGCCGGGCGTGAGCGGCTGAGCGCGGAGGAGCGGGCGGAGCTCGACGCCGAGGCCATCCGCAACGCCGACCGTCCGCCGCCGCCCGGTAGCACCGGCGCGTACAACGACTTCTGGTTCGAGCGCGGCGTGCGCACCGAGCAGACCGCCTGGGTCGTGGACCCGCCGGACGGGCGCCTGCCGCCCATCACCGCGAAGGAGCGTGACCGCATGGCGGCGATGGCGGTGATGCGCAACGCGGACGAGTATCCCACCACGTGGGAGGACGTGAACATCTACGAGCGCTGCATCTCGCGCGGCATGCCCGGCACGATGATGCCCGGTTTCTACAACCACAACTACCTGATCCTGCAGACGCCCGACTCCGTCGTCATCCGGGCCGAGATGGTCCACGACACGCGGGTCATTCCGCTCGACGGACGGCCGCACATCGACGCGTCCATCCGCCAGTGGCTGGGCGATTCGCGCGGCTACTGGGACGGCGACACGCTGGTGGTCGTGACCACCAACCTCACCGACAAGCTGTGGGAGCGGCGGTTCTCCAACACGGTGTACGGCACCGGCGAGTACATGCACCTGGAGGAGCGCTTTACCCGAATCGACGAGAACACGATCGACTACCGCTTCACGGTGACGGATCCCACGACGTTTCAGCGTTCATGGACCGCCGCCACGCCGATGGAGACGCTGGACGGGCCGCTGTTCGAGTACGCCTGCCACGAGGGCAACTACGCCATGGTGAACATGCTGAGCGGCGCCCGGGTCCGGGAGCGGGACGCCGCCGCGGCGGGGCGCTAGGAAGAACGGCGCTCAGCGGCGGTGCTCGAAGACGTGCTCCAGCTCGATCGCCTTCGTCCCGCCCACGTCGGTGAGGTGCTCGCCTGACAGGCGCTCGCCCAGCTCGCCGTAACGCTCGACAACGTCGGGCGGCTGCGGCGGCAGCGGGAACTGCACCACCACCCGCACCATGCCGGGCGGCCAATTGAACGTATTGATCCGGGCCCAGTACGCGCCGTCCTTGACGGCGCTCCTGCCGGCGTCCATCAGGTTGGTGGCCGGCCATTCCGCCACGGGGATGGAGTTGGCCGCCTCGTGCGTGACGCGGTAGTTGAGGTGCGCGCCGTCGGGCAGATTCGTTTCGCCTTCCAGCCAGAGCACGCGCCACTCCGAGCGGTGGCTGACGGTCAGCTCGACCGGGTCGGCCGGCGGTTCGCTTTCGCCCGAGCAGCCCGGCATGCCGCACGTCGCGAACGCGAGCACGGCCGCCGCCTTCCAGGCGCCTGCATCCATTACGGCACGAATTATAACGGGCTGTAGAATCGCCCGATGCCGTCTCCGCCGCCCGCCGCCGGGGTTGTGCGCCTGCCGATCGTGGGGGTGATGGGATCGGCTGTCGACGCCCACGCCGAACGCGCCCGGCAGGTGGGACGCTGGATTGCCGCCCAGGGCTACCACCTGCTGACGGGCGGCGGAGACGGGGTGATGGGCGCCGTGACCGAGGCGTTCGTCGACGTGCGGGAACGGGCCGGCGCCTCGCTGGCCGTCGTGCCGTGCCTGCCGGGCGACGCCGCGGCCACGCCGCTGCCCGGCTATCCCAACCGCTGGGTGGAGATCCCGATCTTCACGCACCTCGACACCGGTCGTCCGGCGGGCGATGCACCATCCTCGCGGAACCACCTCAACGTGCTGTCGTCAACGGTCATCATCTTCCTGCCCGGCGGTTCGGGCACGGCGAGCGAGGCGCGCCTGGCGCTGCGCTACGGCCGTCCCGGTGTGGCGTACCTGCACACCCGAGAGGAGCTCCCGGAGCTCCCGGCGGGGATTCCGGTCGAAGCCGAATTCGAGCGGGTCGCCGGGTTCGTCCGGCAGCACGCCGGATCAGCGTCTACTGCGTGAGAGCGACGAGCCGGCCGCGCACGGCGCGGCCCGGCAAGCCCGGCGCGGGGCGAAGGGGTCCCCGCTAGCAGCCCGTGGTGAAACCCCGCGTCGCACCGAAACCGTCCAGGCGCCCGGCTGACAAGGCGTGAGAAGCGAGCATATTCGACCATATGTGAGCGCCGAACAACGCAGCTCAGCGGTCGGATGCAGCGGGGCTTTTGCCACGGGCTGCTAGGGCTTGCCGGGGGTTTGGGGCGCAGCCCCATGTAAGAGACGCCGGCGCACCGCCGCCAACTGCACGGCCGTGACGAACACCGGCATGGCCTGGTCGATCTCGTCCAGCGAGGGGTAGGTGGGCGCGAGGCGGATGTTCGCGTCGGCCGGGTCGTGCTTGTAGGGGAAGGTCGCCCCCGCGGGCGTCAGCTTGACGCCCGCCTCGCCCGCCAGCCGCACCACCTCGCGCGCCGTACCGGGTATGACGTCGACGGAGATGAAGTAGCCGCCGCGCGGGCGCGTCCAGTCGGCGCTGCCCGTCAGGCCCTCGTCGAGATACCGCAGCACCCGTTCGAACTTGGGCCGCACGATGGCGGCGTGCGCGCGCATGAGCGCGCGGACGGCTTCCGCATCCGGCAGAAAGCGCACGTGCCGTAGCTGGTTCAGCTTGTCCGGGCCGATCGTCTGCACCCCGAGGTGCTTCTTGAACCGCGCGAGGTTGCCGGGCGAGGCCGCCATGAAGGAGATGCCGGCCCCCGCGCGTGTAATCTTCGACGTGGAGGCGAACAGCACCACGCTGTCGGGGGTGCCCGCGGCCCGGCAGCAGTCCATGATGTCGAGCAGCGCCGGCGGGTCGTCGTGCAGATCGTGCACCGCGTAGGCGTTGTCCCACATGATCCGGAAGTTCGGTCCGGCAATCGTCCCGAGCCTCGACATGCGCCGCACGGTGTCGTCGGAAAAGGTGTGCCCGGTGGGGTTCTGGTACTTCGGCACGCACCAGATTCCCTTGATCGACGGGTCGCCCGCGACGAGCCGTTCCACCTCGTCCATGTCCGGTCCGTCCTCGAGCATCCGTACCGTGAGCATCTCGAAGCCGAGCGACTCGGTGATCGTGAAGTGCCGGTCGTAGCCCGGCACGATGCACAGGAACCGGGTGGCTCCGGCTTCGCGCCGCCAGGCGGTTTCGGGTCCCAGCGGACCGTGCAGCCACGCGTTCAGCAGGTACTGGTACATGAACGTCAGGCTGGCGTTTCCGCCGGCAATGACGTCGCGCTCCGGCACGCCGAGGATCCTGGCGCCCAGTTGCCGCGCCGCGGGCAGGCCGTCGAGGCCGCCGTAGTTGCGAACGTCAACGCCGTCGGGTGAGCGGTAATTGCCGTCGAGCGCGCCGTCGAGTCCGTCCGCCAGCGCGAGTTGCTGCGGGCTCGGCTTGCCGCGCGTGAGATCGAGCCGCAGGCCCTTTTTCTGGAGCCGGGCATACCGCACGGCGAGCTCCTGCTCCCGCGCGGCGAGTACTTCGCTGGTTGTGGGGTGGATTGGCACGCGCAGATTATATGCCGGGCGGCACGGGCGGCCGGCGTGCGGCTCTAGCCCGCATTTCTCACCAGCGTTCGTCGCGAGGGCGTCGAGGCGCCGGTGTGGTGGGTCGCACGGACTGAACGACGCAAGCGGCGTGAGGGAGTACGGCCCGCCACGGCGAGCGGATCGGCGGCCGTAGCAGAAGGTTGGTGAGAAATGCGGGCTACCCCAATTCGTCATCAATCGATCGGCACAGAATCTCGACGCAGCGGTCCAGTTGCGCATGCGTGATGACGATTGGCGGGGCGAGCAGATAGTTGTCGCCCTTCACGCGGCTCAGCATTCCGTGCCCGAGGGTGCGCTTCAGGACGCGCAGGCCGATCTGACGCGCGGACGGGAAAGACTGTTTCGTCGCCCGGTCCTCGACGAGCTCCACCGCGCACATGAGGCCCTTGCCGCGGATGTCGCCCACGTGGGGGTGGTCGGCGAGAGCGCCGCGCAGCGCCTCCAGCAGATAGCGCCCCTTGGCCGCCGCCTGCTCCGGGAAGCGCTCGTCGTCGATGATCCGCAGGGTGCGGAGCGCGACGGCGCAGCCGACCGGGTGCGCGCTGTACGTGTAGGCGTGCATCCAGGGGCCGCCGTTCTCCCGGAGCGCGTCGGCGATGTGGTCGCGGATGCCGATCCCGCCGAACGGGAAGTAGCCGGACGTGATGGCCTTGGCGAACTGCATGATGTCGGGCTCCACGCCCCAGTGGCGCAGCGCGAACATCTCTCCCGTGCGGCCGAAGCCGGTAATCACCTCGTCGGCCACCAGCAGCACGTCGTAGCGGTCGCAGATCTCGCGAATCCGGGGGAAGTAGTCGTCCTGCGGCACGATGACGCCGCCGGCGCCCTGAACGGGCTCGGCGAGGAACATCGCCACGCTGTCGGCTCCTTCCCGCAGGATGGCCTGCTCCAGCTCGTTCGCCGCCGCGACGCCCTGGCTGACGCCCGCGGGCGCCTCGTAGCGGTACGGATACGGCGACGGGATGTGGAGGAAGCCGGGCACGCGCGGCTCGAACAACGGCCAGTAGGTCGATATGCCGGTGGCGCTCATCGCCGCCAACGTCACGCCGTGATAGCCGTCGACTCGCGAAATTACCTTGGTCTTGGCGGGATGCCCGCGCATCTTCCAGTAGGCCCGCGCGAGCTTGATGCTGCTCTCCGTCGCCTCGCCGCCGCCGCTGGTGAAGAAGAAGTGGTTGATCGAGGGGTAGCACAGCGCCGCCAGGCGCTCGGCCAGCTCGATGGCGCGCGGATTCGAATTGCCGCTGTAGCCGGAGCAGTAGGGCAGCGCGCAGGCCTGCTCGCGCATGGCTTCCGCCAGCTCCCGGCGGCCGTGTCCCGCCGTGACATTCCACAGCCCGGCCAATGCGTCGATGCATTCGCGTCCGTCGGCGTCCGTCAGGACGGCGCCGTCGCCCTTCACCCACACCCGTCCTCCCGCGTGGAGCGACGGTTCGTGCAATGGATGGACCAGGTGCGCCTGGTCGCGCGCGAGCAGTTCGGCGTTCGTGAGATTCGTTACGGTCATGAGCCTGAAACCATAGTAGCAGTGAGAGTGGCTGACGGCGTTGGACCTCGTGCTATATTGCGGGCTTGTCCGTATACGCTCAGGCGCAGTCAAAGGGGGACGGCGAGCAATGAGATGCATCAGCCTGTTCGCGGCGGCGTTCGTGGTGCTCGGCGCGACCGTCGCGCTGGCGCAGGGCGGGACGCGCTACGTGCGCTATGAGCACCAGGGCGACGTGTCGTACGGCGTTCTCGAGGGCGAGACGATTCACGAGTTGAGCGGTGCGCCGTTCGACGCCGCGCGCCGCACCGGCGCCACGCGGCAGTTGAGCGCGGTGCGGCTGCTCGCCCCGACGGCGCCCGAAAAGGTGATTGCGGTCGGCTTCAACTACAAGAGCCACCTGGGCGATACGCCGGAAGCGGAGTACCCCGGCATCTTCTCGAAGTTTCCCACGTCGCTCATTCCCCATGAGGGCGTCATCACGTACTACGACGACGCCACCAATCTCCACTATGAAGGCGAGATGGTGCTCATCATCGGCAAGACGGCCCGCAACGTCTCCGAGGCGGCGGCGCCGGATCACATCTTCGCCGTGGCGCCCGGCAACGACGTGAGCGAGCGCGTCTGGCAGCAGAACGACCTGCAGTGGTTCCGCGCCAAGGGGGCCGATACGTTCGGGCCGGTCGGGCCGGTCATGGCCAGCGGCGTCGACTACGACGACCTGCTGCTCGAGACCCGGCTGAACGGCGAGGTGATGCAGTCGCAGCGCACCAGCGACCTGATCTTCGGCACCGCGGCCATTGTCAGTTACGTCAGCAGGTACGTCACCCTCGAGCCGGGCGACATGATCTTCACCGGCACGCCGGGCACGACCAGCGCCATGCAGCCGGGCGACGTCGTGGAAATAGAGCTCGAGGGGGTCGGCGTGCTGCGCAACACGATCGGACGGAAAGGCGCCCGCCCGACGGATCAGCAATAGCCCCGACCGCGCACGGCGCAGCCCCATCCAACAATGCAAACAGCTCTTACCCCTCTGGAATTCATGCGGCGCACCCGCCGCCTGTACGCCGGGCGCGAGGCCGTGGTCGACGGTGCGCGCCGGTTGACTTACGCGCAGTTCTTCGAGCGCTGCGACCGCTGGTCCGCGGCGCTCCAGCGGCTCGGTGTCCGCCAGGGAGACCGCGTCGCGTACATCTCGCCGAACACCGCCGCCAACCTGGAGTCGTTCTACGGCGTGCCGCAGATCGGCGCGGTGCTTGTGCCGATCAACTTCCGCCTCAACGCGGCGGAGGTGCGCTACATCCTGCAGCACAGCGGCGCATCGGTAGTGTGCGCGCACGCCGACTATCTGGAAATGGTGGACGGCATCCGCGGAGAGTGCCCTGCCATCCGGCACGCCGTGGCGCTGGAAGGGACGCGGGACGGCTGGCAGGACTACGAGGAGCTGCTCGGCGCGGCGGACGCGGCTGCCGTCGAGCGGCCCGCAATCGCCGAGCAGGATCTGCTGACCATCAACTACACCAGCGGGACCACGTCGCGGCCGAAGGGCGTGATGATCACGCATCGGAACGCGTACATGAACGTGGTCGGGACGTTGCTGCACTTTCCGCTGACGTGCCGCGACCGCTACCTCTGGACGCTGCCGATGTTCCACGCCAACGGCTGGACGTTCGTGTGGATCATGACGGCGGTCGGCGGCGCCCACGTCTGCCTGCGGCAGGTGGATCCGGTCCGGGCGTTCGGTCTCATCCGTGAAGAGTCGGTGACGGCGCTGTGCGCCGCTCCCACGGTGTTGATCACGTTGGCGAACGCCTCTCCGGAGGTGCGCGGCGACGTGCCGCGCGGCGTGCGGGTGATGACGGCCGGCGCGCCGCCGGCGGCCGCGACCATCGAGCGCCTGGAAGTCGAGCTCGGCTGGGAGCTGCTGCATGTGTACGGATTGACCGAGACGGCGCCGTTCATCACCGTGTGCGAGCCGCGGCCGGAGCACGACGGCCTGGGGCCGGAGGCGCGGGCGGCGGTCAAGGCGCGCCAGGGGGTGGAGCTGATCACCTCCGGCGAGCTGCGGGTGGTCGACGACGACGACAACGAGGTGCCGCCGGACGGCGAGACGCTGGGCGAGATCGTCGTGCGCGGGAATGTGGTGATGCAGGGGTATTACGACGATCCGGACGCCACGGCACGGGCGATGCGCGGCGGGTGGTTCCGCAGCGGGGACGCCGCAGTAGTGCAGCCCGACGGCTACGTCGAGATCCGCGATCGCTTCAAGGACGTCATCATCAGCGGCGGCGAGAACATCTCATCCATCGAGGTCGAGGGCGTGATGATGCGCCATCCCGCGGTGCAGGAGATCGCCGTGGTCGGCATGCCCGACGAGAAGTGGGGAGAGAGCCCGCACGCCTTCGTCGTGCCGGCCGCGGGCGCGTCGGCCAGTGCGGCCGAATTGACCGCGTACGCCCGCGAGCAGATGGCGCACTTCAAGACGCCGCGCAGCTTTACATTCGTCGATCAGCTGCCGAAGACCGCAACCGGGAAGATTCAGAAATACGTGCTGCGCGGCGGTCGGCGCGCCATTGCCACCCAATAGCGCCCGGCCGCCGGAGCGTTCTCTACTGGATGGCGATCAGCTCTACGTCGAAGACCAGCATGCCGCGCGGATCCCGCCGGCCGCCGTACGCCAGCTCTTCCGGAATCCAGAAGCGCCGCTTCTCGCCGACTACCATCAACTGCACGCCTTCGGTCCAGCCGCGGATGACGCCGTTCAGCGGAAACGTGGAAGGCTGGCCGCGCGTCACCGAGCTGTCGAACATCCGGCCGTCGGTGGTCCAACCCGTGTAGTGGACGGTAACGTTGCTGGTGGCTGTCGGGTGCGTGCTGCCCGAGCCGGCTTCGAGTACCTTGCTGGCCAATCCGGAAGCGGTGGTCTCGGCATCGGCGGGCGCGGCGGCGACATCGCTGGGCGCCGGGAGCTGTGCGGCGAACGCGACCGCCACGCCGCCGGCGGCGAACAGCAGAAACAGTGGGAGTACCTGTAGAAAGTGCATACCTGTCAGCTTCATCATGGCGGCTATGGTATCACTACCGGACTTGGGGTAGATTAGGATCCCTATCCGAATGCGCATCACCTACATTACGGCCGGCGCCGGCGGGATGTACTGCGGAAGCTGCATCCGCGACAACGCGCTGGCGGCGCGGTTGACGGCGGCGGGGCACGAGGTGCTCCTGTTGCCGCTTTACACGCCCCTGCTGACGGATGAGGAGAACGTGAGCTCCGATCGGCTCTTCTACGACGGCATCAGCGTGTACCTGGAGGAGTGGGTGCCGCTCTTCCGCCATACGCCCTGGCTGCTCGACCGTCTCTGGGAGTCGCCGCAGCTTATCCGCGCTGTGGCGGGACGCGCGGTGCAGACCGAACCCGAGACTCTGGGCGACCTGACGGTGTCGGTGCTGGAAGGCACCAACGGGCGCCAGTCGAAGGAGATCGACAAGCTGGTGCACTGGCTGCGGGGGCAGCCGAAGCCGGACGTGGTGGACATCTCCAACTCGATGCTGATCGCGCTGGCGCGGCCGCTCAAGGAGGCGCTCGGCGCGCCGGTCTGCTGCACGCTGCAGGGCGAGGATATCTTTCTCAGCCGTCTCGACAAGGCGCACCGCGAACGCTGCATCGCGTTGATTGCCGAACACGCGCGCTACGTCGACCGCTTCGTCGCGGTCAGCGACTACTGCGCCGAGCGGATGTGCCGCTTTCTCGGCATACCGGGCGCGAAGATCGACGTCGCCCCGCTCGGCATCAGCGTGGACGGGTTGGAGAGCCCCCCGCGGCCGGCGGGCAACGGCCTGACAATCGGCCACTTCGGGCGGGTGGCCCCGGAGAAGGGTCTGCACGTGCTGTGCGAGGCATACCGCCGGCTGCGTGAGGCGGGCCGCATCGAGCAGGGCTCGATCAAGGTGGCCGGCTACCTGTCGCCGGGCCACCGGTCGTACCTCGACTCCATCATGGAGCAGGCCCGCGAGTGGGGGCTGGACGGAGAGGTGTCGTATCACGGCAAGCTGGACCGCGCGGAGAAGCTGGAATTCCTCGGCACGCTCGACATGCTGGCCGTGCCGGCCGTCTACGACGATCCGAAGGGGTTGCCGCTGCTCGAGGCGATGGCGTGCGGCGTGCCGGTGATCGTGCCGCGGCGCGGCACGTATACCGAGTTCGTCGAGCGGACCGGCGGCGGCGTACTGGTGCAGCCGGACGATGTCGGCGCGCTGGAAGCGGCGCTGGAGCGGCTGGCCGCCGACCGCGAGCACCGCCAGGAGCTGGGGCGGCAGGGCGCGGCCGGCGTGCGCGAGCACTACACGGCCGAAGTGATGGCGGAGCGGGCCGTCGACGTGTACCGCAAAGTCGTGTAGCGGCGGAATGCGCGCCCTCGGAGCCGTCGTCGCGTTGTTGCTGGTCGCGCTTGCGGCGGCGAGCGCTACCGCCGGCCAGGGGGTAGTCATCGAGGGCGTGGTCACGGACGCCACCGGCCTCGTGCTGCCGGGTGTCACCGTGGAGGCACGCAGCACTGCGTCCGGCGAACTGGCGGCAGCCGCCGTCACCGACGGCGCCGGGGGCTTCGCGATCGCCGCGCTGCAGCCCGGCACGTACGACGTCACATTCACGCTGCCCGGCTTCGAGACGGTGGTGCGGCGCGGCGTGACCGCCGGTGCGGGCGGCGCCGTCGTGCTCGACGTCGCACTGTCCGTGCAGCTCGCGGAACAGGTTGTCGTGGTCGGAAGCCGGGCGCAGGCGCGTTCGGTCACCGCGTCGATGGTGCCGATCGACGCCATTCCGGCCGCGGATTTTGCCGGTCAGGGCCATACGGACATCGGCGACCAGCTCCGCACCCTGGTGCCCTCCTACAACGTGAACCCACAACCGGTCGGCGATGCCGCGCGTATCATCCGGCCGGCCAATATGCGCGGTCTGGCCCCGGATCACACCCTGGTGCTGGTCAACGGCAAGCGCCGTCACCGCGGTGCAATCATCACCTGGATCGGCAACGGCGTCTCAGACGGCGCGCAGGGACCGGACATTTCGACCATCCCGGCGATTGCGCTGCGGCAGGTCGAGGTGCTCCGCGACGGGGCCTCCGCGCAGTACGGCTCGGACGCCATCGCCGGGGTGCTCAACTTCCTGCTCAAGGACGATCGGTCGGGCGGCAGCGTCGAGCTCCACACAGGTGGCCACGGCGCCGGCGACGGCGGCACGTACACGGTCGCCGCCAACGCGGGGCTGCCGCTGGGCCGCGCCGGTTTCGCCAACCTCAGCGTCGAGTACGGCAACACCGGCCCGACCAGCCGCAGCGTGCAGCGCGACGACGCCGCGCGGCTGGTCGCGGCGGGCAACGATGCGGTCGCCGAGCCGGCCCAGATCTGGGGCGCGCCGAGCATCGACGATAATCTCAAGCTCTGGGGCAACTTCGGCCGCCTGTTCGGCGGCGTGCAGGCTTACGGCTACGCAAATTACGCCAGCCGGCGGGTCGCCAGCGGCTTCTTCTTCCGCAACCCCAACACGCGCAGCGCCGTCTTCAGCGCCGACGGGGGACGCACCCTGCTGATCGGCGACGCGCTCGACGCGCAGGACGGCGTGGCCGACGGGTCGGCGGGCTGCCCCGCGGTGCCGGTCACCCGCGACCGGCCCGATCCGGCGGCGCTGGCGCGGGTGTTCGACGATCCGCGCTGCTTCTCCTTCCAGGAGCAGTTCCCGGGCGGATTCACGCCGCAGTTCGGCGGCGATGTGCGCGACGCGTCAGCGGTCGGCGGCGCCCGCGGCGAGCTCGCGGGGGGCGTGCTCTGGGACGCGAGCGCGGGCGTCGGCTCCAGCACGGTCGACTTCTTCATCTACGATACCGTCAACGCGTCGCTCGGTCCGGCGACCCCCACGGCGTTCGACCCGGGCCTGTACGGGCAGGACGAGGTGGGCCTCAATCTCGACTTCCGCTATCCGCTCAACGACCGTGTGCACTTCGCCGGCGGCGCCGAGTGGCGGCGCGAACGGTTCGAGATCGGCCTCGGCGACGAGGCCTCGTGGCGGATCGGACCGTACGCCGCGCAGGGTTTCAGCGCCGGTTCCAATGGCTTTCCCGGGTTCAGCCCGATCGCGGCGGGCAGTTGGGGCCGATACAACACGGCGCTGTACGGCGACGTGGAGGCGCGCGGCGCGGACGACGCCTGGACGGTCGGAGGCGCGCTGCGGCTGGAGAATTTCGAGGATTTCGGCACTACTGCGAACGGCAAGCTGGCGGGCCGCTACCGGCTGGCCGGCGCCGTCGCGCTGCGCGCGAGCACCAGCACGGGCTTCCGGGCGCCGACGCCGGGGCAGCAGCACGCGTTCAACGTTTCTACCGAGTACGACCACGCGCTGATGGACCTGGTAAACAACGGCACCATCCCGTCGACCTCGCGCGTGGCCCGGCTGCGCGGCGGCGAGTCGCTGCAGCCCGAACGCTCTGTCAACTACGCGCTCGGCGCCGTGGTCGACAGCGGGCCGTTCCACCTCACGGCGGACTACTTTCGCATCCGGTTGAAGGACCGCCTCGCGCTCACGCAGCTCTTCGCGCTCACACCGGCTGAGATTGAAGGCCTGCTCACCGAGGGCGTGACCAGCGCCCGCAACCTGCAGAACTTCAGGTTCTTCACGAACCACTTCGAGACGCTGACGCAGGGTCTCGACGTGGTGGCCACGTACGCGCCGCCGCGCCTCGGCGGCCGGACGGTGTTTGGCGCCCTGTTCAACCGGACGGCGACCCGCGTCACGCACTTCGATCCGGAGGTGCTCGACGCGGTGCGGATCCGCGAGCTTCAGGAGGCGATTCCGGGCACGCGCTGGAACGCCAGCGTGCGGCAGGCGGCGGGCCGCTGGCGACTGCTCGGCCGCGTGAGCTACTACGCCGAGTGGTTCGACTCGCGCGACCTGCACGTATACGGCGGGGACGCGGTGGTCGACTTCGAGGCGGCGTATCCGCTCGGCGAGTCAGTCACGCTTACGGTAGGCGGCCAGAACGCATTCGGCAATGACCCCGAGGAGAACCCGATCGCCCGCGAGAAGGGAAACCGCTTCAGCACGCACACGCCGTTCGGTATCAACGGCGGGTTCTACTACGTGCG
>JAGWAI010000034.1:26424-30332 GCA_021296485.1 Acidobacteriota bacterium
TCGACGATATGTAAGCGACGAGACGCGCACGGCGTGTCGGGGGTTTGGGGCGCAGCCCCATGTATCGATGCCAGGAGGGACGACGATGAAGAAATGGGCATACGGCTTGCTCACACTGGGCTGGATACCGACGCTGCTGTTCGTCGGCGGGGTGCGCTGGTTCACGCCCGCAGGCGTGGAGGCGCAGGAACGGACGCCAATCAAGATCACGCGGATCTATACGGGCGAAGACGGCAAGACCCACGCCGAGGAGATCGACGTGCCGCTGAGTCCGGGCAACCGGGCGACGACCGAGCTGTCCGAGGCGGTGCCGGTGACCAGCGTGCAGTTCCGGCGCAACTCGCCGGCTTACTACATCGACTGGCACACCGCGCCGCGCCGGCAGTACGTCATCACGCTGGCGGGCGAGAGCGAGGTCGAGATCGGCGACGGCACGAGGATACGCCTGCACCCGGGACACATCCTGCTGGCGGAGGATACGACCGGCCAGGGCCACATCTCGCGTGCCATCGGCAGCGAAGACCGCATCTCGCTGTTTCTGCCGCTCGCCGAGCAGTAGCGCCGGCCGGCGGGTTGACCACGTGGACCTGTGGTGGGATAATCCCACCATGGCGATAGCGCGTGCGGATTCCAAACGACGCGTAGTCATCCCTGGCGCCAGGCCTGGCGACGTCTTTGACATCCAGCAGCCGGCCGACGACCAGCGCGTGCTCGTTCGCTTACGCCCGCCCGAAGTCCCGTCCCGCATGAGTCGAGAAGCGTGTCTGGAGGCCATTTCCCGCGCGCCGCTGCAGCCGACACGTTCGTGGGAGGAGCTGCGGCAGCTCACGCGTGAGCCATGATGCTTCTCGACACCAACGTCCTCATTTGCGCGTCCGACGACGCGTCACCGCATAAGGATTGGGCTCAGTTGGCCATCGCCGGCGCCGCATCTTCGGAGGGCGCAGCCATCAATGCAGTCTGCCTCGCGGAGATCTGTGTCGGCGAGAAGCAACCCGGCATGGCGGCGGACCGTATCCGCAGTTGGGGCGTGGAGATTCTCGACGTGCCGGCGGCGGCGGCGGATGTCTGCGCCAGGGCATACGTGCAGTACTGCGCGCGTCGGCAGCGCCAGTCACGCAAGGACTCGCCGCGAACCCCGCTGCCGGATTTCTTCATCGGGGCCCACGCAGAGATCATGGGCTGGACGCTGGCCACGGCGGATCCGTCCCGAATCCGGACGTACTTCCCTGCCGTTCGTCTGCTGACGCCATGAGGCGGATTGGGCTTCTCCTAGGCTTCCGCGGTTTGATATAGGCAGGACGGGCGCTCAGCGGAGGCGGTAGATGAGCAGCGCGCCGCCGTCGGCGACGGCAAGCGTGTCGCCGGCGATGGCGGCGTCCTGCGCGGTGCCGGGTGTGTCGATGGTTGCGGCCAGCGCCGGCGCGGCCGGGTCCGTTACGTCGACCCATTCGAAGCCGTCCTCGCCGACCGGCACCGCCATGCCGTCTCCGCCTACCGCCACTCGTTGCGTGCGCCCGCCCGCCCGGGCCGGCGCGTGCGATCCGGCCAGGCGCGGATTCGACGGATCCGCCATGTCGATAATCTCGACGACGCCGCTCCCGGCCAGGACGACGTAGGCGCGCCCGTCGTCGCCGGCGGTGACCGACTGCGCCGGCTGCGCGCCGGCGTACACTCCCTGCAGCACGGGCGTCTCCGGCTCGGAAAAGTCGAACAGGTGCACGCCCGACGGCTGGTCCGCCACCAGGACGCGCGTCCCGCCTCCGCCGATGCCCCACTGATAGCCCGGCGTATCTTCCGTGTGCACCAGTACGGGCGCCGCGCCGTCCGATACGTCGACAATCTCGAGACCGGACATCAGGTTGATCACCAGCGCCCGGCTGCCGGAGGTGGTGACGCCGAGCGCCTGACCGGCGGTGGGGTGCGTGGCGAGCAGCGCGGGGGCGTCCGGGTCCGCGGCATCGACTATGAACAGGCCTTCGAGGCCGCCGGCCAGATACAGTCTGCCGCTGGCGGCGTGGATGCTCCAGATGCGCCCGGGTGCTGTCAGCGCGCCGCGCAACGCGGGTCGGGTCGGGTCCGACAGGTCGACGACGCGCAGCGTGTCGCCCGCCGCGGCGTACGCGAAGTCGCCGTCCAGGGCGACCAGGTCCGCCGGCGCATCCGCGGCACCCGCGAGCTCGGGCGAGCGCGGCTGGGCGGCCGTAACTTCGGCGCAGAGCAGCGCAAGAACCGCGGGCAATGCCGCGAAGAGCACACGCAGGCGCCGCAAGGGGATTCGCTGCACGACGATTCTCTCAGTCACCGCCCGCCGCCCGCTCCCGTTCCACGAGCGCGCGGCGCAGGATCTTGCCGGACGGCACCTTTGGTATCGCGTCGATGAACTCGACGCGCCGCACCTTCTTGTGCGGCGCGACGCGCCCGGCGACATGCGCCATGATCTCTTCCGCGGTCGGCGCGGCGCCCGGCTTGATCACGACGTACGCCTTCGGCACCTCACCCGCTTCGATATCGGGACTGGGTATGACCGCCGCGTCAGCGACGGCCGGGTGCGACTGCACGACGGCTTCGAGCTCGGCCGGAGCCACCTGGAAGCCCTTGTACTTGATCAGCTCCTTCACGCGGTCGACAACGTACAGATAGCCGTCCTCGTCCGCGCGGCCGATGTCACCGGTGTGCAGCCAGCCGTCGCCGTCAATCATCGCCCGCGTGGCTTCGGGGTTGCCAAGGTAGCCCTTCATTACCTGCGGGCCGCGCACCCACACCTCGCCCAGTCCGCCGGTAGGCGCATCCTTGCCGGTCGCAACGTCGATCACCCGGAAGCTGGTGCTCGGGGCCGCCGGACCGACCGACGTCGGCTTGTTCAGGCCGTCCTTGGGGGTGAAGTGCGTCACCGGGCTGGTTTCGGTCAGGCCGTATCCCTGGCGCACCGCCACGCCCGTACGCGCCGCGCAGGCTCTGGACACCGGCTCGGGCAGCGGCGCCGCGCCGGACAGCAGATCGGTCAGCGATGACAGGTCGTAGTTGTCGACCGCCGGATGCTTGGCCAGAGCCAGCACGATGGGCGGCACGATGTAGCTCATCGTCACCCGGTGCTGCTGCACGAGGCCGAGAAACTGCTCGAAGTCGAAGCGCGGCATGGTGATCACCGTCGCGCCCACCCGCAGCGCCCCGCTCATCAGCACCACCATGCCGTAGATGTGGTAGAAGGGCAGGATGCCGACCATGGATTCGCGCGAAGTCAGGCGTTCCACCGCGTCGGTCTGCACCACGTTCGCCACCAGGTTGCGGTGGGTCAGCATCACGCCCTTGGGCAACCCGGTCGTGCCGCTGGAATAGGGCAGCGCCACGACATCCTCGCGGGCGTCGATCGCCACTGCCGGCGGCGGGCCGGCTGACGGCAGCGCCGCGAACGGCGTGGCGCCCTCCGCCTCGCCGAAAACGAACACCTCCCGGACGGCGGTGCCGACGACCGCTTCGCGCGCCTTGTCGAGAAACTGCGGAATGGTCACCAGGTACGTCGCGCCGGCGTCCTTGAGCTGTCGGTTCAGCTCAGCGGACGTGTAGAGCGGATTGATCGTGGTCACCGTTCCACCGGCAATGGCGACACCGAAAAAGGCGACCGCGTACTCCGGCAGGTTCGGGCTGTAGATGGCGAAGACGTCGCCCCGGGCGAATCCGCGCGCGGCCAGCCCGGCGGCGGTGGCGCGGGCGGTCGCGTGCAGCTGAGCGTAGGTCAGCGTGCGGCCGGACGGGCCGTCGATCAGCGCCGCCTTGTCGGGCCACTCGTCCACGTGCTCGAACACGTAGTCCGGCAGCGGGACGTCCGGAACCTCCACGTCGGGAAACGGGCTGCGGTAGAGCATCGTTACTTGGGGTTGCACCCCAAACCCCCGGCGGCTGCTAGC
>JAGWAI010000034.1:30526-32341 GCA_021296485.1 Acidobacteriota bacterium
GGGACGCCTCCACGTCCCCGTCCCCATCCGTATTTAACCGTTGGGTGACGCTAAACTGCGGTTTCTTCCACTTGGGGGTGCACCCCAAACCCCCGGCGGCTGCTAGCGGCCCCCCAACGCCCCGCGCCGCTGCCGCCGGGCCGCGCTGTGCGCGGCCCGCAGAATCGCCTTCAGTTGCCCCGCGGGAAGATCGGTTTGGTCTCGACGATGTCGAAGCTCTCGAACAGGCCGTGCACTATGTACGGATCCTCGGCGTACGCCCGTCTGGCCGCTTCGAGATCGTCAGCCTCCAGAACGATCAGGCTGCCCTTCATGTCCCCCTGCTCACTGACAAGCGGCCCCCCGTAGCGCAGCCGACCCGCCGCGTCGAGCCGGGCCATGTGTTCCAGGTGCGCGGGGCGGTGCTGCTTGCGATGCTCGAGACCATCGGGCCGGTCACGGGCGATAAGGGCAAACCAGGGCATTGCGTTATGCCTCCAGATGGGGTTGCGCGGTTTCTTTTCCGGATGGGGCTGCGCCCCAAACCCCCGGCGGCTGCTAGCGGGGACCCCATAGCCCCGCGCCGCGCCGCCAAGCCGCGCTGTGCGCGGCTTGGGGACGGACGCCTCCACGTCGCCGTCCCCCCTTCGTACCTCACCGTTGGGTGACGCTACACTGCTCCTTCCACCCGGGGATGCGCCCCAAAGCCGGCGGGCTGCGGCATTCTATGTCAGAATCAGCCGGCAGTGACAAGCACTCCCACAGGAGGGAACATCATGAAAGCCGTGAATGTAACCGTGCCGATCGGCTGTTGCATGCTTATCCTGCTGTGTCTGGGGTCTGTGTCCGCGGCCCACGCGCAGGATGTCGAATGGATGCAGGTCGACGTGGTGAACGTCGTGCCCAATCGTCTGGACGACTATGTCGAGTTGCAGCTTGAAGAGGTGAACCCGACGCTGCAACGGGCCGGCGTCCCGTGGCGCTCGGTATGGCGGGTTGCCGAGTTCGGCAACAGCTACGAGCTGCAGCTCGTCACGCCGATGAGCAGCCTGGCGCAGTACGACACCGGCGGCCCGCTGGCGCGCGTGCTGCAGCCAGACAGGCGCCTGCGGCTGGTCGACCGGCTGCGCCGGCTCACCGTGTCGCGGCAGCGGTACGCCATGCGCTACCGGCCGGACATGAGCGTCGAGGCGGACGACGTGGGCGGCCTGTCGCTCGCGCGCGTCACGACGGTTCAGGTGGCGCCCGGCCGCACGGCCGAGTGGGAGGACTTCCTGCGCGCCGGCTTGCCGAAGTTCAGTGACGCGAACCTTGTCTTCGGGGTGTACGAGCGCGTCTTTGGACCTGGACCTTCATCCTGGCTGATCGTCGAGAACTACTCCAGCTTTGCTCAGCTGGAGCAGCCTTCGCTCGTTGCGCGCGCCTTCGGCGAGGAAGCCGGCGCCGCCACCGCCAGCCTCGCGGGCGTGCTCGCGTCGATCGAGCGGACGGTGCTGCGCTACGACGCGGAGCTGAGCTATTCCGCCATTCCGGCCAGCACGCGCTGACCGCACCCGGAGATCGCCGCATGTCGTTTCAGTTCTATCAGGTCATCCATCTGTTCTCGGCCATCATGCTGGCCGGCGTCGCGTTCGCGGCGCTCGCCAATCCACTGCCCGAGCGGCGCCGTCCAATCCTCATACTGTCCGGCGTCACCGCGCTCCTCGCGCTGGTGAGCGGCTTCGGGCTGCTGGGCATCGGCCGCTTCGGCTTCCCGGGCTGGATCGTCATCAAGCTGGCGGCCTGGCTGGCGCTGGCGGCCATTGCAGGCATCGCCTTCCGCCGCCCGCAACAGGC
>JAGWAI010000034.1:32469-40638 GCA_021296485.1 Acidobacteriota bacterium
CTCACGCCGCTTCGACGTAGTTACGACTACGCCTGCAGCGTCGTTCGGTCCGTGCGACCCACCACTGCGGCGCCTCGACGCCCTCGCGACGAACGTTGGTGAGAAATGCGGGCTAGATTAAAGTCAGGCCCTTCGCGGCAAGTCCTTCCACGCGTGCGCCGAGGGCGCCGAAGCGGGCGTCGCGCGTCTGCCCACGCTGGAAGCGGACGTGAATCTGTTCCAGGACAACGGCGAGCTTTAACACACCGAACACGTGATACCACCGTGCGTGCTCGACGTCGAAACCGGTCGCCCGGGCGTAGCGCTCCACCAGCTCGGCGCGTGTCGGCAAGCCCGGCGCGCAGCCGGGGGTCGGGCTCACGCCGCGCCACGAAGCGTCGTCATCGGGGTCGCTCCAACAGTTGAGCAGGTAGCCCAGGTCCATCAGCGGATCGCCGCGCGTGCACATGTCCCAGTCGAGCACCGCCACAATCGTCGCCGGGTCCGAGACGTCGAGCAGGATGTTCTCTATCTGAAAGTCGTTGTGCAGCAACGTGGCCGCCTGCTGGCGCGGCAGGCGCTCGCGCAGCCAGGCCGCCATGCGGTCGACGGCGGGCAACGCGCGGCCAGTGGCCTGCCAGCGCCGCGTCCAGCCGGCCAGCTGGCGCTCCACGTAGCCTTCCGGCCGGCCGAGGTCGTGCAGATCGACCTCCCGCGGGTCAACGCGGTGCAGCGCGGCCAGCGCGTCGACCAGCGCCTCCCCGAGGCGCCGCGCGGTCGCCGGATCGCCGGCCACGTCGCGCGGCACCTGCTGGCGGATGACGAAGCCTTGGCGTCGCTCCAGCACGTGAAAGTCGACGCCGAGCACGTCCGGATCGGTGCACACCGCGAAACTGCGCGGCGCGAGCGGGTACGCGGCGCCCAGCCGCGACAGCACGCGGTGCTCGCGCTGCATGTCATGGGCCGTCGGCGCCACCGGACCCAGCGGCGGCCGGCGGAGGACGTACTCGCGCTCACCGCAGCGGAGCAGGTAGGTGAGGTTGGCGTAGCCGCCACCGAATTGTCCGACGACTTCCACGGGCGCGCTGGCGCCGGGCAGGCGCACGCGCAACCATGGCTCGATGCGGTCCGGATCGAGCCGCTCGTCGGGGCGGACGTCGATCAGCTCCGAAGCGCGGGGCGGGTGCGCGGCCACGGACCATATAATAGGCGCCGACCGGCGCCGGCACAGGCGCGCGACAGGGAATCCGCATGCGAGTAGTCAACGGTCTGACGGAGATCGAGCAGCTTGTCGGCAGCGAGCTCGGCACGAGCGGCTGGCTGCGCATCACGCAGGAGATGGTGAACACGTTTTCCGACGTGACCGGCGATCCGCAGTGGATTCACCTCGACGTTGAGCGCGCCTCGCGGGAGCTGCCGGGGGGGCGACCGATCGTGCAGGGGTTCTTCACGCTGTCGCTCGTCGTCAGGTTTCGGAACGAGATTCTGGACCTGCGCGGCGTGACGCGTACGATCAACTACGGCCTGAACCGCGTGCGCTTCATCAGTCCGGTTGCGGTGGGTATGCGCGTGCGCGGCAGGGAAACGCTCGTGTCGGCGGAGCGCGTCGCGCCGGACGCGCTGCGCCTGATCAGCAAGTGCGTCGTTTCCGCTGAGGGCGTCGACAAACCGGCCTGCGTCGCGGAATTCGTCACGCTCGTTTACGAGTGAGCTGAAACCTGCTTGCGCAACTCGACCCGCGCAACCGTCCGGCGGTGCACCTCGTCGGGTCCGTCCAGTATCCGCAGCGTGCGGCTATGGGCCCAGGCCCTGGCCAGGCCGAAGTCCTCGCACATCCCGGCGCCGCCGTGCAGCTGGATGGCGCGGTCGATGACCCGCTGGGCCATCGAGGGCGCTACCACCTTGATCATCGCAATCTCGGCCCGCGCGGTCTTGTTGCCGACGGTGTCCATCATGTGCGCCGCCTTGAGGGTCAGCAGCCGCGCCTGCTCGATCTCCATCCGCGAGTCGGCCACCGCCTCCATGACGACGCCCTGATCCGCCAGGGGCTTGCCGAACGCCACCCGCGCGTGCGCCCGCGCGCACAGCGCTTCGAGTGAGCGCTCCGCGAGGCCGATCACGCGCATGCAGTGGTGGATGCGCCCCGGCCCCAGCCGGCCCTGGGCAATCTCGAAGCCGCGACCCTCGCCCAGCAGGATGTTCTCGCGCGGCACGCGCACGTCATCGAAGCGGATCTCCCAGTGGCCGACCGGCGCGTCGTCGTAGCCGAACACCGTGAGCGGACGCACCAGGGTGACGCCCGGCGTGTCCTTCGGTACGAGGATCATCGACTGCTGCCGGTGCCGATCCGCGTCCGGATCGGTCTTGCCCATGAGGATGAAGATCTCGCAGCGGCTGTTGCCGGCGCCGGTGATCCACCACTTGCGGCCGTTGATGACGTACTCGTCGCCGTCGCGCTCGATCCGTGCGCGGATGTTCGTGGCGTCAGACGACGCCACGTCCGGCTCGGTCATGGCGTACGCCGAGCGGATCGCGCCGTCGAGCAGCGGCCCCAGCCAGCGGCGCTGCTGCGCGTCGGTGCCGTAGCGCACCAGCACTTCCATGTTCCCGGTGTCGGGCGGCGCGCAGTTGAACACTTCGGGCGCGATCGGCGAGCGCCCCATGATTTCGCACAGCGGGGCGTACTCCAGGTTCGTCAGGCCGCCGCCCTCCTCGCTTTCCGGCAGGAACAGGTTCCAGAGTCCCGCCGCGCGGGCCTGACGCTTCATCTCGTCCATGATTGGCGGGGTCGCCCAGCGGTTCGACTGGGCCGCGTGCTGCGCAGCGTAGGTCTCCTCGCGGGGATAGACGACCTCGTCCATGAAGGCGAGCAGCCGTTGCCGGAGCCCCTCGACGCGCGGGCTGAAGCTGAAGTCCATGGCGCTATCCAGCCGCGGTCAGATAGGGGATGGTCTGCGGACCCTCGGGCAGGACGCACAGGCGCGCCGCGGGACCGAACCGGTCTAGCTGCCGGCGCGCGGTCGATCCCACATCTTCAATCGGGGTGAGGTGCGCGCCGCGCACGGCGTCGGGCGACAGGCCGCCGCTTTTCAGGAACACCGCCGCGCGTTGCTGGATCTGCGCCTGGACCTGCACTTCCCACTGGTCGTGCCGGTTGTGGCCCGGCGCGCAGATCATGTCGAGCAGCGCTTGCGGCGTCTCGCGCGCGCCCAGGATGGCGCCGTACTCGCCGTGGTCCGGAAGTCCGTCGGCGCACTCCGCCGCGCAGACGATGGCGCCGCCGGGCTTGACCACCTGCGCGGCGGCCGACAGCCCCTTGACGGTCTGGTACAGATTCTGGTCGAGCGGGTAGCCGCTGTTGGTCGTCACCACCACCTCGAACGGCGCGTCGAATCCCTGCATGGCGCTGCGCTTCACGCGCTCCGCCATCGTCCTGTGGACCGCGAAAATCTCGCCCGCCGAGACGCTCGTGATCTGCCGGTCGCGGTTGATTGCGACGTCGACGCTGAAGTGGACGCCGACGTGCGCGGCGATACGGCGTATGGCGTCGTGAATGGGATTGCCCTCGGTGACGCCCCAGCGGGCGTTCGGACTGGCGATCATCTCGGCGTCGTGCAGCCGCATCGTCGTCTTGAATCCGGCCAGGCCGGGCGCCACGAGCTTGGGGCCGCCGCTGAACCCGGCGAAGAAGTGCGGCTCGACGAAACCGGTCGTAATCCGGAAGTCGGCGTCCACCCAATGCCGGTTGAGCCAGACCGGCACGCGCGGCTCGACCTCGCCAAGGTACGTCAGGTCGGCCTCGTCGAACGCGCTGTGGTTGACGATGCGATAGCGGTCGACAACTTCCTCGCCCACCATCTCGACCAGCTCGCCGCGGTCGTTGGGCCGATGCGTCCCGGTGGCGATCAGGATAACTATCCGCTCGTCGGGCAGGTGCGCGAGCTCGCCGAGCAGCACCGGCAGCAGCGTGCGGCTCGGCATCGGCCGCGTGATGTCGCAGACGGAGACCGCAACCGATTGGTCGGGTCTCACCAGCGACGCCAGCGGCGGCGCGCCGAGCGGCGCCCGCAGCGCGCGGCGGATGGCGGCGGCTTCGTCCGGCAGGCCACGGACGTACGCCGGCTCCAGGACGGTAGTGCGGTCGGCCGGGAAGTCGACCGTGAGGCGGCCGCGGCCGTAAGCAAGCTCGACGTTCACGCCGGGATCATAACGCGGCGGATGCCGGCGGCCGCCACGACGGCCCGGGCGGCGATCTCGCCGGCGGTCAGCGTGCTGAGCGGATGCGGGATTACGACCGGCTGCAGCAATTCCGCACCCAGCGCGGTCCGCTGCATGTCGGCTTCGTGCAGAAAGGCGTCGGTAACGATCACGGCGGCGGGGACGCCGCGCCGTTCCAGCTCGACCGCGTCGTGCAGACTGCACGACGTGCAGGAGCCTCAATCGCCGATCGCGGTAATCACGGCGTCGTTCTCGGCGGCTATCCGCTCGAGCAGGTCCTCGGGCGCGACGCGCGAGAAGCTCGACTTCGCGTAGTGGCGGATGCCCGCGAACGTTACGTCGGCTTCCAGGCTCGCGACGACCTGTCGGAGCAGCTTTGACGCGTTCCACTTCGTGTTGTCGAGGACGCCGAGGCGGATGCCGTCGAGCGCGGCCGGGCGCGGTGCGAGCGGTAGCGGCTCCACGGTGACGGTCCCGCGCGGGTCGTAGACGATGCGCCCGTCCGGCAGCCGCCGCTGGCTCTTGTCTCCCATGTCGCGCGTCCCAGTCTGCAGCAAGCGCGCGGTGAGCGCAATGCCGCTGCCGGGCCGGCCCGGTGTCCGCCGGACAGCTTTTTGCTAATCTGCTGGTTCGGCCGCGCTGGCGGGAAAGGACGGCACGCGATGAGCACGGTACGGGTACTGGTGGGCACGCGGAAGGGCGCGTTCGTGCTCACCGCGGACGGCGCGCGCAGGCAGTGGAGCGTGGAGGGCCCGCACTTTGCCGGGTGGGAAGTGTTTCACATGAAGGGATCGCCCGCCGATCCCGACCGCATCTACGCGGCGCCGGGCGGCGGCTGGTTCGGACAGGTGATTCAGCGCTCGGACGACGGCGGCAAGACCTGGAACCCGGTGGGCAACGAGTTCCGGTACGAGGGAGATGCCGGCACCCACCAGTGGTACGACGGCACGCCGCATCCCTGGGAGTTCGCCCGCGTGTGGCACCTGGAGCCGACCCGCGAGGACCCCGACACCGTGTATGCCGGCGTGGAGGACGCGGCATTGTTCCGCTCGTCCGACGGCGGAAAGACCTGGAGCGAGCTGCCCGGTCTGCGCTGCCACGGGACCGGCGCATTCTGGCAGCCCGGCGCCGGCGGGCTGTGCCTGCATACCATCCTGTTGGACCCGCAGATTGAGGGGCGGATCTACGTCGCCATTTCCGCGGCCGGCGCGTTCCGCAGCGACGACAACGGCGCATCCTGGCGCCCCATCAACCGCGGCCTGCGGTCCGCGGGCATTCCGGACGAGGACGCGGCGGTCGGCCACTGCGTGCACCGCATCGTGATGCATCCAACGCGGCCCGGCGTGCTGTTCATGCAGAAGCATTGGGACGTGATGCGCAGCGAAGACGCGGGGGAGTCGTGGCGCGAGATCAGCGGCAACCTGCCGAGCGACTTCGGCATGACCATCCAGGTGCACGCCGCGGAGCCCGACACCGTCTACGTCGTGCCGATCAAGAGCGACTCCGAGCACTATCCGCCCGACGGCCGGCTGCGCGTATACCGCAGCCGCACCGGCGGCGACGAATGGGAGGCGTTGACCGACGGCCTGCCGCAGCGCGACTGCTACGTCAACGTGCTGCGCGACGCCATGGCGGTCGACACGCTGGACGCGTGCGGCGTCTACTTCGGCACGACCGGCGGGCAGGTGTACGCCTCGCCGGACGCGGGCGACACATGGGCGCCCATCGTTCGCGACCTGCCGGCGGTGCTATCCGTGGAGGTGCAGACGCTGCCATGATCCGCGTGGTGCTGCCGGCGCCGCTGTGCACCCTGGCCCGCATCGAGCGCGAGGTGGCGCTCGACATCGACGGGGCCGTTACGCAACGCGCCGTGATCGACGCGCTGGAAGCCGTCCACCCTGAGCTGCGCGGCACGATCCGCGACTACGCAACGCAGCGCCGCAGGCCGTACATCCGGTTCTTCGCCTGCGAGCAGGACCTGTCGCACGATCCGCCCGACACGCCCCTGCCGGAGCCCGTCGTCGCGGGCGTCGAGCCGTACCTGATCGTCGGCGCCATGGCCGGCGGATAAACGAGCCCGCCTACAGCTCGCAGGTGCCGTCGGCGCAGGCGTCCGCGCCGGCCGGCGGGCGGCCGTCGAGGGAGCGCAGCACCGGCGACGTCATGTGGCCCCACCCGGGGAGAAAGGCGGAGAAGCGTCCTGCCGCGCCGCCGGCGACGAACAGGTGGATGTCGTCGGCCGCGGGGACGACCGGAATGCGCGCGCCCGGCTCGCGCGGGTACCAGCGCGGCAGATTGCGGTTGTATATCTTGCCGTAGCGGTCGCCGAAGCTCACGGCGTCCCAGGTGTTGCGGGCGGCTTCCCAGAGGTAGCGCCGCGCCTCCTGCCGCGTCCAGCCCTTGCCGGCAATCGTCGCCGCATGCTCCGGTCCGATGACGACGGCGCAGGAGCCGCTGCTGACGGCGTTGTTGTGCGCGATCGTGCTCATCGCCGAGGCGATGCTGTCGAGGATGCCTTCCGGGTCGTTCGCCACGTGGTTGGTGACGCTGTGCGGGCCCTCGGCGGCGATGCAGAAGACGGTGCTGTCGCCGGGCGCGTAGCCGTGCTCCACGTGGTACGGCGCCCACGGGCTGGCCTCCTCGTTCTCGGCGATGCAGAAGGTGTACTTGCCGGGGTGTCCCAGCGTGCTCTTGTCCAGATCGCCCGGCCAGGCCCCGCCGACGTTAAGCAGCACGAGGCGGATCGCGCGCCCGATGGTGGCGTTGGCGCGGCATCCGGAGCCGAAGACGTTGGCGCCGGCGTTGAGCCCGATTTCGCCGCGCACCGGACCGTTCACCACCACCAGCGGGGCGGCCATGTGGGTGGTCGCCTGTACGCCGTGCAGGTTGAAGTGGCTGCTGGTGAGCGCCAGCAGCGCGGCGCGCACGACCGGCGCGTACTCCGGCCGGCAGCCGGCCAGCACGAGGTTGATCGCAAGCACCTCGCGCGACAGGTTGCCCCAGCGCGGCGGGATGCGCGCTTCCAGGTGGCTGGGCTCGCCGCCCAGCGCGGTGACCATCGCGGCCACCAGCTCCGGCGTCGGCGGCGTAACCGGCAGGCCGTCCGTCCAACCCTGCTCGAAGTAGTGCTCGATCAGGTCCGCGGTGCCGCCGGCCGCGTCATGACGCGACATCTCCGAACCCCTTGCCCTGCTCGGCAAGCCGCTTGAGGAGCGGGGCCGGCTCGAGCCACTCGCCGTGCTCGTCATGCAGCCGGCTCACCGTGTCGTAGATGGTGCGCAGGCCGACCAGGTCGGCCCAGAACATCGGTCCGCCGCGGTAGCGCGGGAAGCCGTAGCCGTGCATCCAGACCACGTCGACGTCGCTGGCGCGCAATGCGATCCCCTCGTCCAGGATCTTCGCCGCCTCGTTCACCAGCGGGTACAGGCAGCGCGGCACGATCTCGTCGTCGCTGACGGCGCGGCGGGTGATGCCGGCTTCCGCCGCCGCGTCGGCTATTACCTGCTCGACGACGGGGTCCGGAACAGGCGTGCGATTGCCCGGCTCGTAGCGGTACCAGCCGGCGCCGGTCTTCTGGCCAAAGCGGCCCTGCTCGCAGATGCGATCCGCGATCACCGAATAGCGCAGATGCGCCGGCCGCGTGGCCGCCTGCCGCTGGCGGATGTACCAGCTGACGTCGTTGCCGGCGAGATCCGACATCTGGAACGGTCCCATCGGCATCCCGAATTCGTAGATGACCCGGTCGATCTGCTGCGGCAGCGCGCCCTCCTCCAGGAGGAATTCGGCCTCGCGCAGGTAGGGCGCGAGCATCCGGTTGCCGACGAACCCGTCGCAGACGCCGACCAGCACGCCCACCTTGCCGAGCCGCTTGGCGAGCTGCATGACGGTGGCTATCGTGCGCGCCGAGCTGCGCTCGCCGCGCACGTTCTCCATCAGCCGCATCACGTTGGCCGGACTGAAGAAGTGGGTGCC
>JAGWAI010000034.1:40652-43681 GCA_021296485.1 Acidobacteriota bacterium
TTGACGTCGAGCGTGGAGGTGTTGGTGGCCAGCACCGCGTCCGCCTTGCACAGGGCGTCGAGCTGCCGGAACACTTCCTGCTTGATGTCCATCCGCTCGAAGACCGCCTCGACGACGATGTCGGCGCCGCGCACGTTCGCGTAGCCCACGCTGCCCGAGATGCGGTCGAGCCGCGCGTCCATCTCCGCCTGGGACAGGCGGCCCTTGGACACGGTGGCCGCGTAGTTTTTCGCGATAACCGCGAGCCCCTTGTCGAGCGCCTCCGCCGAGGCGTCGATCACGGTGACCGGGATGCCCGCGTTGGCGAACGTCATCGCGATGCCGCCGCCCATCGTGCCGCAGCCGATCACGGCCGCCTGCTCGATCGCCAGCGGCTGCGTCCGCTTGGGCACGTCCGGAATCTTCATTGCCTCGCGCTCGGCGAAAAAGGCGTGCCGCTGCGCGGCCGACTGGTCGGAGGCGCGCAGCCGCTCGAATATGCGGCGTTCTGCCGCCATCCCTTCGGCGTACGGCAGCGCCACGGCATTCTCGACGCACTCGACGCAGGCGTACGGCGCGGCGAATCCGCGCGCGCGCTTGGCCATCTTCTTGCGAAACGCCGCGAAGACCTCCGGGTGCGCGCGTGCTTCGGCCAGCCGCTCGTCCAGGGCGGACGCGCGGCGCAGCGGGGCGCCGTCGGCTGCCAGCTGCCGCGCGCGGGCGATTGCGGCTTCCAGCAGGTCGCCGTCCACGAGCTCGTCCGCGATGCCGAGCGCCACCGCCCGTTCGGCTGGCAGGAGCTTGCCGCCGACGATGACGTCGAGCGCCGCTTCGACGCCGATCAGCCGCGGCAGGCGCTGCGTGCCACCGGCGCCGGGGACGATGCCGAGCGTCACTTCCGGCAGGCCGAGCCGGGTTCCCGGCGCGACGATGCGGACGTGGCACGCAAGCGCCACCTCCAGCCCGCCGCCGGCGGCGACGCCGTGGACGGCCGCGACCACCGGCTTCCGGGAGGCCTCGATCTCGTCGAGCACGGCCGGCAGCGAGGCGGCGCCGGGCGGCGGCGCGGCGTCGAATTCGCGGATATCGGCTCCGCCGCAGAACATGCGGCCCGCGCCGGCTATCACGATGGCTGTCACGCCGTCGTCGGCCAGCGCCTCCATGACGCAGTCGCCGAGCTCGGCGCGCATCGCGAAGCTCAGGCCGTTGACGGGAGGGTTGTTCAGGGTCAGCAGGGCGACGCCGTCATGGCGTTCGATCGTGACGGAACCAGGCATGCGCTACTTGTTTTCCTCCTCGGTGATGGCGTTCAGGATGGCGTCGAATGCGTCGCGCGCCTTGCCGCGAATCTCGTCGTCGGTGGCGTCCTGGATCGGGTGGGGGATATATACCGCGCGCTCGGCGATGCCGGGCATCCCCAGCGCCTCGGACTGCCGCCGCGCCGCTTCGACGAATTCCGACGACGCCACCATCACCGCCGGGACGCCCTGCGCCTCGAGCTCGGCCAGGTCGTGCACACTGCACGACGTGCAGGATCCTCAATCGGCAAGCGCCTGGATTACCGCCGTGCAGCGCGACGCCACCTCGGCGCGCAGGCCGGCCGGCGCCGGCTTGGTGTAGGTCGGATCTCGATGCCGGGCAGGCGCCCGGCAATGAGGCGGTCGAGCTCGTCGCAGAAGACGTCTCCGCGCGACTTGGAGATGTCGACGATGCCCAGTGCGCCGCGGAGTTGTCCCGGGCGCGCGGCAAGCGGCCGGGGTATCGGCTCGCGCTCGTCTGTCGGGTCGAGGATGACTGTGGAATCGTGCATGCCGCCCCTACTGGAATTCGGTGCCGGTCATCAGCTTGAGGTTGCGTGTACAGGATGTGGTCTTCGGGAGCGCGGACGAGCCCCTCGTAGCGCAGCGTCCACGGCTGCGTGAAGACGTTGGGATCCTCGATGGTCGCCTCGTAGTTGATCGTGTTCTCGTCGACCGGGATGAAGCGCTCCACGACGCGCAGCGCGCCGCTGTGGAAGACGCCGTGCCCGCTGTTGAGCGAGTTGCCGGGGGCGCCCTCGGGCGGAGCCCCGTGACCGACGGGCCAGGTATTGTCCGTGAAGTTCGTCGATTCGACCACCAGCGTGTTGCCCTCCCAGCGGCCGCGGGGATCACCCATGCCGAGCTTGATGGCCGACGGCAGGTGCGGGCGTCCGTCGAGCGGGATATAGCGCGAATGGTGGTTCCACTCGTACAGAATGAGGACGGCGCCGGGCACCTGCAGAATCTGGTACGTGTTGTAGCCGACCGGCAGGTGCGCCCGCGGTACCGCCGCCGGCAGGCACTTCACGCGCGGATCCAGGTGCTCCAGCTCCTCCTGCCGCTCCATGATCTCGTCGCGCCTTGTCGCTGCCCATTCCTGCAGCGGCACGCGTCCATCCGGCGGATCGATGATCATCGGAGTCCGGTTGCGCTCGCGCCGGCGCGCCGGCGCGTCGCTGTCGGGACGGAAGAACCGGGAGAAGGTGTAATTGTGATCCGTGTACTGGACGTCGCCCCACGCCTCGAGGCGGGGCGTCTCCAGCGGTTGGGACGTGCCGGGCAGATAGTGCCCGCGCAGGTCGGGGTCGCCCCACGGCGTGCGCGCCGGGGTGTAGTCGCTTTCCTGGCCGGAAAGCGGGACCAGCAACACTACGGTGACCGAAACTGCCAATGCTGCGATCAGGAAGAGCGGGCGTTTGCTCACGGCGGACCTCCTCGTGAACCGGGTTACCGTCGAGAATATGCCGCCCGTCGATCCGCGTCAATTGCTTCAAACCCCCGGCCAGCGCTAGCGGGGACCCCGTAGCCACGCGCCGTGCGCGGCCTGCTCGTCGCGGCTTGTCAGCCGGACGCCTGTTCGGTGTCGGTGCGACGCGCGGTTCACCAGGGCTGTTAGAGTCGATGCGTAACGGCGGTATCGCATGGCCGACAGCACGCTGAAACCGGGTGGCCGGGGAGCACGGGTCGATACGGCCCGCCTGGCCGCGGTCTGCGGTGTCGGTGTCGCGATCTGGCTGCTTCCGGCGCCGG
>JAGWAI010000105.1:0-7008 GCA_021296485.1 Acidobacteriota bacterium
TCACCGGCATGCTGTTTCCGCTGATCATGCCGCCGACCGTGCCGCTCTGGCAGGTGGCGCTCGGGGTGACGTTCGGCGTCGTCGTGGGCAAGGAGATCTTCGGCGGCACCGGCATGAACGTCATGAACCCGGCGCTGGTCGGCCGGGCGTTCCTGTTCTTTGCCTATCCCGCCGAGCACTCCGGTGACACGGTGTGGGTGGCGGCGCAGACGTCCGCGGACGGCGTGAGCGGCGCAACCATACTGGCGCGCGCCACGCTGGGCGGCAGCCCCGCCGTGGCGGAGGCGGCGAGTTCGTGGGATGCGTTCATCGGTCTGATTCCCGGGTCGATGGGGGAGACATCGGTGCTCGCCTGTCTGGCCGGAGCCGTGGTGCTGGTGGTTACCGGAGTCGGCTCCTGGCGCATCATGGCCAGCGTCGCGGTCGGCACCGGTGCGATGGCGCTGCTGTTGAACACGCTCGGTTCGCCCACGAACCCGTTCTTCGACGTAACCCCGGCGTGGCACTTCCTGATCGGCGGGTGGGCATTCGGCACGGTGTACATGGCAACCGACCCGGTCTCTGCGCCGGCGGCGCCGGGCGGGCAGTACGTCTACGGCCTGCTGATCGGCCTGTTGGCGGTACTGATCCGGGTCGTCAATCCGGCATACCCTGAAGGCATGATGCTGGCCATCCTGTTCATGAACCTGTTCGCGCCGCTGATCGACTACCTGGCGGTTCAGGCGAATGTCAGACGGCGGCGGGGTCGCTATGCACGCTAGCGTCCTCTACAACCTGGCGTTCGCGGCGTTGGTCTGCGTCGTCTGCGCAGTCTTCGTCTCGTCGTCGGCAGTATCACTGCGCGACCTGCAGGCGGCGAATGAAGCGCTGGAGAAACAGCGGAACGTGCTGGTGGCCGCCGGCCTCGCGACGAGCGACGAGCGCCCGTCGGCCGCGGAGATCGCCGAACGCTTCAATGCGATCAACCAGGTCGTGATCGATCTCGACACCGGTGAGGAGGTCGCGGGCGTCGATCCCGACCTGTTCGATCAGCGCGCGGCCGCTGCCGGCGCGGAGACCGGCCGGCCGGCGCCCGACAACCCGGCACGTGTGCAGCGCCTGCCGCGGCAGGCGCTCGTCTACGAGTTGCGGGACGCGGGCGGACAGCTCGATCTCGTCATCCTGCCGATCAACGGTATGGGGCTCTGGTCGACGCTCTACGGATTCATCGCGATCGACGCCGACCTGATCACCGTCCGCGGCATCACGTACTACGAGCACCTGGAAACACCCGGTCTCGGCGGCGAGGTGGACAATCCCCGCTGGAAGGCGCTGTGGCCCGGCCGCAGGGCGTTCGGCGACGATGGTGCGGTGAGCATAGAGGTGATTCGCGGCCGGGCGGGGGCGCCGGAGGCCGATCCATACCGAGTGGACGGCCTGGCCGGGGCGACCATGACCAGCCGCGGCGTCACCAACATGCTGCATTTCTGGCTCGGCGAGCACGGCTTTCGTCCGTATCTGGATCGGCTGCGCGGCAGGGAGGGGGCGTGATGGCGCGGCGCAACCCGGCGCGGGACGCACTGATAGACCCGCTGTTCAACAACAATCCGATTGCCCTGCAGGTCCTGGGCATCTGCTCGGCGCTGGCCGTGACCACGCGCATGGACACCGCCCTGGTGATGAGCATCGCCGTCGTGGGCGTGACCATGTCCTCGAACTTCTTCGTCAGCGTTCTGCGGCACCACATCCCGACCAACATCCGGATCATCGTGCAGCTGACCATCATTGCGTCGCTCGTGATCGTCGTCGACCAGGTGCTCAAGGCGTACCTCTTCGAGATTTCGCAGCAGCTCTCGGTGTTCGTCGGGCTCATCATCACCAACTGCATCATCATGGGCCGTGCGGAGGCGTACGCCATGCAGAACCCGCCGGCCATGAGCCTGATTGACGGCCTCGGCAACGGCCTGGGGTACGGGGCGATCCTGATGGGCACGGCGGCGTTGCGCGAGCTGTTCGGATTTGGCTCGCTGTTCGGAACGCAGGTGCTGCCGCTCGCAAGCGACGGGGGCTGGTACCCGCCGAACGGTTTGATGGTGTTGTCCCCCAGCGCGTTCTTCATCATCGGCTTCTTCATCTGGGCGCTGCGGACGTGGAAGCCGGAGCAGGCGGAGAGCGACTGATGGAACACTACGTCAATCTCGCCGTGAAGGCCGTGTTCGTCGAGAACATGGCGCTGGCGTTCTTTCTCGGCATGTGCTCCTTCCTGGCGGTTTCGCGCCAGGTCAAGACGGCGTTCGGCCTGGGCGTGGCCGTGATTTTCGTACTCACCATCACGGTCCCCATGAACAACCTGATTTACACCTGGCTGCTGCGGCCCGGCGCGATGGCCTGGCTGCATCCGGCGCTGGTCGACCAGGACCTGTCGTTTCTCGGATTCCTGACGTACATCGGCACCATCGCCGCGATGGTGCAAATCGTGGAGATGACGCTCGACCGCTTCGCGCCGCCGCTGCACGCGGCGCTCGGCATCTTTCTGCCGCTGATAGCCGTGAACTGCGCGATTCTGGGCGCGTCGCTGTTCATGGTAGAGCGCAGCTACACCCTGGCAGAGAGCACGGTCTTCGGGCTGGGCTCCGGCATCGGCTGGGCGCTGGCCATCGTCGCGCTGGCGGGCATCCGCGAGCGCCTGCGGTACAGCAACCCGCCGCCGGCGCTGCGCGGCCTCGGCCTGACGTTCATTCTGGTCGGACTGATGGCGCTCGGCTTCATGGCGTTCGGCGGCGTGCAGCTCTAGGAGCCCGTGGTGAAACCCCGGCTGCATTCGATCGGCGATGCATCCCGCCTGAGCTGCGTTGCTCGTCGCTCACATCGCGCCTTGTCAGCCGGGCGCCTCACCGCTCTCGGTGCGACGCGGGGTTTCACCACGGGCTCCTAAGAGTCCGCCGCACCGGCAGCGGTGGTTGGAAGGCATAAACGGTCATGGTTACGGTCGCACTCGGCGTGATGATGTTCACATTCACGATCGTGTCGCTGGTCGGCCTGTTGATGGTCGCCCGGCGGCAGCTCGTGTCGACGGGCGAGGTGAACATCACCGTCAACGACGATCCGCAACGGGCCCTCTGCGCGTCCTCCGGCGGCACGCTGCTCGGCACGCTGGCGGCCAACAGCCTCTTCGTGCCGTCCGCCTGCGGCGGCAAGGGCAGCTGCGGCGTCTGCAAGGTCACGGTGCTGGAGGGCGGCGGCGCTGTCCTGCCCACCGAGTTGAGCCACCTGGACCGCGGCGAGGTACGCGGCGGCGTGCGCCTGTCCTGCCAGGTGAAGGTGAAGCAGGACATGCGGATCGAGATCCCCGCCGAGGTGTTCGACATCCGCCGCTGGCAGTGCAAGGTCCGCTCGAACCACAACGTTGCGACCTTCATAAAGGAGCTGGTGCTCGACCTGCCGGCCGGCGAGGTGGTGCCATTCCGGGCCGGCGGCTACATCCAGATCGAGGCGCCGCCGGGGAGCTATCCATACCGCGGCGTCGAGGTCGAGGACGAGTACCGCGCGGACTGGGACCGGTTCAATCTGTGGCGCTATTCCGCTGAGCTCGACGAACCGGTGACCCGCGCCTACTCCATGGCGAACTATCCTGAGGAAACCGGCATCATCATGCTCAACGTGCGCGTTGCCTCGCCGCCGCCGCGCGCGCCGGAAGGCACGCCGCCGGGCAAGATGACGGGCTACCTGTTCGGGCTCAAGCCGGGCGATGAGGTGACGATCTCGGGGCCCTTCGGAGAGTTCTTCGCCAGGGAGACGGAGGCGGAGATGCTCTTCATCGGCGGCGGCGCCGGCATGGCGCCGATGCGCTCGCACATCTTCGATCAGTTTCGGCGCCTGAGCACGCAGCGCAAGGTGAGCTTCTGGTACGGCGCGCGCAGCCTCCGCGAGGCGTTCTACATTGACGACTTCGACGCCATCCAGGCCGAGCACGAGAACTTCGAATGGCATCTCGCGCTGTCCGAGCCGTTGCCCGAGGACAACTGGACGGGAGACACCGGCTTCATACATCAGGTCGTACACGACAACTATCTGAAGGACCACCCGGCCCCCGAGGACGTGGAGTACTACCTGTGCGGCCCGCCGCTAATGCTCAAGGCGTGCATGGAGATGCTGGACGGGCTGGGCGTCGAGCCGGACAACATCCTGTTCGACGACTTCGGGTAACCCCCGTTCAGCCGGGAGGCGGGCAGTCGTGAGAAGAACCGCGCCGGCCCTCTTCCTCGCCGCGTGGGTCGCAGCATGCGCGCCTTCCGCCGACCTCCCGGCGCTCCACCTGATCGAAGGCTCGACGATGGGCACCACGTTCGCGGTGCGGATCGTGCCGGACGGTCGTGGCGAGGACCGCATCGACGCGCTGCGGGTTGCGGTGGAAGCGGTGCTGGCGCGCATCGACGGACGAATGTCGACCTGGCGTCCGGAGTCGGAGCTGAGCCGCTTCAACCGGCTGCGGTCGACCGAGCCGTTCCGGGTGTCCGCGGATACGCTCGCGGTGTTCCGTCACGCCCTGGAAGTCAGCGCGCTGACCGGCGGCGCCTTCGACGTCACCGTTGCACCGCTGGTCGATGCGTGGGGATTCGGGCCGGCGGGCCGCCCAGCGGCATTTCCGGACGGCGGCGAGATCGAGCAGCTGCGAGCCCGCGTGGGCTACCGGCAGCTGCGCCTCGACGGGGCCGCGTCGACCGTGCGCAAGCTCGACCCGCTGCTCGCGGCCGACTTGTCGGCACTGGCCAAGGGGTACGCGGTCGATCAGGTGGCCGAAATGCTCCGCGCCGAGCGATTCGAGTCGTACCTGGTGGAGGTGGGCGGAGAAGTGCGCACGCGCGGGCGCAGTGAACGCGGCGACGCGTGGCGCGTGGGGATCGAGCGCCCCGGCCCCGGACCGCCGGACGTCCAGCGCCTGCTCGGACTCAGCAACCTCGCGCTGGCCACCTCGGGCGACTACCGCAACTACTACGAGGTCGAGGGCCGGCGCGTGTCGCATACGATTGACCCGCGCACGGGCCGTCCCGTAACGCACCGGCTCGCGTCGGCCAGTGTCATCGACCCGCTGTGCGTCCGCGCCGACGCCCTGGCAACCGCCCTGGAGGTGCTGGGGCCGGAGGACGGATTCGCGCTGGCCGTGGAGCAGGGCTGGGCCGCGTTGCTCATTGCACGGCGTGCGGACGGTACGCTGGACGAGCGCGAGACGCCAGCGTTCGCGTCTCTGAACGCCGGACTGTAGAGGTTGCCGCGCCGCTGCGGTGGGCTTGCGGGCAGCGTTGTAGACTCAACCGTCGAATTCTCCGGGATTCGACCCGCTCCATGCCACCAACAGCCGCCGGCAGCCTGCGTGACGTTCGCTACGAACCGGATGAGCGGCCGCCGCTAGCGCTTGCGCTCGGACTGGGATTCCAGTTCGCAATGCTCACCGTCGCGGGCATTGTGCTCACCCCTGCGATCGTCGTACGGGCGGCGAATGGCAGCGACGCCGCGCTTGCGATCAGCGGGATCACGACGGTGCTCCAGGCCGTCCGGGTCGGCCGCATCGGCTCCGGCCACGTCCTGCTGATGGGCACCTCGGCCGCCTTCATCGCCGTCTGCGTCACGGCAATCGCCGAGGGCGGACCGGGCCTGCTCGCTACGCTCGTCACCGTCTCGGCCCTGTTCCAGTTCGCCCTGTCAGCACGTTTGTCGCTGCTGCGCCGGGTGCTCACACCCGCGGTGTGCGGCACCGTGATCATGCTGATCCCGGTGACGCTCATGCCCATCATGTTCGGTCTGCTGACCGACGTGCCCGAGAGCGCGGCGCCGGCCGCAGCACCGATCAGCGCCGCCGCGACGCTTGTCGTCACGGTTGTCGTCACGCTGCGCGCTTCAGGCGTATGGCGCCTCTGGGCGCCGGTCATCGGCATCGGCGCCGGCTGCGCGGTGGCCAGCGGGTTCGGCCTCTACGACGTCGGGCGCGTCGCCGCGGCGGGCTGGGTGGGCTTGCCGGACGGAGCGTGGCCCGGGTTCGATCTCGGCTTTGGCGTCGCGTTCTGGTCCCTGTTGCCGGCGTTCGTGTTCGTGACCCTGATCGGCGCCATCGAGACCATCGGCGACAGCGTCGCCATCCAGCGCGTCTCGCGCCGGAAGTCGCGGGCGACCGACTTCCGGGTCGTGCAGGGCGCGGTCGCCGCCGACGGCGTGGGCAATCTGCTTTCGGGTCTCGCGGCGACGGTGCCGAACACGACGTACTCGTCGAGCGTCTCCGTGACGGAGATCACCGGGGTGGCGGCCCGCAACGTCGGCGTGTGCATCGGCGGTCTCTTTGTCGTCCTGGCGTTCCTGCCGAAGTTCATGGCGCTCATCCTGGCGATTCCCGGTCCGGTGGCCGGCGCGTATGTCCACGCTCTTCGTGCTCGGGATGAAGGTAGTCGTGGAGGATGGCGCGGACTACCGGAAAGGCATCGTCGCCGGGGTCGGATTCTGGGTCGGCCTCGGCTTCCAGAACCAGGCGATCTTCGCCGATTCGCTGGGCGCGTGGGGCGGACTGCTCGGAAACGGCATGACGTCCGGCGGTCTCGCGGCGATACTCATGACGTTGTTCCTGGAGGTGTCCAGGCCGCGACGCCGGCGCTTCCAGACCGACCTGAATGTCGACGCCTACCCGGCCATCGACGAGTTCCTGAGCAAATTCGCCGACAGCCGGGGTTGGGGTGAGGGCATGCGCGACCGGCTTCGCGCGGTCGGCGAGGAGACGCTGCTCACGCTCATCCGGCAGGACGAGGAAGGCACGCAGCGGCCGGCGCGGCGGCTGCAGCTGGTGGCGCGCAGCGACGGGCGCGCCGCCGAGCTCGAGTTCGTCGCCGCAACCGACGAGGCGAACATAGAGGATCAGATGGCGCTGCTCGGCGAGCGGACCGCCGGGACGCCGGTCGACCAGGAGGTTTCGCTGCGGCTGTTGCGCCACTATGCGTCGGCGGTGCGCCACCAGCAATACCACGACACCGACGTCGTCACGGTGCG
>JAGWAI010000105.1:7068-8745 GCA_021296485.1 Acidobacteriota bacterium
CGGGTTAGAATCGAGTCGAATGGCGCTGTTCCTGCTTTCGCTGGCGGTGATCGCGGCGGTGATGCTGGTGATGGCGGTCGGACTACTGTTCAATCGGACCTGCCTGCGCGGATCCTGCGGAGGCCCCGAGCTGTCGGGACCTGAGGGCGACTCGCTCAGGTGCGCCGCCTGTCCGAAACGGAAAGCCTCCGCCTGACGCTCACGCAGCGCTGCCGGGAGGCGCCGGCCCTTCCGCTACCAATTGCTCCAGCACCGCGGCCAGCGCCTCGTCCTGGTCCGGTTGCACGGTGCGCAGATCCAGCAGCAGCTGATCCCGTTCGATGCGCCCGATGACGGGCGGCGTGGCCTGTCGCAGGCGCGCTTCCAGGTCGCCGCTGCTGCAGCCTGCGATCCGTACGCGCAGCAGGCAGCTCGGGATGGTCTGGCCCGGGGTGGTCCCGCCCCCGACGACGGATTCACCTTCCGTAATGACGACGGCCGTACACCGCTCCGCAATTCGCCCCGCGCGTGCCCGCAACGTGTCCATCGTGGTCGCGACCATTGCCGCTACCGGGACGGTGTGCTCCGCCCGCCCGGTGGCGTACTCCAGCAGCGTTGCCTCGAGTGCGGCGTAGATGAGCTTGTCCACGCGCAGGGCGCGCATCAGCGGGTGCCGCCGGATCGATTCCAGCTCCGCGCGGCGCCCGACGATGAGGCCGGCCTGCGGCCCGCCCAGCAGCTTGTCGCCGCTGAAGCAGCAGACAGCGCAGCCGGCGTCTACGCTCGAACGCACGCGCGGCTCGTCCCAAGCGCCCTGCGCGCCGCCGGCCGCGGCGGGCGGATTCAGGAAATTGCCGCTGCCGAGGTCGTCGACGAGCGGCACGTCGAATCGCCGGCCGATGTCTGCGAGCGCCGCCAGCGACGGCCGCTCCGCAAAACCTTCGATCCGGAAATTTGACGGGTGCACGCGCAGGATGAGCGCAGTGCGCTCATTGACGGCGGCGGCATAGTCGGCCGGCCGCGTCCGGTTGGTCGTGCCGACCTCGCGCAGTTGGGCGCCCGACTGCCGAAGTACGTCGGGAATACGGAAACCGCCCCCGATTTCGACGAGCTCGCCGCGCGATACGATCACTTCCCGCCCGGCGGCAAGCGCCGTCAACGTCAGCAGCACGGCGGCGGCATTGTTGTTGACGACTACTGCATCCTCCGCGCCGGTAAGGCGTTGCAGCAACGTCCGCGCGTGGACCGAGCGCGATCCGCGTGCACCGGCGGCGAGGTCGAATTCGAGATTGGAATAGCCGGCGACGGCGGCAACCCGCGCGACGGCCGCCGGCGCCAACGGCGCCCGTCCCAAGTTCGTATGGACGATGACGCCGGTGGCATTGATGACCGGTCGCAGCGACGGCGAGAGCGCGGCGTGGAGACGCCGCGCAAGCCCGGATTCAATCCGCCGCGCCACCGTGTCGCCGTCAGGCCGCGCGGCATCCGGGTCCGCCAGGCGTGCGCGCACGGCCGCCGCTTCCGCGCGCAACGCGGCAACCACGGCCTGCCGCCCGAAGCGTTCTTCGAGCTGCCGTACGGCGTCCCGCTGGCGGAGCTTTTCGATAGAGGGGATGACGTGGGGCATCTTTGTTAGATGGGGCTGCGCCCCAAGCCCCCGCCAGCCACTCGCGGGGACCCCATTGCCCCACTCCGTGG
>JAGWAI010000035.1 GCA_021296485.1 Acidobacteriota bacterium
ATCGTTGCCGTCGACCACGCCCTGTCCGGCCGGGACGCCGGCGCTCGCCGAGTGGTCATGGATGTCCCAGGCCGCCGTGTTGAGCGCCTGCCAGACGCCTTGCAGGTCCGGCTGACCGTCGGTAGTGCGCGGCGGCACGTATGTGTCGCCGGCGTCGGCCGGCGGCTGCGCGCACGCCGCGGCCATGCACAAGCCCATTGCGGCGAGCGCCGCCGCTGCAGATTGCGCAGTCACGGCCTTCATTGCGCGGCTATTGCTGCGGCGTCGGTTCCGGAGCGCCCGTGCCCACCGAACCGGAATAGAACTCGCGCCCGTCGGGGAACGTGATCGTGATGCCGTTGGCGGTCGGCGTGCCGTCCTTGGCGAGATATCCCTCGACGACGAACTCGATGCCGGGCGGGAAGTCGCCCTTGCGCAGGCCCCGCCGCAGCAGCGCCGTCGGGTTGCCCATCTCCACGGCCCAGTTCACCACCTTGCCGTCCGGGCCCTCGACGTCAATGTGCAGCCACCCGTGCGGGTTGACCCACTCCAGCTCGGTCAGGGTGCCGCGCAGCGTGATCGGCTTCTCGATGTCGAACTCCGCCGAAAAGGAGTGGTGCGCCGACGCGGACGCCGCCGCGAGCAGCACACCGCAACCGATGACCGCGACGCGCAACATATTCATCGTCCGACCTCCTGCTGTCTGGTTGCCAGCGTTGCTTCCGTGGAGGGTACACTCGCGCCGGCGCGCGCGCAATCGCGATGCGTCGGGAGGAAGCATGATTCGCGAATACCGGTTCCCGCAACTCGAAAAGGTGATCTTCGGCGCCGGCGCTCTGGACAGGGTGGCGGCGGAGCTGGACCGCTGGGGCTGCCGGCGGGCGCTCATCCTGACCGGCAACACCCTGTCGACGCGGACGACCCTCGTGAAGCGGCTGGAGCGGGCCCTGGGCGCGCGCTGGGCCGGCACGGACGACGGCATCCGCCAGCACGTGCCAAGCAGGACCGTAACGGCCGCAGCGGCGCGCGCCCGCGAGGTGCGCGCCGACGCGCTGGTGGCGTTCGGCGGCGGCAGCCCGATCGACGCCGCCAAGATCGTCGCGCAGGAGCTGCTGGAGGATGGCCAGACCCAGGCCGACCTGCCGCAGATCGCCATATCGACGACGCTGTCGGCCGGCGAATTCACGCCGTTCGCCGGCATCACCGACGAGGCGACCCGCGTCAAGGGCCTGCGCGCCGACCCGCGCATCTGTCCCCGGACCGTGGTTCTGGACCCCGAGGTTACGCTGCCCACGCCGCAGCAGTTGTGGGCCGCCACGGGGGTGAAGGCGATGGACCACGCCATCGAGGCGCTCTGGTCGGTCAACCCCCAGCCGGTCAGCGACGCGCTGGCCATGGAGGCCATCCGCAAGCTGCGCCGGTTTCTGCCCGCATCCATCGCGGAGCCCGACAACCTCGACGCGCGCGGCGAATGCCAGATCGCCGCCTGGATGTCCATCTTCGGCATGGCCAACGTCGGCGTGCGCCTGAGCCACGTGCTGGGCCATCAGATCGGCGCGCGCTGGGACGTGCCGCACGGCGTGACCTCCTGCATCACGCTCCCGCACTGCATGCGCCATCTGGCGCCGCGGACGCTGAGGCAGCAGGGGATGGTTGCCGAGGCGCTCGGCATTCCGGTGAGCGGACGCCCTCCCGAGGCGGTCGCCGCGGACGCGGCGGACGTGGTCGAGGCTTTCATCCGGCAGCTCGGGCTGCCGGCCCGCCTGCGCGACGTCGGCGCGCGCGAGGACGAGTTGCCGGCCGTCGCCCGGGAGGTGCTGGCCGAACGCGCCGGCCTGCGCGATGAGCCGGGCGGGGAGGCCGCGCTGCTCGGCCTGCTGCGGCAGATGTGGTAGGCGGCTCCCGGCTCAGAACACCGCGATGGCGTTGAGCGGCGAGCCGGTGCCGCCGTCCACCGGAATCGGGCCGGCCGTCAGCAGGAACTCCCAGCGGTTCTCTTGCGCGGCGGTCTCGGCGAGCGCCTCCAGGTCCATGTTGTCGAACATGTTCATGCCGAGGGCGGTCACGAGCAGCGTGTGGACCGGTAGCCGGACGTCTTCCACCAGCGACGGCTGGACGTCGGTGGCGGCGTCGCTGCCGATGAAAGCCACGTCGCGATCCTTGATCCAGCGCACCACCGACGCGTGGATGCCCGCGGAGTTTCCGGACAGGCTCCACGGTCCTACCGCGGCACGGCGCGCCCAGCGGCCGGTGCGGATGAGGACGACGTCGCCGGCCGACACCGTGACGCCCGCCTGTTGCTCCCAGGCTTCGATATCGTCCGCGTAGATCGCGGTGCCCGGTTCGAGGAAAGGGACCCCCTTGAGGCGCGCGATGTCGAGCAGGACGCCGCGCGTCACGATGCCCTGCTTGAGGTGCTCGATGCCGAGCCTGTCGCAGCCGTCCGCCGTGTTGTTCGTCGCCTTCGGCACGTTGTTGTACAGCCGGTCCTTGTGCGTGATGTGACACAGCGCGTCGATATGGCTGACGCCGTAGCCGTGATAGCTGAACGTGAAGGTGTCGGTCTGCAGGCCGTCCCGCATCACGTGGTCGAAAGCGGTGTCCGGATTGTCGGCCGCCTCGTCCGGCATCGGGTTGTGCGAGAGCGAGACGCTGACGCCGCGCTGCACGAGCGCCGCCGCCGCACGGCGCTTTTCCGGGGTGATCAGGTTGAACGTGCCGAGATCGTCGTCCGGCCCCCAGCGGCCCCAGTTCGAGACCTCGTTGAAGAAGGTATCGAATTCCGCAGCGTTGCGGGGATAGTTGCGATCTTCCTGCGTGTCCGCGCTCGAGCACGCCGCTGCGATTGCCAGCACCAGCACTACCGCCATCCACCGTGCGCTCATGGTTGTCCTCCTCCGCTGTCGCCGGCCGGGTTCGCCGCCGGCCGGTCGCCGTGCGCAAGCCGCTCCCGGGCTTCCTCGACCTCGCGGTGGAATACGAACAGCGCGTCCGCGTTGTCCTGGCGGTCGGTGAAGTTGTACGTCCGCCCGCCGCGCAGCTTGATGCGCAGATTGTGCTCCAGGTAGTCGACCGCGAATTCCTCCAGCGCGTCAAGACCGGCCTCGAACGCATCGTCGTCGTCGGTCCGATAGGTGATCCCGGCGGTGGTGGCTACGAGCTCGCCCTCGCAGTCGCCGAAGCGGTGCCTGTGCACGACCGGGATCCGTTCGTGCAGCCGAACCTCCCGGAACGACGCCGTTACCGATGTCAGGTCGGCGGTGATTTCGACGTCCTCCGCGTGGCTCTCGTACCCGGATGCCGTCACGTTTATGCGGTGCCGCCCGGGCTCCACTGCATGCGATTCGAACGGCGTCTTGCCGACATGCACGCGATCGATGAAGACGTCCGCACCGTCGATGTCGCTGGTGACGCGCAGCACGATGGACGGCGGCGGTGGCGGCTCGGGCGCGGCCGGCTCGGGCGCGGCGACAGTTTCGGGTTCCGGCTCGAGCGCCGCCGGTTCCGGCTCGGGCGCTTCAGCGACCACGGCTTCCGGCTCGGCCGGCGCCGCGGGTGGGGGCGCCTCGACCGGCGCGGCGCGTTCGGCGTCCTGGGGCGGCGCCTGGAATCTGGGTACGAGCACGTATGCCGCGCCGGCCGCCAGGGCGAGGCCGATCAGCCAGTACGGCCAGCGGCGTTTCGCGGACGGCGGTTCCTCGTGTCCGTCGAGCAGCGGCATCGGCTCATGGTAGTGGATCGATGTACGCGGCGCCGCTCAGCTCTTCCCGTCCAGCAGCTCGCGAGCGAGCCGCTCGTACAGGTCGACCGAATGCACCAGCTCGTCGATCCGTACGTGCTCCTCCGCGCTGTGCGCCACGTGCACGGAGCCGGGGCCGATCAACAGCGGCTTGCCCCAGGCGCGGAGGAACGGGATGTCGGTCGTGAACGAGAAGATAGCGGTGTCGAAGCCGGGCACGGTTGTCAATTTGACGGGCGGCACGATCACAACGTCGTCAATGGAAACGTTGCCCGGGAGCAGGTCGAGCCGCTCGCGCAGACGGGCGGCGGGACCGACAGTGCGGAAGTTGACGTCCGCTTCGGCCGCCGGCGGTACGACGTTGGGCGCCACGCCGCCGGACAGCAGCCCGACCGTGTAGGTCGTCGCCCCGAGCACGGGGTCGGCCGGCAGGTCGAGGCCGCGCAGCGCGACGAGCGCGTCGACGAGCTTCTCGATGGCCGACTCGCCCAGCTCCGGGTAGGCCGAGTGCGCCGCGCGCCCGGACGTGGACAGCCGGACGCGGTAGACGCCCTTGGTGGCGGCGCCGAGCCGGTTGTCCGTCGGCTCGCCGTTGATGAGATACCGCGAGCCCGGCGCGCGCTTGTTGGCGGCGCGGGCGCCGTGGCTGCCGGCCTCCTCGCCGACCACCACCAGCAGCCCGACGCGGCGCTCCCCGCTCTCCCGCAAGCGTTCGAGCGCGGCCATCTGCGCGGCCAGGATGCCCTTCGCGTCGCAGGCGCCGCGCCCGTAAAGGCAGCCGTTCTTCTCGCGGCTCGAAAAGAACGGGGGCACGGTGTCGATGTGCGTGGACAGGACCACTTCGGGCGCGTCGAGCGTGGCGTAGACGTTGAAGCGCCTCGCGGCCACCGGCTGTTCCACGACCTCGTAGCCGCGCCGCCGCAACCATCTCGCCACCCAGCCGGCCGCGTCGGCCTCGCGGCCGGTGGTGGAATCGATGTCGATCAGCGTCCGGGCGACGCGGACGAGGTCTACCGCAGCCATGCCTCTAGTCCGGTGCGCGTGTCGGTGCGATCGTCGCGGTACTTCACGATGACGGGAGTGGCCAGCGACAGTCCCCAGTCCCGTCCGGCGGGCGCCGTCACGGCGCGCGCGCCCGGCACCACGACCGCGCCTTCCGGGATGACGACAGGCATGCCGTCGCCCGGCTTGATCAGCTGGCCGTTGGGCAGGTCGTACACCGGCGTCGATCCGGTCAGCACCGTCCCTGCGGCAATCACCGCCCGCCGCCGTATGACGGATCCCTCGTAGAGGCCGGTATTGCCGCCCACCAGCACGTCGTCCTCGACGATGACCGGCAGGGCGCCGACCGGTTCGAGCACGCCGCCGATTTGGGCGGCGGCGCTGACGTGCACGCGGCTGCCGACCTGTGCGCATGAACCGACCAGGGCGTGGGAATCGATCAGGCTGCCGTCGCCCACGTAGGCGCCGATGTTGATGTACATCGGCGGCATGCAGATGACGCCAGCGCCCAGGTACGCGCCGTCGCGAACGGCGGAGCCGCCGGGCACGAGCCGTACCCCGGACGCCGGGTCGAGCCGCTTCAGCGGCAGCGTGTCCTTGTCCAAATACGGCTGGTCCGGGTCCGCCGACGGAAAGGGGATGATGCTGCCGGAGCGGAAGCCGAGCAGGATGCCCTGCTTGACCCATGCGTTGACGCGCCAGCCGGTAGGCGCCGATGCGTCCGGCTCGGCGGCCCGTACGCGGCCGGCCGAGAGCTCAGCGCGCAGTCTGGCGAAGGCCGCCCGGGCCGCCTCCCGTCCGCCGCCGTCGGCCAGCGCGGCCAGCCGTTGGATCTCTTCGGCCAGTGCGGCCACCTGCTCGGTGCTCACGATCCTCCCGCCGTTTCGTCGCGCTCCGCGGCACTCCGGCCGCTCCCGCTCGCGGTCATTCCTAGCGTGTCGAGCACCGCCGCTATGCGCTCGCGCGACGCCGGCGACGCCGGCGACAGCGGCAGCCGGTAGCGGGCCGGCGCGAGGCCCATCGTCTCGAGAGCCGCCTTCACGGGGATGGGGTTCGACTCGATGAAGTTCACCTGCATCAGCGGCAGCAGGCGTTCGTGCAGCGCGCGCGCCGCGGCAAAGTCGCCGCTCTCCGCCTGCTCGACCAGTTGCGCCATCACGTCCGGCGCCTCGTTGGCCACCACCGAGATCACGCCGCGCCCGCCGAGCGCCAGCAGGGCCAGCGTGTAGGCGTCGTCGCCGGAAAGGACGGAGAAATCGTCGGGCGCCGTGCGGCAGATCTCGCACATCTGAACCAGGTCGCCGGAGGCCTCCTTGACGCCGGCGATGTTGCCGGTCGCCGCCAGGCGCAGGAGCGTTGCCGGCGCGATGTTGCAGCCGGTGCGGCTGGGCACGTTGTAGAGGACGACGGGGCAGTCGACGCTGTCGGCGATGGTGCGGAAGTGCCGGTACAGGCCGTCCTGGGTCGGCTTGTTGTAGTACGGCGTCACCGAGAGCAGACCGTCGGCGCCGAGCGCCGCCAGCTCCCGCGCCAGCGCGACCGTCGATCGCGTGTCGTAGCCGCCCGCGCCGGCCAGCACGGGAACCCGTCCGCCGGCCTCGGCTATCACGAGCTCGACGACGCGCAGCTTCTCGGCGTGCGCGAGCGTCGGGCTCTCACCGGTCGTGCCGCACGGCACCAGGAAGTGGACGCCCGCCTCGACCTGCCGGCGGGCCAGGCGCCGGACGCCGTCCTCGTCCAGTGCCCCCGTCTCGGTGAACGGGGTGACGAGGGCCGTGCCGCAGCCGCGCCAGGGGGTGTCCATGGCCTACGACTCCAGTCCCAGCACGTCGCGCATCGTGAACCAGCCGCGCTTCTCATGGACCCATCGGGCCGCGGCGATCGCGCCGTGCGCAAAGGTCGCCCGGTCGCGCGTCGAATGCGTCAGCGACAGCGCCTCGAACGGCCCGTCGAAGCCGACGGTGTGCGTGCCGGGGCAGGATCCGACGCGCGTCGACGCCATGTCGATGGCCGCGTCGTAACCGCTGCCGCGCATCGCGTCGCGCAGCGCGAGCGCGGTTCCGGACGGCGCGTCAATCTTGGCCGCGTGATGCGTCTCGTGGATGCAGGCGCCGAATTCATCGAGCGGCTGCAGCAGCTGCGCCGCACGTTCGACGATCACCTGGAATGCATTCACCCCGAGCGAGAAGTTGGCCGCGGCAACAACGCCGATGCCGGTCTTCGCCACGACCGCCTGCATACGTTCCTCATGCTCGTTCCAGCCGGTCGTGCCGATGACGGCGTTCATGCCGATCGCCGCCAGCCGCGGCAGGTTGACGAGGAGCGCGTCGGCGGTCGAGAAGTCGATCGCCACATCCGCCTGCGGCAGGCGCGCGGCGTCGATTCCCTCGCCGCCAGCGTTATTGTGGATGTCGAGACGCTCCACTACCTCGCAGTCGTACGAGCCGCACAACCGGTCGACCGTCTTTCCCATGCGGCCGTAGCCGACAATCACGATGCGTAAACCCATCGGTCCCTGTCCGCGGCGCTGGAGGCAGCGCAACTACGCATCATACCGTATCCCCGGCGGCCGGGAGGGGCGGGAAGCTGCCGCGGCGCGGGCGTACCCGGCTGCCCGGTCAGGCGCCGGCGGCCGCGCGGTCCAGCAGATGGTCGCAGCCCTCGCGGACGCGGTTCCGGTGCCCGGCGAGCGCGGTCTCGAGATCCGCCGCCGCGGCCAGCCCCAGGCGTCTGGCCGCAATTTCGATGTCCCCGCCGGCTGACGGCAGCAGCGGCGTTTGCGTATCTGTTCCTATCTGCAGGCGGTGCTCCACCGTGCGCAGAAAGCTGTAGGCCTCGGCGAGCGAATTGCCCAGCGCGTCGTCCACGAGCCCGCGCGCCCGCAGCCTGGCAAGCGCCGACAGCGTGTTCGCGTCCCGCAGGTCGGGGTGCTGCTTGCCGTGGAGCAGTTGAAGCAACTGGACGGCGAGCTCGACTTCGCGGCTGCCGCCCGGTCCGTTCCGGACGTCGCGTTCCGCCGCTGGGCCGGCGTGGTCTCGCGCTGCCTGCATGGCGCGGCGAGCCAGCGCGGCGACGTCGGCCGGGTCCGGCCGTGCACGATAGACGAGCGGCCGGACCAGTTCCAGGAAGCGCTCGCCGAGCGTGAGGTCGCCGGCGACCGGCCGCATCTTGATCAATGCGAACTGCTCGGACTGCTCGGCCAGGCGCTTGCAGCGCTGCAGGCTGTGCTGCATCGAGCCGGCGGGTGCTCCCGGCTCGCCGGCGGATTGCAGACCGCGGCCGACGCGATACAGGTACCCCGCGCCGGTCTGTTCGGCGAGGCCTCTCGTCAACTCGCGGGCAAGCGTCCGAAAACAGGCATCGGCCGCGCGGTCGTCGGGGTCGTGCGCCTCGTAGACGCAAAAGAGGTCGATCTCGGAGCTGAAATTCAGCTCCCGGCCGCCCAGCCTGCCCATGCCGATGACGGCGAGAGAGCCGGGCGCCCGGCCGCCGCCGGATGCCTCCAGCGCATCACGCGCGACGCGCAGCGCGCCGTCGATGACGATGTCGGCCAGATTCGAGAGTTGCTCGGTGGTCGACCGCAGCGTGTCCTTGTCCAGCAGGTCGCGGCCGGCGATCCGCAGCGTCTCGCGCCGCTGGAACCGCTTGAGCATGTCGAGCCGATGCTCGCCCTCGGCGTCCTGCGCCAGGAGTTGCTCGACCTCGGTCTGATAATCGTCCCGATCCGGGGGCGGGCAGTCGAGCTCGCGGTGCAGCCAGTGCAGGTACTCAGGGTTGCGGATCAGAATCTCGCCCAGCAGCGGCGATGCCCCGAGCAGCCGCGTCAGGATCTGCAGCGTACGGGGATCGTCCTGCAGGTAGCCGATGAACGAGCCCTTCGGAAAGCGGTTGGCGACGTAGCGGCAGAATCCGACGGCCGCTGCCTCGGGATCCGGCGCTTCGGTCAGCGTTTCGATCAGCAGGCCGGCAAGCTCGCCCAGCGCCAGCCGGGTCGGCAGATCGTCGGCCAGCTGCTGCAGCTGCTCGTCGACGGCAGCAGGGTCTCGAAACCCGTGCGCAGCGAGATACTGCTGCGCCTCTGCCTCCGTGAGATCCCGAGCCAGAAACAGGTCTCGCGGCTTCATTGTTATATCGGGGCTGCGCCCCGAACCCCCGGCGGCTGCTAGCGGGGACCCCTTCGCCCCGCGCCGCTGCCGCCGTGCCGCGCCGTGCGCGGCCTGGGGACGGCCGCTTCCATGCTCGCCGTCCCCTTCCTTACTTCGCCGTTGTCCTGAGTGCCGGCCCTTGTCCTGCTTGGGGGGCTGCGCTGCTTCCTCAAGATGGGGCTGCGCCCCGAACCCCCGGCGGCTACTAGCGGGGACCCCTTCGCCCCGCGCCGCTGCCGCCGGGCCGCGCCGTGCGCGGCCTGGGGACGGCCGCTTCCATGCTCGCCGTCCCCTTCCCTACTTCGCCGTTGTCCTGGGTGCCGGCCCTTGTCCTGCTTGGGTTTGCGCCGAACCGTCGGCGGCAGACGGGCTGCCGCCGGCGGCACGGTCGTGCTTCTCGACCTTGCGGCTAGATGTCGAAGTAGAGCGCGAACTCCCACGGATGCGGCCGCAGGCGGATCGCATCCACCTCGTTCTCCCGCTTGTAGGCGATCCAGCCCTCGATCACATCGGGGGTGAACACGTCGCCCTTGAGCAGGAAGTCGTGGTCCTCCTCCAGCTTGTCGAGCACCTCGGCCAGGCTGCCAGGCGTGCTGTCGATCTTCGCCGTCTCCTCCGGCGGCAGGTCGTACAGGTCCTTGTCGAGCGGTCCCGGCGGCGTGATCTTGTTCTGGACGCCGTCGAGGCCGGCCATCAGCAGCGCGCTGAACGCGAGGTAGCCGTTGCAGGTCGGATCCGGGAAGCGGGCCTCTACGCGCTTTGACTTCTCGCTGCGCGAGTACGCCGGAATCCGGACGGCCGCGCTGCGGTTGCGCTGCGAGTAGATGAGGTTGATCGGCGCCTCGTAACCCGGCACCAGCCTGCGGTACGAGTTGGTCGTCGGGTTGCAGAACGCCAGCAGCGACGGGGCGTGCTTCAGGATCCCGCCGATGTAGTAGAGGGCAGTGCTGCTCAGGTCGGCGTACGTGCCGGCTTCGAAGAACACGTTCGATCCGCCCTTCCAGATGCTCTGGTGGACATGCATGCCGGATCCGTTGTCCTGGAAGACCGGCTTCGGCATCAGCGTCACGGTCTTGCCGTGGCGGCGCGCGACGTTCTTGATGACGTACTTGTACTTGAGCAGCTTGTCGCCCATGCTGACCAGCGAGTCGAAGCGCATGTCGATCTCGGCCTGACCCGCCGTCGCCACCTCGTGGTGATGCACCTCGACCTCGACACCGACCGACTCGAGCGTGAGCATCATCTCGGTCCGCAGGTCCTGGTGGCTGTCCATCGGCGGCACGGGGAAGTAGCCTTCCTTGTAGCGCGGCTTGTAGCCGAGGTTCGGGTTCTCCTCCTTGCCGGCGTTCCAGAACCCTTCCTTCGCGTCGATGTAGTAGAAGCCGTGGTCGTAGCCCTGGCTGAAGCGGACGTCGTCGAGAATGAAGAACTCCGGCTCGGGTCCGAAGTAGGCGGTGTCGCCGACGCCGGTCGCGTTGAGGTACGCCTCGGCCTTCTGTGCGATGTAGCGCGGATCGCGCGAGTACGACTCACCCGTCACCGGGTCCTTGACGTTGCAGATCAGCACCAGGGTCGGCGCGGCGGCAAACGGGTCGACGAACGCAGTCGCGGGGTCCGGCACCAGCAGCATGTCGCTTTCCTGGATCTCCTGGAAGCCGCGGATGCTGGAGCCGTCGAAACCGACGCCCTCCTCGAACGCATCTTCGTTGAATTCCTTCGTCGACATCGTGAAGTGCTGCCAGAGGCCCGGCAGGTCGACGAAGCGCAGGTCGACCGCCTGGATTCCCTTGGCCTGAATGAGCGCCATCACGTCCTGTGTTGTCATTCGTGTTCCTCCTGTTGTCCGTGTTGATTGAGTGGGTTAAACCGTATCCCGTTCGCCGGTCCGGATCTTGCGACCCTGCTCGATGGGTATCACGAACACGCGCCCGTCACCGATTTCGCCGGTGCGGGCGGCTTCCATGATGGCGTCGATGGCATCCTCCACGCGGCTGTCCGGCACGACGACGTCGATTTCGACTTTCGGCAGCAGACTCACTTCATACTCGCTCCCGCGGTAGATGGTGGGATGGCCCCGCTGGCGCCCGTGACCGCGCACCTCGGTAACGGTCATGCCGGATATGCCGGCGGCCGACAGCGCATCCTTTACTTCATCGACCCGGTTGGGCCGCACAATCGCCTTGATCATCTTCATGCCGCGGATTCCTGTCTCTCGTCACGATTTCAGGAGTGATTCAAGGCTCTCCTGCAGCGCCGCCGTTTCACCGGCCGCGAGCTTGGCGCCGCCCCGGGTGAGATGGAATACGTCCATGGCGCGGTCGGTGCCGGTCGAGATCAGCACGAATTCGATGTCGCACCCGTGCTGTGAAATCACCCGACTGATGCGGTAGAGCAGTCCCCAGGCATCCTGCGCCACGACTTCCAGGATGCTGAAGCGCTCGGAATAGTCGTTGTCGAAGTGCACCACCGGTCTGATCCGCGCCGGGCCGCGGCGCTTGAGGCCGCGCTGCTTCGGCAGGAGGATCTTGTCGATGTCCTTGCGGCCGGCCACGATTTCAGCGAGCAGGTCGGTGACGTCCGACCGTGCCGACGGGTTCAGCTCGAAGAACCGTTCCCCGTCGGTGAACTCGAATACGTCGACGGCGAGCCCCTGGCGGTTCGTCAGCGCCTGGCCGCGCAGGATGTCCATGCCGAAGTACGACAGCACGCCGCACACCTTGGAGAACAGGCCCGGCTGGTTTCCCGACACGACCACCAGCTCCCACGCGGAATGCTTCTGCTCCAGCGTGTAGTGCACGTCGGGTGCGCGAAGATTCCGGGACAACCTCACGTGTTCGTACACCTGCGGGGCGTCGACTACCTGCAGGTAGCGGTGCGGCAGCCCGTCGAGGAACGTTTCCAGCTCGCCCGGCTCGAGGTCCGCGGGACGACTCGCGTGCAGCTCGGCCAGACTGGCCGCCTCGGCGTCGATCACGTCGTCGCCATGGCCCAGGGTGAGCCGGTTGTAGGTATCCACGTAGAACCGCCACAGCAGCTCTTCCTTCCAGGGCGTCATGACATCCGGCCCGACCGCGGATACGTCTACCAGCGTCAGCAGGCAGAGCAGCTTCAGGCGCTGCTCGGTGCCGACCAGCCGCGCAAACAGGCGCACCGTGTTGGGGTCGCCCGTGTCGCGCCGGAACGCCGCGGTCGACATCCGCAGGTGGTGCCGGATGAGGAACTCGATGGTTGCAATGTCCTCCTCGGGCATCCGGATGCGCCGCAGCGCCCCGAGCGCCATGCGCACGCCTTCCTCGGAGTGGTTGAGGTTCGTCCACTTGCCGACGTCGTGAAAGAGCAGCGCAAATACGAGCAGGTCGGCGTCCGGCGTCTCGGCCAGCAGGCCGGCGAACCGGCGGCGGCTGCGCGACGTGGGCGCGCACAGCCCCTCCAGGTTTCGGATGGTCTGCAGCGTGTGCTCGTCGACGGTGTACTTGTGGTAGAAGTCGCGGATCACGCGACAGTAGACCTTGTGGAACTCCGGGAACATGCGGCCGATCAGGCCGCAGTCGTGCATCTGCGACAACCGGGCGTAGAGGCCGACGCGGGGCTCGAGCACGCGCCGCAGCACGTCGAGCTGGTCGGTCGACGGGAAGAATCGCTCGGGGGCGTAGCGGTCGCCGTGGCGGTAGATGCAGGTCAACACCTGTTCCGAAACGCCGCAGCCCTGGTCGAGCGCCGCCTCGAACGCCCGCAGCCAGGCGTGCGGCTGCAGCGACGCGCGCGTGGCGTCCGCAAAGGAGATCTCGTCATCGCGGCAGATCAGGCCGTCGGCCACTGCCTCCGCCGATCCGCGGGATGCGCCGTCGAGCGCCTTGAGCGACCTGGCAAGGGCCCGGTTGACTATCCGCGCGTGGTGGAAGTAGGTGCTCATCAGCGCTTCCGCCAATTGCTCCAGCTTGTCGGTGGGAGACCCGAACAGGCGGGCGGCCGTGTCCTGCAGATCGTGGGTGAGCACGTTCAGATTACGGTTCCGTTTGAGGTGCAGGATCGAGCGAATGCGCAGCAGGAAGTCCTCGGCTTCGTCGACCCGCCCCATCGGGATATGCAGCCGCCGCACGGCAGGTCTCCTCAGGCGGCGGATCATCCGCACCGCCGAGACGTCGCGCAATGCGCCCGGCGCACTCTTCACGTCGGGCTCGAGGTGGTACAGCGTGCGGTGGAACTGGCGTTGGCGCTGGTCGTTCAATTCGCGCAGGGCAGCCAGCATCGGGCCGGCCCAGGCCGCCTTCGGTCCCTGGCACACCTGCGCCAGTTGTTCGAACAGGTCGCTGTCGCCGTCGAGAAACCTGGCGTCGGTGAGTGCAACCAGAAATTCCGGGTTGTCGGTGTCGGCGGTCTCCAGGTCCGCAATCTCCCGCACGTGGTGCCCCACGTCGAAACGCAGGTCCCAAAGCGGATGCAGCATCGCCTTCAGAAAGCGCTCGTCGGCGGCGCCGATAGGCCGGCCGAACAGGAACAGCAGGTCGATGTCCGAGTGCAGGCACAACTGCCGGCGCCCGTATCCACCGACGGCCACGATCGCTACCGGCGCATCGGTCGCCTCGCGGGCCGCTCGGTAGATCTGGCGGACGAGCCGGTCAATCTGCGTCGAGTAGCGCGCAAGGCTCTCGAGCCCGCCGCACGCCGCCAGCGTATCGGCTTCCAATTCCTCGCGCGCTGCGCGCAGGATCGCCGCTAGCGAATCCGTAGCAGGCGCCGTTTGCGTCTCGGCCAGTGGAGCAATTCCTCGAACTGTTGAGGGAGTGGTACGCCCGTACGCCGGCTGACCCACCTAAGGGCCAGCCGGCGCGTATTTTATCAGGATTTAAACGACGGTCGCCGTCACGTTTCGCCTAGTAGCCGAGGCTCAGTCCGAATATGCCGATGGGCTCGACTCCGTCGTCGCTGCCATTGATGGTTTTGAGTACATCGCCGAAGAACAGCAGCTGGACGCCGGCGGTGAATTCCCACGAACCGAACTCCGCCGGGATGCCCGAAATTGGCACGCCCAGCATGGCGCCGACGCTGAAGAACCCGAAGGCTTCGTTCACGCCGTTCGGGTCGTAGTAGTCACTCGGACTCAGGCCGATGGCGACCGGAAACGAGACGCCGACCGGCGCGTCGTCGAGCGGCAGCGACGGCTCGATGCCCAGCTCCAGATAGGTGCCTTCATTGTCGCCGGCCGCGCTGCCGTCGATCTCGAACGCCACCGTGATGTAGGGGGCAATGACGTCGTCGTGGCTCAAACCGATCGCGAGTTCCTTGACCGTGCCCCAGCTCCCGCGCGGGCTCATGTAGGCGGTATAGGTCACGTCGGCGCCGAAACCGTTCGCGAAGCCGAACCCGAGCCCGGCATAGAAGTCGGTTTCGTAGAA
>JAGWAI010000036.1 GCA_021296485.1 Acidobacteriota bacterium
GGCGGACGCCGCTGTAGGCCTCCATGCCGTGCTCGCCGACGTCCAGACCCAAGCGTTCCTCGTTCTCGCCGACGCGCAGGCCGGCCACCGCCTTGATCCCCGCAAAAATAACGAGCGCCGCGGCGAACGAGAACGCGCCGTAGGCCACCACGCCGATTGCCTGCGTGACGAAGGAGTGGTCCGCGCTGAAGATGCCCACTGCCAGCGTGCCCCAGATGCCGCACGTGAGGTGGACCGAGATTGCGCCGACCGGGTCGTCGAGGTGCGCGCGGTCGATGAAGATGACCGACACGACGACGATGACGCCGGCAATGAAGCCGATCAACAGGGCCGAATTGACGCTGACGACATCGGCGCCGGCCGTGATGCCGACCAGGCCGGCCAGCGAACCGTTGAGGATCATGGTGAGGTCCGGCATGCGCTGAATCCCCCACGAGGCCGCCATGGCGCCGATCACGCCGGCGGCCGCGGCCAGCGACGTGGTGACGAACACCAGCGACACCAGCTCGGGGTCGGCGCTGAGCACGGAACCGCCATTGAATCCGAACCAGCCGAGCCACAGCAGGAACACCCCGATGGTGGCCAGCGGCATGTTGTGCCCGGCGATCGCCTTTATCCTGCCGTTCGCGTACTTGCCCAGCCGCGGACCGAGCAGGATGACTCCGGCCAGGGCGGCCCAGCCGCCGACCGAGTGCACCAGCGTGGACCCGGCAAAGTCATAGAACCCCATCTGGTCGAGCCAGCCGCCGCCCCACTTCCACGAGCCGGCAATCGGGTAGATCAGCGCCACGTAGATCGTCGTGAAGGCGAGGAACGAGCCGAGCTTGATCCGCTCCGCGACCGCGCCGGAGACGATGGTGGCCGCCGTCGCCGCGAACATCGCCTGGAAGATGAAGTCGGTCCAGTACGTATAGGCCCCGTCGGCGTACGCCACCGTGTTGCCCTCGGCGCCCGGGTCGAGCCCGAATCCGGCGAAGCCGAAGAACTGGCCGATCGAGAAGTCGCCGGGGTACATCAGGTTGAACCCGACGAACGCGTACGTGATCAGCCCGATCGAGATGACCGACGTGTTCTTGAACAGGATGTTGACGGTGTTCTTCGCCTGCGTCATGCCTGATTCGAGGCAGGCGAAGCCGAGGTGCATGATGAACACCAGGAAGGTGGCCACCAGCATCCACGTGTTGTTGACGGTGAACATCTCGGCCGACGGCCCGTCCTGCGCATGCGCGACGTACGGCGTCAGCAGCAGCAGTAGGAGCGCCAGGGTTGGGTAGCGGACGACGGAGCTTCGGTTCTTGTTCATAGTGCGTTCCTCGACCTTCCTGATGCGGTTGCGCGGCGCAAGAGCGCCGCTGCGCCGGCTTCGCCGGTTCTGATGCGGACGGCTTCGCCCATGTCGCTGACGAAGATCTTCCCGTCGCCGATCTCGCCGGTTCGCGCCGATTCGGTAATGGTCGACACCAAGCTCTCGACCTGGCCGTCGTCGACCACGATCTCGACCTTGATCTTGGGGACGAAGTCGACCGAGTACTCGGCGCCCCGGTAAATCTCGGTGTGTCCCTTCTGGCGCCCGAACCCCCGGACCTCCGTGACGGTCAGTCCCTGAACGCCCGACTTCGACAGGGCGTTTCGCACTTCATCCAACATGTGGGGCTTGATGATTGCCGTGATCAGTTTCATGTCCGCTCTCCCATACGGTCGTGACCGAATGCCGCACCGGCCGTCCCGGCGGGTGTGGCACTGCATGTCGATACCGGCGTTTTATAAGCAAAGTTCGGGCCAACTTTAAGATCGGCGGAAATGTCAAGATTGTGCCGCATTCAGGGCCGATTCGGGACCGTGTCCGCGGCCGTTTGAGAGGGCCTTATTCTACAAATATGTAGGTCTGGAGTGAGCGTCGACGTTAATGTCGTTATGACGATACGGTTTCGACGCCGGAAAATTGGGCCGATAATCGATGGGTGCGCGTGCTCGGCGTGATCGGCTGTACGCGGCCGCGGTACAGAGTCGCGTCGAAACGCCGTAATTCGACGTACATGTCTGGCTTTCTACCAGATTTACAAAAATGTCGATCTTGGGTCAGGACCGGAAGCGCCGGCAGTCGATGCCGTACTTCCTGACCTTGTAGCTGATGATGCGCTGCGTGGAGTTGAGCAGCTTGGCGGCCTTCACGCGGTTGCCGCGAGCGGTCTTGAGCGCATCCTGAATCATGTCCTTCTCGTACGCCTCGACCGCCTCCGACAGCGACTGGGCGGTGAATGTGCCGGTCGCTTCACCGGTCTGCAGCGTCGGGGGCAGGTGGTGGCCGTGAACGACGCTGGCGTCGCAGATGAGCACGGCGCGCTCGATGATGTTTTGCAGCTCGCGCACGTTGCCGGGCCAGTGGTAGGCCATCAGCATGTCGATGGCCGGCGTGGAGATGCGCTTGACGCTGCGTCCGTGCTCGGCGGCGTACTTCTCCATGAAGTGGTCGGCCAGCAGCAGGATGTCGGTCTTGCGCTCACGCAGCGGCGGGACGAAGATCGTGAACACGTTGAGCCGGTAATACAGGTCCTCGCGGAACGTCTTGGCGGCGATCGCCTTCTCTAGGTCGCTGTTGGTCGCCGCAACCAGCCGCACGTCCGTCTTGATGGCGTCGACTCCGCCCAGGCGCTCGATCTCCTTTTCCTGGAGGACGCGCAGCAGCTTCACCTGGGTGGAAAGGTTGATATCGCCGATTTCGTCGAGGAACAGCGTGCCGGCGTGCGCCAGCTCGAAGCGGCCCATCTTGCGCGCCTGCGCGCCGGTGAAGGCGCCCCGTTCGTAGCCGAACAGCTCCGACTCGATCAGCGAATCGGGCAGGGCGGCGCAGCTCACCTTGATGAACGGCTTCTTCGCGCGCGCCGAGCTGTAATGGATTGCGTGCGCGATCAGTTCCTTCCCGGTGCCCGACTCCCCGCGGATGAGCACCGTGGTGTTGGTGGAGGCGACACGGCTGATCTGCTCGAACACCTGCCGCATCGGACCGCTGGTGCCGATGATGTGCGAGAAGTCGTAGCGCTCCTTCAACTCTTCCTTCAGGTGCGCGTTCTCGTCGAGCAGCCGCTGGCGCTCCGCCTCGATGAGCTGCTTGAGGCGTATGGCCTGCGCGAACATGGTCGCCATCACCTGAAAGAGGCGCAGGTCACGCTCGTAATCGCGGTTCTTGTCGAACGCGAGGTCCACGTTGAAGGCGCCGATGGAGTCTTGTCCGTCCGGAATCGGCACGCACATGAAGCTTGTGTCCGACCGCCCGTTGCGCTTGCGCCGCCCGGTGCGGTGCAGGAACGTCGGCTCCTGGCTGACCTGCGGAATGACGACGGGCCGCCCCGCCTCGACGACCTGGCCGGTGACGCCCTCGCCGACGGCCCACGTGGCGCGCTGTCCTTCGGGGCTCAACCCTTCCGACGCCGCGACCTGCAGCCGGCTCGAGTCCGGGCTCTTCAGGACGACGGAGGCCTGGAGCACGCGGCGCTGCTGGGCGAGGATCTGCAGCGCGCGCTGCAGGCCCGCACGGATGTTGTGCGTTTCGACGAGCGCCGCGTTGACGTCGGCGAGCAGCGCAAGCGGTTCCGGATCGGATGTGTGCACGGTCCTCGTAAAGGTCTTCCGCGTTGACCCGCTACAGCGGGGCGGGCAGGTCCGACGTGCCCATCAGGAATGCATCCACGCCGCGGGCCGCGCTCCGTCCCTCCGCGATCGCCCAGACGATCAACGACTGCCCGCGCTGCATGTCGCCCGCCGTGAAGACGCCGGGCACGCTCGTCATCCACTTCTCGTCGCGCCACACGTTGCCGCGCGGGGTCAGCTTCACGCCGAGCTCCTCCAGCATGCCGGGGCGGTCCGGTCCCAGGAAGCCCATGGCCAGCAGGACCAGGTCCACCGGCATCTCGAATTCACTGTCCGGCACCGGCTCGAACGTCGGGCGGCCGTTGGTCCGGCGCATGTTGACCTTGTGCGCGTGCAGCGCCGTCACGCGCCCCTCGGCATTCCCGGAGAAGCGCTGCGTCGAGACGGCATACACCCGGTCGCCGCCCTCCTCGTGGGCCGCCGAGACCCGGAAGATGTTGGGCCACGTGGGCCACGGATTCTCCTCGCTGCGGACCTCCGGCGGACGCGGGAGCAGCTCGAACTGCGCCACGGACAGCGCCCCCTGGCGGTGAACGGTGCCGAGGCAGTCGGCCCCGGTGTCGCCGCCGCCGATGATGACCACGCGCTTGCCTTCCGCCGATATGAACTGGTCGGCCGGAACGGAGTCGCCCTCGCAGATGTGGTTCTGCTGCGTCAGGAAATCCATCGCGAAATGGATGCCGCCGAGGTCCCGGCCGGGCACCTTCAGGTCGCGCGGCCAGCCCGCGCCGCCGGCAAGCACAACGGCGTCATGCTCGTTCCGGAGCTGCTGCGCCGGGAGATCCACGCCGATGTTGACGCCGGTCCTGAACCGGACGCCCTCGGCGCGAATGATGTCGAGGCGGCGGTTGAGGAACCGCTTCTCCATCTTGAATTCCGGAATGCCGTAGCGCAGCAGCCCGCCGATGCGGTCGGATTTCTCGTAGACCGTGACCGTGTGTCCGGCCCGGTTGAGCTGGTCCGCGGCCGCCAACCCCGCCGGTCCGGAGCCGACGACCGCCACGCTCCTGCCGGTCCGCGACTCGGGCGGCTCGGGCGTGATCCACCCCTCCTCGAAGGCGCGCTCGACGGTCGAGAGCTCGATCGCCTTGATTGTCACCGACTCGTCGTCGATGGCCAGCACGCACGAGCCCTCGCACGGCGCCGGACACAGCCGGCCCGTCCACTCCGGGAAGTTGTTGGTCTTGTGCAGCCGGTCGATCGCCTCGCGCCACTTGGCGCGGTAGGTCAGGTCGTTCCAGTCCGGAATCAGATTGCCGAGCGGACAACCCTGATGACAGAACGGGATGCCGCAGTCCATGCACCTGGCGCCCTGCGCCTGCAGGTCAGGCGTCGGGTGCAGCAAATACACTTCCTGCCAGTCCCGGAGCCGTTCCTCGACCGGCCGGGAGGGCGGCTTCTGCCGCTCGATTTCGAGAAAGCCCTTGAGTTTGCCCATGTATCCGATATCAGCCCGCGGCGCCGATCAGCTCGGCGAACGCCGGTTCCCTGGATTCGGCCCGCGCGCGCGCTTCCGCGGCCAGCACCCGCTTGTAGTCGCGCGGCATCACCTTGACGAAGCGCGGCCGGTACGCCGTCCAGTCGTCGAGCACCTGCCGGCCCGGCGTGCTGCCGGTCAGCTCGACGTGCCGGCCGACGAGCCGCCGCACGAACGCCGCGTCCTCGTCCGTCAATGCTTCCAGATCGACCATGCCGGGATTGCAACGGCTCTCGAAATCGCCGTTGACGTCCAGCACGTAGGCAACGCCCCCGCTCATGCCGGCCGCGAAGTTGCGCCCGGTGCGACCGAGGATCACCGCCCGCCCGCCGGTCATGTACTCGCAGCCGTGGTCGCCGATCCCCTCGACCACCGCGTGCGCGCCGCTGTTGCGCACGCAGAACCGCTCGCCCGCGAGGCCGCGCGCGAACAACGCGCCGCCCGTCGCGCCGTACAGCGCGACGTTGCCGATGACGATGTTCTTCTCCGGCACGAAAGGCGACTGCGACGGCGGGTATATCACCAGGTGTCCGCCTGACAGACCCTTGCCGACGTAGTCGTTCGCGTCTCCGGCAATGGTCATCGAGATTCCGCGCGGGACGAAAGCCCCGAAGCTCTGGCCGGCCGTGCCGCTGAAGCGGATCCGGATCGTGTCGTCCGGCAGCCCCGCGGCGCCCCAGCGGCGCGTCAGCTCGGCGCCCAGCATGGTGCCGACGGTGCGGTTGATGTTGCGGATCGGCGACGCTATCTCGACCGGCGTGCCCGCCTCGAGCGCCGGCCTGGCCTGGCGGATCAGCTCGTTGTCGAGCGCCTTGTCGAGCCCGTGGTCCTGCTCGCGGACGCAGCGCCGGCCGACCGTCGGCGGGACGTCCGGCTGGTGCAGTATCGAGGAGAGGTCGAGGCCCTTTGCCTTCCAGTGCGCGACCGCCGCTTCGACGTCGAGGCAGTCCGCACGGCCGATCATCTCGTCCACGGTGCGGAAGCCCATCTCCGCCATCAGCTCGCGCACCTCTTCGGCGACGAACCGGAAGTAGTTCTCGACGAACTCCGGCTTGCCGGCGAATCGCTTCCGGAGCTCCGGATTCTGCGTCGCCACGCCGACCGGGCAGGTGTCGAGGTGGCAGACGCGCATCATGATGCAGCCGGAGACGACCAGCGGCGCGGTCGAGAAGCCGTACTCTTCCGCACCCAGCAGGGCGGCGATGACGACGTCGCGGCCCGTCTTCATCTGCCCGTCCACCTGCACCACGATGCGGTCCCGAAGGTCGTTGAGCACCAGCACCTGCTGCGTCTCGGCCAAGCCGAGCTCCCACGGCACGCCGGCGTGCTTGATGCTCGTCTGCGGAGAGGCGCCGGTCCCGCCGTCGTGCCCCGAGATGAGGACCACGTCCGAGTGCGCCTTGGAGACGCCGGCCGCGACGGTGCCGACGCCCACCTCGGCCACCAGCTTCACGTGGATTCGGGCGTGCCGGTTGGCGTTCTTCAGGTCGTGAATCAGCTGCGCCAGGTCCTCGATGGAGTAGATGTCGTGGTGCGGCGGCGGGGAGATGAGGCCCACGCCGGGGGTGGAGTAGCGCACCTTGGCGATCCAGGGGTACACCTTGAATCCCGGCAGCTGGCCGCCTTCGCCGGGCTTGGCCCCCTGCGCCATCTTGATCTGGATGTCGTCGGCGTTGACCAGGTACTCGCTGGTCACGCCGAAGCGGCCCGACGCCACCTGCTTGATGGCGCTCCGCCGCTGGTCGCCGTTCGGATCGGGCGTGTAGCGCGCCGAATCCTCGCCCCCCTCGCCGGTGTTCGACTTGCCGCCCAGGCGGTTCATCGCGATGGCCAGGGTCTCGTGCGCCTCGCGGCTGATCGAACCGTACGACATGGCGCCGGTGGCGAAGCGCTTCAGGATGCTCTCGACCGGCTCGACCTCCTCGAGCGGCAGCGGCTCGGCGTCCCCCCGCAGCGTGAACAGGCCGCGCAGGGTCGCCCGCTGGCGGCTCTGGTCGTTCACGAGCTCGGCGTATTCCCGATAGATCGCGTACTGGCCGCTGCGCGACGCGTGCTGCAGCTTGAAGACGGTCTCCGGGTTGAAGAGGTGGAACTCGCCGTCGCGGCGCCACTGGTACTCGCCGCCGGTTTCGAGCTGGCCGTCAGCCGGCCCGCGCTTCGGATAGCCCTGGCGGTGGCGGCGCACCACCTCGTCGGCCACCGTCTCGATGCCGATGCCGCCGACGCGCGAGGCGGTCCAAGTGAAGTAGCGGTCGACGAACGCCTTGTCGAGTCCGACCGCCTCGAATATCTGGGCGCCGCGGTAGCTCTGCAGGGTCGAGATGCCCATCTTGGACATCACCTTGAGGACGCCCTTGGTGCAGGCCTTGATATACGCCCGCACGGCCGCGTCGTGGTCGGCGGCGTCGAGCTGCCCTTCGTTCACCATGTCCTGCAGCGTCTCGAAGGCGAGGTACGGGTTGATTGCCCCGGCGCCGTAGCCCAGCAGCAGCGCCATGTGGTGCACCTCGCGCGCTTCGCCCGATTCGATGATCAGCGCGCACCGCGTGCGGGTGCCCTCGCGCACGAGGTGGTGATGCACGCCTGCAGTAGCCAGCAGGCTGGGGACCGCCGCGCGATCCTGGTCGATGCCGCGGTCCGACAGCACTATCAGGCTGCAGCCGGCGGCAACGGCCGCGCTGGCCTGCCGGCACAGCTCGTCCATCGCCCGCTCGAGCCCGGCGGCGCCGTCGGCGGGGGAGAACAGCATCGGCAGCGTCACCGAGCGGAACGCCGGGTCCGACATCGCCCGCAGCGTGGCCAGGTCGTGGTTGTCGACGACCGGGTCGTCAATCTTCACTTGGTGGCACGATTCCGGCTCGGGGTGCAGCAGGTTGCGCTCGGAACCGAGCGTCGAGCACATGTCGGTCACCAGCTCCTCGCGAATGGCGTCGAGCGGCGGGTTGGTGACCTGCGCGAACAATTGCTTGAAGTAGTCGTAGAGCAGCCGCGAACGGTCGGACAGCACCGCCAGGGCCGTGTCGGTGCCCATGGAGCCGATCGGCTCGAGGCCGCGCTCGGCCATCGGGCCGACGATGATCCGCAGGTCTTCCTCGGTGTACCCGAACGCGCGCTGGCGGCGCCGAATGGTGTCGTGGGACGGTACCGGCTCGCCGGTGGCCGGGGGCAGGTCGCTGATGTGCACCAGTTCCCGGTCCAGCCACGCGCCGTAGGGGTGCTCCGCGGCGAGCCCCGCCTTGATCTCCTCGTCGTCGATGATGCGGCCCTGGGCGGTGTCGACCAGGAAGATGCGGCCCGGGTGCAGGCGCTCCTTCACCAGCACGTTCTCCGGCGGCACGTCGAGCACGCCCACCTCGGACGCCATGATCACCATGTCGTCCCGGGTCACGTAGTAGCGCGAGGGGCGCAGGCCGTTGCGGTCGAGGACCGCACCGATAACCGTGCCGTCCGTGAAGGCGATGGATGCCGGTCCGTCCCACGGCTCCATTAGCGACGCGTGGTACTGGTAGAACGCCTTCCGTTCCGCGCTCATCGATTCGTGGTTGCTCCACGGTTCCGGAATCATCATCAGCACGGCATGCGCCAGCGGCCGGCCGGTCAGCACCAGGAACTCGAGCACGTTGTCGAACGTGGCGGTGTCGCTCTGGCCTTCACGGATGAGCGGGAACAGCTTGCCCAGATCGTCGCCGAACAGGTCGGAGCGGCACAGCGCCTCGCGCGCGCGCATCCAGTTGATGTTGCCGCGCAGCGTGTTGATCTCCCCGTTGTGGGCGGCATAGCGGTACGGGTGGGCGAGCGGCCAGGACGGGAACGTGTTGGTGGAGAAGCGCTGGTGCACGAGCGCCAGGGCCGACTCGACGTCCGGATCCGAGAGGTCGGGGAACATCCCCTCCACCTGGTCGGCGATCAGCATCCCCTTGTAGACGATGGTGTTGGAAGACAGGCTCGCGACGTAGAAGAGGTGCCGCTCGGCCAGCGCCAGCCGCTCGACCGCGCGGGCGACCCGCTTGCGGATGACGAACAACTTGCGCTCGAAGCGGGCGTGGGCGTCGGCGTGCGCCGCAAGCGCCTCGCCGCGCCCGATCAGGATCTGGCGGATGACCGGCTCTCCGCTGCGCGCCGTGCGGCCGAGCGCCGCGTCGTCCGTCGGAACGCTGCGCCAGCCGAGCACGCGCTGGCCTTCCTCGGCAACGATATGCGCGAACAGATCCTCGATCTGCGCGCGCTGGACGCGGTCGCGCGGCAGGAACACCATGCCCACGCCGTACTCGCCCGGCGCCGGCAGATCGATGCCGAGCTCGCGCGCTTCCTTGCGGAAGAAGCGGTGCGGCAGTTGCAGTAACATGCCGGCGCCGTCGCCGGTGTTTGTCTCGCAGCCGCACGCGCCGCGGTGCAGCAGGTTGATGACCACCTCGAGCGCCTGCCGGACGATCCGGTGCGACCGGCGGCCCTTGATGTCGACGACGAATCCCACGCCGCACGAGTCGTGTTCCTGGCTCGGGTCGTAGAGGCCCTGCGGGGCTACCTGTAATTTGCTCATGCCATTCGCCCCTGGGGTGCGCTTGCCGCGCTCTCCTGCCGCGACCGGGTCCGGTCCGACAGGCCGCGGCGCAGTCGGGCTCTGGGCTCCCCCGGCGCGCGCTTGACGGTCGGCTCCGAATCCTCGTCTGCGCACAGCAGCTTGATGAATTCCATGACCGCCGGATTCAGGCGTCGCTTCCGGCGGTGAACGATGCTGAGGGGACGGACCAGCTGCTCGCTGTCGGCCGGCAGCCGGAACGGCACGCTGACCAGCGCGCGCCGGCGCACCTCCTGCCGCACGGTATGCGCCGGCAGAATCGCGATGCCCGCGCCGTCCTCCACCGCCTGCTTGATGTTCTCGATGTTGTCGAACTCCGCCGACACGGCCACATCGACCTCGTGCCGCCGCAGAAAACGGTCGATCTCGCGCCGCACCGCCAGCCCGCGATCGAATGTGACGAACGGTTCCCGGGCCAGGTCCCGCGGGTCGACGCCGCGCTGCTCGCGGTGCAGCCGCGCGATGCGGTGACTCGGGCGGCACGCCACTTCCATGGTCTGGTTGCGCCACGGGATGACCGTGAGGCCGCGGCCGCGGCCCGGGTTCGCGAACGAGATGAGCCCGAGGTCCGACTGGTCGCTCAGGATGTGGCCGTACACCCGGTCGGGGTGCATGTACTCGATCTCGACGGACGCGCCGGGCGCCAGGCGGTTGAAGCGCTCGACGTATTCGTTCAGATCGTGCAGCGGAATCGAATAGATCGACGCCAACCGGACCTTGTAGCCGGCCGGCTCCTGGCGCCGCCGCACCGCGTCCTCGAGCTCGTTGTAGCGCTCGATGATCTCCTGGCAGCCCTGAAAGAACTCCTTGCCCTCCGACGTCAGCCGCCACGGCCGCTTGGACCGATCGATGAGTTGCGCGCCGAGGCGATTCTCGATCTGTCGTACAGCCTGACTGGCTGCCGACTGGCTCATCGCATTGGCCGCAGCGGCCCGCGAAAAGCTCTGATGTCGGACGACGTCGCAGAAGATGCTGAGCGCCTCAAGATGCATCGAGCCGCCCACTGTATCACACCGCCGCTAATAGGGTGAACTTGGAGTATTAGTAAAACGAATACATTGGGGCGATCGGATGCTGTGCCGTGGAAATAGTGGCTGAGTGCTTGGGCAGGTCGCCTACGCCGTGGTCAGCGCCGCCGGTTGTGCGGGTCCGTGCAGCCCGCACTCGGTCTTTTCCGAGCCGCGCCAGCGGCCGGCGCGGTCGTCCTCGCCCGGCTTGACGGCGCTCGTGCAGGGGGCGCAGCCGATGCTGGGGTAGCCGCGGTCGTGAAGCGGGTTGTACGGCACGTCGTGCTCGAGGATGTGCGCCCAGACCTGCCGCTTGGTCCAGCGGACGAGCGGATTGACCTTGGCGATATCGAACTTCGCGTCCGGTTCCACGACGAGCGCGCCGGCCCGCTGCGGGGTCTGGTCGCGGCGGATAGCGGTGATCCAGGCGTCAACCCGCGCCAGCTCCTGCTTCAGCGGCACTACCTTGCGCATGCCGCAGCAGTGCTCCGGTTGCCGCTCCCACAAGTGGTCGCCATGCGCCGCGGCCTGGCCCTCCACCGACAGCGCCGGCGTCACGCTGCGAATCCGCAGGTCGTAGCGATCCTCCAGCCGCCGCCACAGGTCATGGGTTTCCGGGAACAGCAGCCCGGTATCGAGGGTGAAGATGTCGATCGGCAGCCGCCGCCGCCCGATCAGGTCGATGAGCACGCAGCCCTCCGGGCCGAAGCCGGTGGCGAACGTCAGCCGATCGGCGTACTGGTCGGCCGCCCACGTGAGGATGTCGGCGGCCGTCCACTCCTCCAGCTCCGCGGCCCAGCGGGCGAGACGGGCGTGGCCGGCTTCAAGGTCGGCGGTTACGGCTGCATGATCCACGAGACTCTTCCTTCCGGGGTGGCCGGCGCGGCCGGTTCGGCGTGCGCGGGCGAGGTTGTGAAAATGGCCATCTGCAGGCCGATGGTGATCAGCACCGCGGCCAGGCCGGCCCGCAGTACGCGTTCGGGAACGGCGACGGCCATGCGCGCGCCGATCAGCACGCCCGGCACGGCGCCGACCAGCACCGTTGCGGCCAGCGCCACGTCTACGCGTCCCGCGAGCGAGTGGCCCGCGGTGGCCACCAACGAGACCACCAGCGCGTGCACCAGATCGGTACCGACAATCGTGGTGGCGCTCAGCGGGTAGTAGAGCGCGAGCACGCATAGCAGGATCGATCCGCTGCCGATGCTGGTCATGCTGACGAGCATTCCGGTCGCCAGGCCGACCAGCACGGTGACCTGCCAGCGCGGCGTGCGCTGCGGGTGGCTGCGGGCGCCGACGGTCAGCCGCAGCACCAGCGCCGCGCCCGCGACGATCAGGACGATACCGAGCGCGCGGGCGAGATAGGCATCGAGCGCCGCGACCGGAATGCGGTTCAACAGCCAGATGCCCGCTACCGCACCCACGACCGAACCGGACGCGAGCCGGCCGACCGTCTGCCAGTGCACCTCGCCCCGCAGCGCGTAAATGCCGCCGCCGAAAAGCTTCATGCCGCTGGCGATCAGGACGTCGGAAGCAATGGCAGTGGCCACGGGAACGCGGGCGATCAGCACGAGCGCCGGGGTCAGCAGCGCGCCTCCGCCGGTGGAGGTGGCGCCGACCACAATGCCGACCAGCAGGCCGATCAGAATGGGACCGTAATCCATGAAGTCAAAAAAAAGCCCGGGAAGCGCTTGCCTCCCGGGCCTTCAGTCTTGTGCGTCGAATGGGTGTTCTTACTGTTCAGTTGGCATCGTCAACGCAACACGACCGGCGGCGCGGGGGCCCGTGCGGGCCGCCATACAGCAGCAACAACAACCAATTCCGCCGCGCGTTCGCGTGCGCATCGGCAGACATTCTCCCTCAGGCGGCCGGCTGCCGTCAAGCCGGCCCGCGCTAGCGCGGACGTTCGGCCGCCGCCGCGTCGAGGTAGCGACGGCCGAAAGCGATGGAGACCTGCGCGGACGCGCGATAGCGGCCGTCCGGGGTTTCCACGGTGAAGTCCGCCGGTCGGCGGTCCGCCGCCAGCTCGGGCCCATCGAGTATGGCCGTCGTGAGCACCCTGCCGCTCATCGTCGGCGCGGCGATCAGGCCAAGGAGATACAGGAACGTCGGCGCCAGGTCGATGTTGGAGGTTGGCAGGGAGACCTCGATGCCCGCCTTCAAGTCGGGTCCGGCCGCGATCAGCGTGTTGTGAATGTCGTACGGGCTCGCGCTGCCATGGCCGGCGGTGCCGTACGAAGCGGCCGCCCCGCGGTAGCCGTAGGCATTCTCGGCGGCGGACCACGCCGGCGAATACAGAATGTCGGCCGACCGTGCATGGTCCCAGCGCGCGTCGTCGAAGGCCAGCGTCCCGGGCACGTGCCCGTTGCGGGTGAAGATGGCGCCGACCCGGTCCGCATCCTGAAGCGCCGCGACGATGCCGGCCACCGCGGCGGCGTCCCCGTCCCGCACGTAGATCGCGCCGCCGCCGGCAACCACGCGCGGCGACCCGTCCGGCAATTCGCCGGCGAACGGCGCGAGCAGCGCGTCGATCTCGACACCGGGGGTGTGCGTGGAGAAGCCGTGGTCGGAGGTTACCCAGATGTTGAACGCGTCCAGGAGGCCGGCGGCCCGCAGCCCGGCCTGTATGCGCTCCAGTTCCGCGTCGACGGCGCGCAGGGCGGCGATCGATGTCGGATGTCCGATACCGTGGGCGTGCGCGGTCGTGTCCGGGTCGCTGAGCCACAGGATGGCGACGGTCGGATCGACGTGCTCGAGCCCGATGTCGAGCAGTGCGTCGACGATGTAGCGGTTGCGGGCGCTGTTGGGCATGGCGGCGGGCGGCGTCGGACCAAGCTGCTCTTGCACCGCTTCACCGAGCGCCGCGGGCAGCGCGTAGTCGTAGTGGATGACGCCGCCGCCGGCGACCGTGTGATTGAGCAGGTACGATGAGCCGGTGGAGCCGGCGCTGGCGACGAGCAGCCGCAGGCCGGCGACCTCCAGACGCTCACCGAGGGTCGGCGCCGTCAACAGCCGCCCGCCCTCGGCGCTCTCGATCCGCAGCAAGTTGTCCCGCTCGCCGGTGCTCAGGAAGCGCGTGTTGTCGACGTCCGGAAAGAAGACGGAGTTGCCCAGCAGGCCGTGCGTCTCGGGGTAGGCGCCGGTGGATATGGACGCGGCGTTCACGCGCGTCACGGTGGGATAGACCGAGTGGTGGTCCGTGAAGACGACGCCGCGCGCGCCGAGCGCGTGCAGGTTGGGCATCAGCTCGGGCGTTACGTAGTCGGGACGCAGGCCGTCGAGGACGATCAGCAGATGGCGGTGCTGCCCGCGCTCGCGCGGCTCCGCCGCGGACTCCGGCGGCGGGGAGCCGCAGCCGGCGCCCGCAAGCCAGAGGATGGCGGCGCCCAGCGCGGCGCGGGCGCGGGTATTGGGCATCGGGCCGCAGTATAGCGGCATCGGCTAGTTGGGGCTGCGCCCCAAACCCCCGGCCTCCGACGAGGCGCGGGCTATAATCGGTCGCACCCATGTCGAGCCTGTCATCGCCGGCCGCGCGGGCCGTC
>JAGWAI010000037.1:0-15085 GCA_021296485.1 Acidobacteriota bacterium
CGATGCCGGCGGAGTCGATCAATAGATCGAGCAACCGCACCCCGTCCGCCCCGTGGCGGGCCTCCAGGACCATCGAGGCTTCCAGGAAGGTGGCGGCCGAAGTACGGCGCACCGCCGCCGCCGCGATCGCCTGAGTGAACGCGGGGCGGTCCGGCTCGTCTTGCAGGATTGCGAGGAAGGCCGAGGTGTCGATGACCATCAGCGGGGCAGGCCGTGCTCGTCATACCCGAGCAGCTCGTCCGCGGGCCGCCCATCACGCACGGGGAGACTGGCGCACCGCCGCCCGAGCTCGTCGAGCTCGTCGGCCAGCGTCCGGCCGGACTGTTCTCGTCGCAGTCGTTCCAGATGGTGCCGAATGGCGTCCGTGACCGCTTTGGTCTTCGTCTGGCCGGTCAACCGCGCCAGTTCACCGGCCAACTGCTCTGCTTCAGCGTTTCGGATGTTGAGCGCCATAACGATATGTATAGCATGACAGCTACACGTGTAGCTAACACCTGACGTGGACCGGGGTCGGTCAATCCTGGCCGGCCACGGTCATGCGCACGAGACCGGGCTGGAGTCCGAACGCCTGGCGGCGCGGCGGGAACGCTACAATCATTGTTTCCCTATGCCGAAGCTCGTACCGCCAAGCCCAGGAGCGGACCAGAACGACCAGTTGCTGACCTGGGACGAGGCGTTCGCGGCCGGCTCCGACGTGGCCGGGGGCAAGGGCTGGAACCTCGCCCGTCTCGTCCGCTACGGGTTCGCCGTTCCGCCCGGCGGCGTCGTTCCCGCGTCCGTCTACGCCGAGCTGTTCCGCGCGCCGGACGTCGCCGCCCTGGCCGCCCCCCTCGCGGCGGTGACCCTGGACGAGATCGGCAGCGACGACGTGGATGCGCAACTCGCCGCGCTCCGCGACCTCGTCATCCGGAAGGGCCTGTCCCCCGCCGCCCGCGCTGCGGTGGGCCGGTTTCTCGACGAGTCCGGGCTGGCCGACCGACCGGTTGCCGTGGCGGAGGACGGCGCCGACACGGCGTTCGCCGGTATCCACGAGAGCTATCTCGGCGTGACGGGTTTCGACGCGGTGTGCGCGGCGGTGGCGCGCTGCTTCGCGTCGCTGTGGACCCCGCGCGCCGTCGCCTACCGGCGGCGGGCGGGCGTCGGCGACGACGCCACGCCGTGCGCGGTAGTCATCTGCGAGATGGTCGGCGACCCGCGCGACGGCCCGGCGGCGGCCGGCGTCGCCTTTTCCTGCGATCCCGTGACGGGGGAACGGCAGGTCGTGACGATCGAGCTGGCCGCCGGTACGGGCGAGGACGTCGTCCGGGGCGCCGTCGCGCCGCAGCAGTACGCGGTGCGCCGGTCGGTTCTGGACACCTCCATCACGCGCCTGGACGACACCGGCGAAGCCGCCATCCTCGACGATCGGGAGATCGAAGCGCTGGCGGGCGTCGTCGTGCGGGTCCACTGGTCCCTCGGCGATGGCGACACGCCGCAGGACGTGGAGTGGGCCTACGACGGCCGGACGTTCTGGATGTTGCAGTCGCGCCCGGTCACCCGGCTGCCGCGCTGGACCTTCCCCGGCGTTCCCGCAAAGGTCCCGACGTGGTCGGACGGCAACATCCGGGACTCCCTGCCGCGCCCGTTGACCATGGCCACCTGGTCGATGCTGGATGCGAACGCGCAGGCCATCGTCTACGCCTCGGCTCAGCTCGTGGAATATCCGCTGCCGTGCGGCATGCAGGTGATGCGCCGCTTCGGCGGGCGGCCCTACTTCGATCTCGACAGCCTGCAATGGAGCCTCTACGACTCGCTCGGCATCTCGCCCGCGGACGCGAACCTCACCCTCGGCGGATACCAGCCGGAGATCCCGGTACCGGACCGCGGGGCCCTGCGCGGCCGCGCCGGCCTGGCCCGTGTGCGGCGGCGATTCAGACTGGTCAACAGACTCCGGCGGTTCCGCCGGGGCGCCCCCGGGCAGATTGACGCGCTGGTCGCGCGGGCCAGGGAGAGCCGCGCGGTCGATCTCTCGAATCTTAGCGACGACGCGCTGCGGGCGCGTTTCCGGGAACTGCAGTCACTGGGCGCCACGTACCAGCCGGTGCTGCAACTCGCCGCAACCTACTGCGCCGTCTGGGCACGGGTGCTCGAGTCGGTCCTCCAGTTGGCGAGGCGCAGTGCGGCCAGGTCGCTGGTCTCCCGTCTCCTGGCCGCGTCGGGAGACGTGGCCAGCGCCGAGCACGGGTTTCGCATCCGGGAGCTCGCCGAGAGCGCCGCCGCAGACGCCGCGGCGGCGGCCGCGTTGCGGGATCCGGACCCGCTCGCGTGGAAGGCGCTGCCCGCGGATGCCCCCTTCCGGATCGCCATGGAGGACTACCTCGATCGCTTCGGCCACCGGGCGGTGTTCGAGATGGAGCTCGCCAGCACGCGCTGGGCCGAAGATCCGGGCTACGTGCTCGAGCAGGTGCGTTTCCAGGTCGACAACGCGCCGGCGCGTGACCATCGGTCGCGCGCGGTCGACGTGCGGCGGCAGGCGGAATCGGAGCTGGCGGCGTTGCCCGCTCTCCTCCGCCCCGTCGCGCGGCGGGTCCTGGCGCGAGCCCGACTCGGCGCCGCGCTGCGGGAAAACGCCAAGTCGGGCTCGGCGGCGGCCATTGCGCTCATCCGGCGGTTTTGCCTCGAAGTGGGCAGGCGCATGCAGGCAGCCGGCCATATCGCCGCCGCGCACGACGTCTTTCACCTGAGCCTCTTCGAGGTCGAAGCGCGGCTGACCGGGACCTGGGACGGAACGGGCGCGGGCTCACTGGTGGCCGACCGCGCCGCGAGCCTCGCCGCGCAGCAGGAACTGGAGCTGCCCGGGGTGGTCGAGGAACCGCCCGGCGCGGCCCCGCGCCCGCACTCCGCCCTGGCGGCGAAGCCGGTGGCGGACGGCGACGAGTGGCCCGGCGTCGCGGCGGCCGCGGGCGCTGCCGAAGGCGTCGCCTGCGTGCTGCGCACGCCCCATGACGGCGGCCGGATGCGCCGGGGCGACGTGCTGGTGGCGCCCTCCACCGACCCCGGCTGGACGCCGCTGTTCCTGCGCGCCTCCGCGGTGGTGACGGAGACGGGCGGCTACCTGTCGCACGGCGCCGTCGTGGCCCGCGAGTTCGGGCTGCCGGCCGTGGTCAACGTGCGCGACGCCATGCGCCTCATCGCCGACGGCGACCGGCTGCGGGTCGACGGGGAATCCGGCGTCGTGACGCGCATCGGCCGCGGGCGGGCGGACGCCGGCCGGCAACCGAACACGTAGCGCACACCGCATGCGAGGAGGACACACGAATGATCCCGGCACTTGAATCCGCGGCCGGCAGCCTGGCCCTGACCAACATGCTCGTACCGCTCGTCCTCGGCGACCTCACCGACGAATTGGCGCGGCAGCGCACGCGCGGCGGCGAGGGACCGTCGATTGCCTGGGAGGTGGGCCACATCCTCGAACACCGTTGCCAACTAATCGCCCTGCTCGGGACGCCGCGGGAAAGCCCGTTCCGCGAGGCGTTCGCCACCTCCAGCGCGACGGACGGCGCCGGCTACCCGACCGTGGCCGAGTTCCTCGAGCACTGGCGGCGGGTCGCGACCGACCTCGATGCAGCCCTGAAAGGCGCCAGCGAGGCGACAATCCGCCGCACCGTCGAGGGCGGACCCCACGGCGGCCGCCCGGTCCTTGACGCTGTCGTCTTCTCCGCATTCCACGAGGCGTACCACGTGGGTGCGCTCGGGGCGATCCGGAAGACGCTGGGGCTGCCGGGGCCGTCGGAGCTGGTGATGGCGCAGGCGGCGCGCTGACGGCCGCGATCAGCGCGAATTGGCCCGCATGAACAGCGCGGCGACCACCGCCAGGCCCACCACGGCCGCGGTGAGGGTGAAGACGTCTTCCATCGCGCCGCCGAGCGCGGCGCTCAGCGCGGAGAGAAACGTGTCCGCCAGTCGCGCGCCGTCCGCTCCGGCCTCCGCGAAGGCGGACCGCAGCCCCTCGGTCGCCGACGGGTCCAGCAGCACCCGCGGGTTGTCCTTGATGGCGTCGAGCTCGCCCGCGGAGAGCACGTCGCCCACGCTGCCGGGAACCGCTTGGTCGACCCTGGCCGAGAACCGCGTCGTCAACACGCCGCCCAGCACCGCGAGGCCCGCCGCGCCGCTGACGAGCCTGAAGAAATGCAGCGTGGACGTGGCGATTCCCACCAGCGCGAACGGGACCGAGTTCTGCACCGCCACGCCCAGCGTCGTGAGCGTGCCGCCCATGCCCAGGCCCATGATCACGATGTAGCCGATGGCCTGGAGATAGCCGGTCTCCTGATTCATGGTGGAGAGCAGATACAGGCCCGCCGTCATCAAGCCGGTATTCACCACTGCCTGCAGCCGGTAGCGTGCGCCCGTTCTGGAGAGGAGCTGGCCCGACACGACGGCGCCGACCACCATGCCAAGCATGATGGGCGTCAGGAACACGCCGCTCCCCGTAGCCGACGTCCCCTGCACGCCCTGGAAGAACAGCGGCGTGAACAGGATGGTCCCGTACAGCCCGAAGCAGGTCAGGAACGTGACGGCCACCGACGCCGCGACCATCCGGATGCGGTATATCTCCAGCGGCATGATGGGACACGCGGACCGCGACTCGACGGCGACGAACGCGGCGCTCATCGCCAGCCCGAACGCCAGCAGTCCGGCCACCTGCGGCGAGGCCCAGGCGTAGCGCTCGCCCGCCAGCGACAGCGCGGACATCACGGACACCACCGCCAGCGTCAGCGTGACGATGCCGGGATAATCAAGCCCGCGGTTCTCGGCCGCGGGCGCAATGCGCGGGAAGAACCGCACGAGCAGCAGCAGCACCGGGATTCCGAGCGGCACGTTGACGAGGAATATCCAGCTCCAGGACACGCTGTCGGTGATGACGCCGGCAAGCACCGGACCGGCGACCGCGGCGACCGCGTAGACGAGCCCCAGCAGCCCCACGTACTTGCCGCGCTCCTCGGGCGCGTACAGGTCGGCCACGGCCACCGCGCTGTTGGACATGATGATGCCGCCGCCGATGCCCTGCAGGGCGCGGAACCAGATGAGCTGCGTCATGGTCTGGCTCAGCCCGGCCGGCACCGAGGCGGCGATGAAGATGGACAGGCCCAGCACGAAGAAGATCCTGCGGCCGTGGATGTCGGCCAGGCGGCCCGCGATCGGAATCGCGACCGTGGCCGCCACCAGGTATGAGGTTGCCGCCCACGTGTAGCGGTCGAATCCCCCCAGGTCGGCGACGATGACCGGCATCGCCGTGGCGAGGCTCATCTGGCTGAGCGTAGCCAGGAACATCGCCAGCATGACGACGCCCATGGTCAGGGCGCGCTGCCGCCCGGAGAGTTGGTCGTAGGGTTGCACCGTCGACACTGGCTGTCTGCGACCGGCTAGCGGAGCGTGCGGTACCCGCGATACGCAAGGCGGGACAGGCTCGAGAACAGGTTCGACGGGCTCAGTACCGGCCGCGGGGCGGGCAGGAATTCGGCCGCGTCAAGGTCCTCCATGGCCGCCAGCGTGCGGCGCATGCCGGTCTCGACCAGCCGGCGCATGCGCGCATCGTCGAGGTCCAGCCCGCCGCACACGATGATCATGATCAGAAAGCAGGCGAGCATGTTCTGCCGATAGAGCCGCCAGCAGTCGTCGAAAGTGAAGTCGCGCGCTCCCATGCCGCGGACTATCTCCGCGTACTCGGCCAGGAGATCCCGCTCAATCTCGCGTCGAATATCCGTCGGCACGCTGCCGCCCATGAAGTACGCGACATCGTACAGGCCGTTGCCGAGCCCGCTGACCTGCCAGTCCACGACCGCGGCATCGCTCGCGGCTCCGGCGTCGAAGAACATGTTGTCCAGCCGGTAGTCACCGTGAACGAACGTCTGGGGCGTGGCGCGGAGGTCGGCCAGGTGGTCCGCCGCCCGCGGCCCGTACGCTTCGACCAGCGCGCGCATCTCGTCCGAGAAGAAGCTGCCGAAATGCTCGAGGGTGGGGACGAGGTACGCCAGGAAGATGATCTGCACCACCGTCCGGTTCTTCGGGCTGCCGACGTCGTGGAATCCGGACAGCGGCGGTTGGCCGACCGCGTTCCAGTTGCGTCCGTGCAGGCGCGCAACGGCCCGGATGGCGCTGCGGGCCTCGTCGGCCGTGGCGCCGGCAAGCTGGTCGCCGGTGTGCATGCCGCCCAGATCCTCCAGCACCAGGACGAACCGGTCGCTCTTTTCCTCGTAGTCGCCGTACAGCAGGCGCGGGGAGCGCATTGCACCCTGCGGTGCGACATGCCGGTAGTAGGCGTACTCCCGCTTGTATAGCGCCTGCAGCCTGCTCAACCGGCGGCTCCGCTCCGCCGGGCTGGGCAGCTTGACGATAACACTTGCGGGAACGGCGTCCGTCGGCTCGGACCAGACCAGCCGGCAGCGCACGATCTCCGCCATCAGGCCCATGTCCGAGCCGATGTCCTCGACCGCGACCTGCTGTATCGCCGGCACATCCGAAGCGCCGCCGGCGCGCAGCGCCCGTCGCATCCAGTCGGCCGTAATCGCCTTGCCGCTCGCCGGTATGTCGGGTCTGGCCATGGCGGGATGCCGGCTCCGAATCAGGGGACCGCGGTACTCCGGTCGAGGCCGTGGCCCAGCGGGAACGCGTCGCCGAGCGAGACGGGCAGCCGGCCGCGGATGGGGATCTCCCCCGCCACCGCCCGGACGGCGGTCGCTTCGGCCAGGTCGTAGAAACCGTAGGTCAGCAGGATCGCCGGCAGGTCCGCGAGGAAGGCGGCGGCGTACGGGTTGCCGAACATGACGGTCACAAACGGCTGGCCCGTCTCCGCGGTATCGCGGCCGAGCTCGACCAGCAGCTCGGCGAGCGCGGGCGCCAGGTCCATGCGGCCGCTGAACGCCGCCGTGCGCACGAAGACGCCGGCGACAACCGCATCGTAGCGCCGGGCGGTCTCGCGCACGAGCTGGATCTCCGACAGCGGCGTGCGGTCCGACAGCTCGATCGCGGTGACGTTCGGCCAGCGCGCTTCCAGCTCGGGAATGAACGTGCGGCTCGGCGAGCCGATGCCCCAGCCCGCCGGATAGTCGAGCACCGACAGGTACAGCAAGGACGCGTCCCGCGGCGCCGGCAGCGGCACGGTCGAGCGGTCGTCCTTGATGAGCGTCAGCGAGCGCTCGCCGACCTCCCGCGCCACCGCCGCGTGCGCACGGGTGCCGACCACGTCCGGCAACGCATCCAGGCTCACGGCCCGCTGCCGATGGAGACCCAGGCGCGCCTTGGCGCTCAGGATGCGCCGGACCGATTGGTCGATTCGCTCTTCCGAGAGATCACCGGCGGCGGCGGCGGCCTGGATGCCGGCAATCGCCGCGACGTCGTCCGGCGAGTGCAGCACGATGTCGTGGCCGGCGGCCACCGCGCGCGCCGCGGCGGCGCCGGGCGATACCATCTCCGACACCGCGCGCATGCGCATCGAGTCGGTGAACACCAGGCCGTCGAATCCCAGTTCGTCGCGCAGTAGTTGCTCCACGATGACCCGGCTGAACGTGGCCGGGGTAGCGGGCGTTGGGTCGAGTGCCGGCAGCTCGATGTGGGCCGTCATCACGGCGTTCGCCCCGGCGGCGATGCCGGCCCGGAACGGGACCAGCTCGATGCGGTCGAGGCGCTCGCGCGGGTGGTTGATGATCGGCAGCCCGATGTGGGAGTCCACGTCCGTGTCGCCGTGGCCCGGGAAGTGCTTGATCGTGGCGAGCATGCCGCCCGCCCGCAGCCCTTCGACGTAGGCCACCGCCAGCTCGCCGACCCGCGCCGGATCCTCGCCGAACGAGCGGATGTTGATCACCGGATTGCGGGGGTTGTTGTTCACGTCGACGACCGGCGCGAAGTTGACGTGCACGCCCATGGCGCGCGCCTCGGCGGCGGTGATGCGGCCCGCCTCGAACGCCAGGCGCGGGTCGCCCGCCGCACCGAACGCCATGGCCGGCGGAAAGGCGGTGGCGCCCTCCAGCCGGAATCCGGCGCCCGTCTCGAAGTCGGCCGCGACGAGCAGCGGCACCGGCGCGGCCGCCTGCAGGCGGTTGATGAGCGACGCGCCGTCGAGCGGCCGGCCGAGGGTGCTGCGCGAATAATTCGGATTGAGCAGGACCCTCGGTTGCGGCGTGCGGGCCCCGAACATGAGCAGGCCGCCGACGCGGTGGTCGCTGACCAACGCCGCCAGCTCGTCGTACGTCTCGCTGTCGCTGCTGGTGTAGGCCGCGCGGAACGACGGCACCAGCAACTGGCCGATCTTCTCGTCCAGCGTCAGCCGCTGCAGCGTGTCGTCCACCCAACGGCGCGCGTCCGCGTCGAGTCCGCCGTTTTGCTGCCCGCCGACGCCGCCGAGCAACAGCGCGGCGAGCAGGAGGGCAAGCGCCGCGGTGGGCAGCCGCCGGGGTGACGACCGGGTACGGTGCGCCGGCACGCCCCGATGGTACGAGCATCCCCGGCGGCGGGCAACCCGGTCGGCGGCCGGATCCGGGGTGCGTCGCGGCGCGTTGCTATAATTCCGCGCGTGAGCCACACCGCTCACCGCGCCGCGGCGCCGCGGACCATTCGCTGCGCCGTCGTGACGGTGAGCGATACCCGGACGGCGGAAACCGATAGTGGCGGCGGCGCCATCGTGGAGCTGCTGGAACAGGCGGGGCACGATGTCGCGGCCAGGACGATAGTCCCGGACGATCCGGACCGCGTCCGGGACGCCGTCAGGGCCGGCATCGGCGCCGCGGACGTCGACGTGGTCATCACGACCGGCGGCACCGGCATCACCCGCCGCGACGGTACCTACGAAGTGGTTTCCACGCTGCTCGAGAAACGGATCGACGGCTTCGGCGAGCTCTTCCGCGCATTGAGCTTCCAGGAGATCGGGCCGGCGGCGATGCTGAGCCGCGCCTGCGCGGGGCTCGCCGGCGGGACGATCGTGATCAGCGTGCCCGGCTCCGAGCACGCGGTGCGCCTGGCGATGACAAGGCTGATCGTGCCGGAGCTCGGCCACATGGTCCGCGAGGCGCGACGGTGACCGAACAAGCGAGCATGCGGCCGATCCGGAAGACCATTCCGCTCGACGAGGCGCTCGGCATCGTCACGGCCGCGGCGCGACCGATCGAGCGCACGGTGCGCGCGCCTCTGACGGAGGCGAACGGCCGGGTGCTGGCGGCGGACGTGGTTGCCGGCGTCGACGTGCCGCCGTTCGACCGCGCCGCCATGGACGGGTTCGCTGTGATTGCCGAGGATACGTTCGGCGCCGGCGGCCAAGCGCCGCGCACGCTGCGCTGCATCGAGTCCGTGCATACCGGGAGCGTACCAACCAGGCGCCTCGAACGCGGCGACTGCACGCAGATCGCCACGGGCGCCCCGATGCCCGACGGCGCCGACGCGGTAGTGATGGTCGAGCAGACGGACCGGGCGCCGGACGGCGGCGTACGTGTCTACACGCCGGTCTACCCCCGGCAGCACGTCGGGCGGCGCGCCGCCGACATCGCGGTCGGCCAGGCGCTGCTCGCGCGCGGCGACCTGCTGACCCCCAGCCGCCTGGGGTCGATCGCTGCGCTCGGCATCGCCGAGGTCGACATCTTCGACCGCCCCGAGGTGGCCATCCTGTCGACTGGCAACGAGATCATCGAGCCGGGCCAGCCGCTCGGTCCGGGCCAGATATACGACATCAACCGATTCTCGGTCGGCGCCGTAGCCGAGCAGCACGGCGGGCGGGCGGCAGGCTACCCGACGGCCGCGGATACGCTGGAGGCGCTCGACGCCGCGCTCGACGGCTGCCGCGACGCCGACGTGCTCGTCTTCTCGGGCGGCAGCTCGGTCGGCGAGCGGGATCTCATGCTCGACCTGCTCCTGCGGCGGGGCGAGGTGCTGTTTCACGGCATCGCGGTCAAGCCGGGAAAGCCGACCGTTTTCGGACATATCGACGGAAAACCGGTCTTCGGGATGCCGGGCTACCCCACCTCGTGCCTCTCCAACGCCTACATGCTGCTGGTGCCCCTGCTGCGGCGAATGGCGCACCTCCCGCCGCACCAGCCGCGCAGCGTCTCCGCTCCGGCGGCGCAGCGCATCGTCTCGACGACCGGACGGCACCAGTTCTACACGGTGCGCCTGATCGGCGGCGAGGCCGTGCCGGCGTTCAAGGCTTCGGGCGACATCACGAGCATGTCGCAGGCCGACGGCTACATCGAGATCCCGGCCCAGACCGACATCGTCGAGAAGGGCGAGCAGGTCCAGGTGAAGCTGTTCTGACGACGATCATCACCATCTGGGCTGCGCTGTTCCTGTACACCGCCGGTGAGTACGGCCGGACGCGCCAGCCGACGCGGCCATGGTCCAGGCCGGTCTGGCTGCTCGGCGCGGCCTGCTACCTGGCGCACGTCGCCGCAGCCTTCGGCGCGTACCACGGCTGGAGTCACGCTACGGCATACGCCTATACCGGGATGCAGACCGAAGCGCTCTTCGGCGTGGCCACGGGCATCGGCCTCTGGGTGAACTACGCCTTCACGCTGCTCTGGATCGGCGAAGCCGCCTGGTGGCAGGCGCTGCCGGCAAGCTACGCGCGGCGAGCGTCCGCGTGGACGCCCGCGGTGCGCGGCGCGTTCCTGTTCATGATCGTCAACGGTGCGGTGGTCTTCGTGAGCGGGCCGCGGCGCCTGCTGGGCATCGCCGTCGTCGCGGCATTGATCTGGATCTGGCGACGATAGCCCGCATTTCTCACCAACCTTCTGCTGCGGCCGCCGATCCGCTCGCTGTAGCGGGCCGTACTCCCTCACACCGCTTCGACGTAGTCACTACTACGCCTGCAGCGTCGTTCAGTCCGTGCGACCCACCACACCGGCGCCTCGACGACCTCGCGACGAACGCTGGTGAAAAATGCGGGCTGGCTAGCGCTTACCGAGCCGGCGCGCCCACTCGAGCTCCAGCTCGTCCGCCGTGTGCAGGTCGAAGATCGGCGCGGTGCGGCGGTAGTCGCCGCGAAATTCGGCGTGACAGCGGTAGCAGACCGACAGGTCGCCCAGCCGGCGGTACACGATCAGGTCGATCAGCGCCGCCAGCCCGAGCACGCCGTAGGCGATGGCGTCCAGGCCGAACCAGTAGAACCCGGCGCTTATGAGCGCCCCGGTGATGATGACCGCCAGCCCCAGTTGCGGGTCGAAGTCCTTGCGGATGTAGAAGTCGCCCCCTTCGCAGACGGGGCAGCGGTCGACCTCGACGTCTTCGCGCACGCTGTCGCTTACTGCGAGCGGAATCTCCCGCCGGCAGCCGCCGCAGCGCACCGCGTCCGGCGCGTTGGCCGCATCCACCGGCAGGTGGCCGGCGCAGTCGGGACAGACGACCGTCAGCTTCACAGCGGCACCCGCTGGGAGAGCAGCAGGTACTTGGCCAGCACCTCGCCGACGATGACCGTGAAGAAGTCCACGTACAGGATGCCGGTGGCCGACTGCGTCGAGCGGATCTTGGCGGTCTCCCAGGTGAGCCAGGCGAGCACGGCGGGGCCCGCGAGCCCGAACAGCACCCGCTGCCAGAGGAAAATCCCCTCGACCGACAGGACGTAGCGGTCGAAGCCCGCGCCGGACGGCGCCTCCCAGGTCGCCAGGGCCACCCAGACGACCGTGGCCACAACCGCGATGCGCAGCACGGTCGATCCGATGTGGAGCTTGACCATCGACTGCAGCAGGGCGACGTCCATCGACGGCAGGACCAGATACCAGTGGCCGAGAATCATCGCCGTGCAACTGCTGCCGAGCAGCGCCGCGGACGAGACGAAGCTGGCGGTGGTCAGCGCGGCGGCAGGTCCCATCTCGACTGCCGACCAGCTCAGCGCCTGGGCCACGAGCGCCGCAACGCCGGCGACCGCCGACGTCCACAGCAGCACCGGCCGCAGGCTGGCCAGCGCCCGGCCGATGGTGGCCCAGTAGATGAGCAGCGCGGCGGAGGACGCGACGAGGGCGCCGAATCCGATGCCCGCGGCCGCGGTCGGCGCGGGCGGATCGGGACGGAACGCCAGCGCAATCAGCAGCAGGACCGCCCCGAGCCCGGCGTTGAATCGGAAGAACTTGACGCCGGCCGTCTTCGCCACGAGCAGCAGCGAAGCGACGATGCCTACGCCGAGATGCGAGAGGAACAGAAAGAGGACCGCGGACACGTCGCCGCGCTCTCAGAAGCAGCCGGCGGCTGCTAGCCGAGCCGCCGGTTTACCTCGTCCCAGTTGACCGTGTTGAACCACGCCGAGATGTAGTCGGGGCGGCGGTTCTGGTACTTCAGGTAGTAGGCGTGCTCCCAGACGTCGAGGCCGAGGACGGCGCTCTTGCCCTCCATCACCGGTCCGTCCTGGTTGGGCGAGCTCTCGATGCTGAGCGCACCGCCGGAATTGATCAGCCAGACCCAGCCGCTGCCGAAACGGCCCGCGCCGGCGGCCCCGAACTGCGCCTTGAACGCGTCGAAAGAGCCGAACGCGGCGTCGATTGCATTGGCGACGTTGCCGGTCGGCGCGCCGCCCCCGTTGGGCCCCATGACCTGCCAGAACATGGTGTGATTCGCGTGTCCGCCGCCGTTGTTGCGGACGGCCGTCCGGATGCCCTCCGGCAGGCTCGCGAGGTCCGCGATCAGCTCGTCGACGCTCTTGCCGGCCAACTCCGGATGGCCGTCCAGCGCGCCGTTCAGCTTCGTGACGTACGTCTGGTGATGCTTCGTATGGTGAATGCGCATCGTCTGCTCGTCGATGTGCGGCTCGAGCGCGTTGTAGTCGTACGGCAGCGGGGGCAGTTCATGGGCCATGTGATCTCCTTCGAATCGAGTGCAACTCCAGAGTCTAGTGAATTTCCAGCATCCGGTCGAGCGCCACCCGCGTCCAGTGCTTCTCGCGGTCCGGGACGACGATCCGGTTGTGCACGACTCCTTCGAGCAGGCCCTCCAGTATCCACAGCAGGTGATTCGGCGACACCCGGAACATCGTTGAGCACAGGCAGCCAATCGGGTCGAGCGTGAGCACCGTGCGCTCGGGCGCCAGATCCTGCGCGAGGCGGTTCACGAGGTGCACCTCGGTGCCGACCGCCCACGTCGAGCCGGCCGGGCTGCCGGTCACCTTCTTGATGATGTATTCCGTCGAGCCGCTGTCGTCCGCCGCCTGGACCACGTCCCACGTGCACTCGGGATGCACGATGACCCGCAGGTCCGGATACCGGCTTCGCAGGTGCTCGACCTGCTTGACGTTGAAGCGCGTGTGGACGGAGCAATGCCCCTTCCACAGAATCATCCGCGCGCGCCGCAGATCCTCGGGCGCCACGCCGCCGAACGGTTGATCCGGATCCCAGACCACCATCTCGTCGAGCGGCACGCCCATCTTGTAGGCGGTGTTGCGGCCCAGGTGCTGGTCCGGCAGGAACAGGATCTGCCGGCCGCGCTGCCACGCCCACTCCAGCGTCGGCCCGGCGTTGCTCGACGTGCATGTCACGCCGCCGCGCTCGCCGCAGAACGCCTTGATCGCCGCCGCGGAGTTTATGTACGTGACCGGCACGACCTCCGTGGCGCCGAGCGCCTGCAGCTCGTCCCAGCACAGCTCCAGCTGATCGGCCTCGGCCATGTCGGCCATCGAGCAGCCGGCGGCGAGGTCGGGCAGCACGACCTGCTGGTGCGGCGCGCTGAGCACGTCCGCACTCTCGGCCATGAAGTGGACGCCGCAGAAGACGATGTAGTCGGCGGCGCGCTGCTCCGCCGCCTGACGCGCGAGCTTGAACGAGTCGCCCGTGTAGTCGGCGAAGCGAATCACCTCGTCGCGCTGGTAGTGGTGGCCGAGGATGAGCAGCCGCGAGCCGAGCGCCGCGCGTGCGCGCGCGATGCGCTCCTCCATCTCGTCGTCAGGCAGTCCGAGATACCGCTCGGGCAACGCCTGCCGCTCACCGATCTGCTCGTTCTCGAATCGGGTCAGGAGTTCGACGTCCATGCGCGTCCTCCTTCCTCCCTGGGCGGTCCGTGTTGTGAAACTTTTCGCAAGCGCGTCTCAACAAAAAGCGCGGACCCGACCGCCGGGGTCCACGCCATCCCTAAGGTACTCGAAACGTTATGACAGAGCCGCGTCAGGCTCTGACACAACATTGTATAACGTGTCACGTTCCACCGGAAGACGGCCGGCGGACTGGATGAGCCTGCTGATCTCGCCGGTCGTCATCCCCTCCGGCGTGGGCGCCCCCGCCATGTGGTAGATGCGCTCCTCCTGCACGGTGCCGTCGAGGTCGTCCGCGCCGTACCACAGCAGCGTCTGGGCAATCTCCACGCCGGTCGCAATCCAGAACGCCTTGATGTGCGGAATGTTGTCCAGCATCAGCCGCGCCACCGCGTGCACCCGCAGGGTGTCTGCGGCGGTCGGCGCGGGCAGCTTCTGCATGCGGTTGTTGTCCGGATGAAACGCCAGCGGGATGAATGCCTGGAATCCCCCGGTGTCGTCCTGCAGCGCCCGCGCCCGCAGCATGTGGTCGACCCGCTCGGCGTCGGTCTCGATATGGCCGTAAAGCATCGTCACGTTCGAGCGCAGGCCGAGCCGGTGCGCCGTGCGGTGGATGTCCAGCCAGCGCGGGCCGTCGCACTTGTCGTGGCAGATCTTGCGGCGGACCCGCTCGGCGAACACCTCGGCCCCGCCGCCGGGCAGCGAGTCGAGTCCGGCCTCCATCAGCTCGCGCAGCACCTGCTCGTCGGTCTTACCGTACAGCTCGGCGAAGAACGCGATCTCGACGGCCGTGAAGCACTTCAGGTGGATGGACGGCCGGATGCGCTTGAAGCCGCGCAGCAGCTCCAGGTAGTAGTCCCAGGGCAGGTCCGGGTGCAGCCCGTTCACCACGTGCACCTCGGTGATCGATTCGCCGGCGCGGGCGCGCAGCTTGTCCCACGCCTGCTCCTTCGTCATCGTGTACGCGCCGTCGTCCCCCGGCATCAATCGGGCGAACGCGCAGAACAGGCAGCTCGCGACGCAGACGTTCGTCGCCTCCAGCCGGATGTTGTGGTTGAAGAACGTCCGCCGGCCGTGCCGCCGCTCCCGCTCCCGGTTGGCCAGCCAGCCGAGCGC
>JAGWAI010000037.1:15386-25962 GCA_021296485.1 Acidobacteriota bacterium
TCGAGTGCGTGCGCGATGCTGGCGTGCAGCATGCGCGACACCTCGCGCATGGTGTCGGCGCCAAGATCGCGGCGGATGGCGTTGCACCCCAGCGGCAACGGCAGCCCGCCGGTCCGGTCCGCCCACCAGACGCCCAGGTCCACCAGGCAGCGCAGCCCCTCGTCGGCGTAGGTGAGCTGCCCCTCGTGGATGAGCAGGCCGGCGTCCACGCTGCCGTCGACTACGGCAGGCTGGATGTCGTCGAACGGCATCACGCGCCAGGCTACGCCGGGCCGATACAGCTGCAGCGCAAGGTATGCCGTGGTCAACTCGCCGGGGATCGCGACGGTCACGCCGTCGAGCGTCGCCGGACCGTCCGAGCGCGCCACCACGATCGGCCCGTAGCGGTCGCCCATGCTGGCGCCGTGCGGCAGCAGGGCGTAGCGGTCGAACAGGTGCGCATAGGCATGCACCGACACCGCCGTCACCTCGTAGCGTCCCTCGAACGCGGCGCGGTTGAGCGTCTCGATGTCGGCCAGCACCTGGGCGATCTCGAAGCGGCCGGGCGCGACCGCGCCGCAGGCGAAGCCGTAGAACATGAACGCGTCGTCGGAATCCGGACTGTGCGCCACGGTGATGCGCGTCGTGGCGGCGGCTTCAGGCATCGTCGTCCTCCGGTTCGGCGTACGGCTGCGCCGCGCGCCGCACCACGATGGTCAGGCCGAACAGGGCGATGACGGCGGCAGCCGACAGGCCGACCCAGGCTCCCGACGCCATCACGGGATCCGGCACCACTGCCGGAGCGTCACCGCCGACGATGGCGTTCGCCTGCGACCTGGCCCACGCCTGCTGCGCGGCCGAGCGTTCGAGCAGGCGCTCGGCGGTAAGCAGGATCGCAAAGGCGGCCAACCCGACCAGCAGCAACGGGTGCCGCGAGTTCTTGCGCGTGATGAAGCTGAGCACAGCCAGGAGAACCGCGAGCAGGCCGAGGCCGAGCACCCAGAAGCCGGCCGGACTGGGCAGGCCGCCGATGCGCTGCTCACCCATCAGGATCCACGGCATGAAGGCGCTCGTGGCCAGCGCGAACCCGGCCGCAAGCGGGAGATAGTACGCCCGCATGCTGTGCCGCACCGCGCCGCCCAGAACCTGCACGAGGGACATTGGCGGGCAGTCTAGCACAGCGGATTGGGGAGCCATTTGCGGGATGAGACGCCGGGCGGGCGTCAGGAAACCGGCCGGCTGCCGGCCGGTTGGCGGGGCCGGGAACGGAACGCGGGTCGGCGGCGGATGGTCGCGCCGCGGACCGGCGCCGGCGGCAGCGCCGCGGGGTCCAGTTTGTCCAGCCCCTCGAGGATGTCCGAGGCCCAGTCGAAAACGTCGCTGCCCGCCACGATGCGCCGCATGGCGGCCATGCGCCGGCGGCGTTCGTCGGCCGGCATGTCGATCGCGTGCTCCAGCGCGTCCGCGAAGCCTTCCGCGTCGTACGGATTGATGGCGAGCGCGTCGTGCAGCTCCTGGGCCGCTCCGGCGAGCTCACTCAGGACCAGGACGCCGTCGAGGTCCTCGCGCGCGGCGACGAACTCCTTTGCCACCAGGTTCATTCCGTCGTGCAGGGAGCTGACGACGCAGAAGTTGGCCAACCGGAACAGGGCCACGAGCCGCTTGATCTTGAGCGCCGACTTGCGGTAGCGGATCGGTCCGCCGGACTCCGGATAGCGCTGGTTGATCTCGGCGACCTTCCGGTCGATCGCCTGTTCCATCTCGATGTAGCTGTCGATCGTCGATCGGGACGGGACGCCGATTTGCACGAACGTCAGCCGCCCGCGCAGGTCCGGTCGGCGCTGCAGCAGCAGGTCCAACGCTTCGAGCCGCTCCGGAATGCCCTTGGTGTAGTCGAGCCGGTCCACCCCGACGCCCACGTACGGCGTCTCGATGTGCAGCTCGGCGGTGAGGCGCTGCATGTCCGCCTCCAGCGCCGGACCGCGCGCGAAGCCCTGGATGCGGTCGTAGTCGACCCCGATCGGGACGGCCTGCACCGCCGTGACCCGACCGCCGATGCGGACCGCGCTGCGCGCCACGTCCGCGCCCAACTCGTCACGCGCGGCGGCAATGAAGTTGCGGCGATCGCGCTCGAGCTGGAATGCCAGCAGGTCGTTGGCGAGCAGTCCGGACAGCAACTCGCGGCGCCAGGGACAGATGCGCAGGCGGTCCGGATGCGGCCAGGGTATGTGCCAGAACAGCGCCGTGCGGGCTCCCGGGCAGCGCGCGCGCAGGGCGGGCGCCACCAGCGCGAGGTGGTAGTCCTGAATGAACACCGGCGCAGACGCGTCGGGCAGCTCCTGCTCGATGACGGCGGCGAAGCGCTCGTTGACGCGTTGGTACGCGGCCCAGTCGGGGGCGCGAAAAACGGGCCGCACATGCGCTTCGTGGCACAGCGGCCAGAGCCCCTCGTTGGCGAATCCCTCGTAGTAGCGGTTGGCTTCCTCCTCCGTGAGCCACAGCCGCCGCAACGGATAGGACGGACTGTCGGGCGGGACCATGATGCGGTCGTTGGCGTCCACCATGTCCCGGTCGGCATTGCCCGAGCCGTGGGCGATCCAGACGCCGCCGCGCTCGCGCATCAGGGCGTCCAGGGCGACGGCCACGCCGCCAGTGGTGGGCGACCACGCGATGCCGCCGCCCTCGGTCCGGAAATGTTGGTACGGCTCCCGGTTGGAGACGACGACCAGGGGCGGGTGCTGCTCGGGCGCGATGGTTCTACACCTGGAACGAGAGGCCGCAACCGCACGCGCTCTTCGCGTTGGGGTTGCGGAAGATGAGGGACTGGCCGAGCATCTCGGAGTCGCAGTCGAGAATCGTGCCGTCGAGGAACGTGTAGCTCTTGGGGTCCACGAAGATGCGCGTGCCGTCGGGACTCTCGAACACCTTGTCCGTCGGTTTCGGGGCCGGCGCCCACTTGAAGACGTAGCTCAGACCCGAGCAACCGCCCGCCTTGACCCCGATGCGCAGACCGCCGGCGTCCTGGCCTTCGGTCGCCATCGCCTCGCGAATGCGGCGGGACGCCGCAGTGGTAACTTCAATCATTCCGGTCGATCCTTACGCGTAGTTTAGCCGATCGACCGCGGCGCGGTCAGGACGCGCGGGCCGGTGACAGCTGGCGCAGCCGCGTCACGAGGCTACCCACCTTGTCCGCCGCGTAGTCAATCTCTTCCGCCGTGGTCCAGCGTCCGAGACCGAAGCGCAGCGACGCGCGCGCGATCTCGTCGGGAATTCCGATGGCGCGCAGGACGTGCGAGGGATCGAGGCTCGGCGACGCCGACGAGCAGGCGGCGCCCGACGACACCGCCACGTCGTCGAGGCCGACGAGCAGCGACTCGCCCTCGACGCCGTCAAAGCTCACGTTGAGGTTGTGCGGCAGGCGCTGCTCCAGCGAACCGTTGACGGTGACGCCGTCGAGCCGCCCGCGGAGCGCCGCCAGCAGGCGGTCGCGCAGCGCGCCGATGCGCGCCGCCTCGGGCTCCAGCTCGGCCTTGCAGATCTCCGCGGCGGCGCCAAAGCCGACGATGCCCGGCACGTTCAGCGTGCCGGAGCGCAGGCCGCGCTCGTGCCCGCCGCCGTCGATGAGCGGCGCCAGCGGCAGTCGCGGGCGGCGGCGGCGCACGTACAGCGCGCCGACCCCCTTGGGGCCGTACAGCTTGTGCGCCGTCAGCGAGAGCAGGTCGACCCCGAGCGCCTCGACGTCGACCGGCACCCGGCCCGCCGCCTGCGCCGCGTCGCTGTGCAGCAGAATGCCGCGGGAGCGCGTCAGCGCCGCAATCTCCGGGATCGGCTGCAGGACACCGATCTCGTTGTTGGCCAGCATGACGCTGACCAGCACCGTGTCGGCGGTGAGCGCGCGCGCGATCACATCCGGGCTGACGAGGCCGTCCGGGCCGGGCTCGACCTCGGTCACGCGGGCGCCGCCTTCCGCCAGCCGGCGGCACGGGTCGAGCACGGCCCGATGCTCCGTGGCCACGGTAACCATGTGCGGTGGACGGCCGGCCGCGGCCGCCGCGGCGCCCTTCAGCGCCAGGTTGTTCGACTCCGTGGCGCCGCTGGTGAAGCAGATCTCGCGCGGGTCCGCGCCGATCAGACGGGCCACCTGCCGGCGCGCCGCCTCCACGGCGTCGCGCGCGGCCCAGCCGAACGCGTGGTGCCGGCTCGCGGCGTTGCCGAAGCGGTCCGTGAAGTACGGCGTCATCACCTCGACCACGCGCGGATCGACCGGCGTCGTCGCGTGGTAGTCGAGGTAGATCGGCAGCTGCTCTATCCTCTCGGGGTTGCCTGAACCTCCGGCGGTGGCTACCGATCGGACGTAGCGGCCAGTTGCGCCGGCGCCGGCGGACGGCGGATCACCTCGAGCGGTAGCCGCTCCTCCTGATCCGCACGCGCCAACTCGTCGATGGTGAACTCGGCAAGCGTACGGACGAGGCGGTCCTTCAGGCGCCACAGCGGATCGCGCACGTTGCACGTCGAGTATTGGTCGCAGCTCTCGTCGATGTCCGAGCAGGCGGTCACCATCACCGGCCCGTCGACCGCCTGAATGACATCCGCCACCGAGATCATGGCCGCCGGCCGGGCCAGGTCATATCCGCCGCGCTTGCCGTGGTGGGAGGCGAGCAGGCCGTGCTTGGCCAGGCGCTGCAGCACCTTGGCCATCAGCTCCACCGGAATCTTGTAGCGCGCCGCGATCTCGCGCGCGCTCGACGACGCGCCGGCCGGGCTGGAAGCCAGATCCTTGAGCGCGATCAGGGCGTAGTCGGTCTTTTTCGACAGTCGGAGCATCGAGCCCTCCGCTGCAGCAGCCTGCGCCGACAATTCTATCGTGCCCGCCGGAACGCTTCAAACGCCGACCAGCCTTCTGCTGCGGCCGCCGACGCGCCATGGTGACGAACGCTGGTGAGAAATGCGGGCTAGAGAGCGTTGGGGTTTCTCGCGCTGACTTCGTCGACCAGAGTATCGAAGAACTCGTTCAATGGTTGGGAAACTGCCAATATCGCCGACCCGGAGCTGAAATCCACCTCAACAAGAACGGAATCCTCCACCGTTCCCGTCGTCCACGAGGGGGATCGTCGGCCCGATAGTGACTGCAGGCGATTTCGAAAGAGATCGGACCATGTGGAGCCATGCTTCGGAGAGAAGGTGTCTTCGGCGACGTTGAAAACCATGATATAGCCGACAACAATTTCTGGCGAACAAAGCTGGGCGTTCGCGACCTCACCGATGAGATCGTCGATCCTGTTGGGAACGGTTCCGCCTAGATTCCTCAGCAGGGATTTCAGCGAGATTCCCAGCCGATACTTGCCGTCGTAGCGCCACGCGACGTCCCATTTCTTGTCCCGGCCGGCGCCGGGAATTGACGCCTCCTTCTCCACTCCCTGCAAACCGCGGCGCGCCAGTTCCTGGACGCAATAGTCGGCAAGTGTTTCGAGCCGCGTTGTCGACGTTGCCTTGCCTTCGGTGACCGCGGTTCGATAGAGAGCGTCGATGGCGCTCTCTATCGATATCATGACGCGGACCGAACCGTGGCGGCCGCGCGTACGGACTCTTGAGGACCTTTGGTTGGTCGAGACGCGGCGATGTCATCGGCACTGTTGTCCGTGATGTCGAAGAGGTCACCCGCTTCGTGATGCATCCTGTTCGTTGCCTGCTGGAAATACGTGGAGTCAACCTCGATGCCGATGCTGTTTCTTCCGCAAGCGGCTGCGGCGACGTTTGTGGAAGCCGTACCCATGAAGGGATCGAGCACGGTATCACCGACGAAGCTGAACATGCGGATGAGCCGGTCAGCCAGCGCAACCGGATACGGGGCGGGATGTTCACGAGTCGACGCGCCAGTGATGTCTGTCCACACCTGGCGGAACAGCGTCCTGAAGCTCGTCTCTGACAGCAGACTCAGCGTTCGGGCAGCCAGACTGGGTCTACGGTATCCGCCGGCCTTGCGTTGCATCAGAATGAACTCGATATCGTTCTTGACCACCGCGTTCGGTTCATACGGTTTTCCCAGAAATCCGGCGGTCCCACGCTCGACCTCATGAGTCGCATTGGCAATCTTGTGCCAGATGATTGGCGCCAGATTGTCGAAGCCGAGCGCCCGGCAACGTTCCTGAATGGAAGCGTGCAGCGGGACAACTGTATGCCGGCCACGGTTCTTCCGCCTCGACAGACAGACGTCGCCGACTACGCAGATGAGCCGGCCGCCCGGAACCAACGCCTGGTAGCAGGCGCGCCATACCGCATCGAGCTGGTCGAGAAAGTCGTCGTAGTCCCCGATCCAGCCCAGCTGGCCATCTGTCCGACGGTACTCCTTGAGGGTCCAGTAGGGCGGAGACGTCAGCACCAGGTGTACCGATTCGCTGCTCAGATCTGCGCGCCGCGCATCCCCCAGGATCAAGTGGTGCCTTGTTGGGACGCGGGCCACCGCCGACTCGATAAGGTCCATGGCGGCCGGTTCTTTCGCGAGCCGGGGAAGGTCACGCGCCGGATCTTCCAGGTGTCTGAACGGCTCGGGGACGAATGCTTCGAGCTTTGCGTCCGACGTCATGTCGTCCCTGACTCGCGATTCGGCAGCAGATCCGCTCAGAAACCGGACCTCAATACTTCGGCAGCGTCGGATCCACGACGTCGATCCAGCGCAGGATGCCGCCGCGCAGGTTGCGGGCGCGGGGGAGCAGCTTGACCGCCTTGGCGCTGCGGACGCCCGACTTGCAGTGGACGATCATCTCGCCGCGCCCCTCGAGTTCCTGCAGGCGGCTCGGGAGCTCGCCCAGCGGGATCAGCTTGGAGCCCGGGATATTGCAGATCTGGTACTCCTGCGGCTCGCGGACGTCGAGGATGAACGGCTCGTCGCGCTGATCGAGCCGCGCCTTGAGCTGCTCCACCGTCGCGTCGTCGCTCGGGGCCGGTTCGGCGGCTGCGGACGCCGCCGGGGCGACGCCGCAGAACTGGTCGTAGTCGATCAGCTCGGTGACGGTGCGGTGCTCGCCGCACACCGGGCAGTCCGGATCCTTGCGGAGCTTCAGCTCGCGGAAGCGCATCCGCAGCGCGTCATAGATAAGGAAGCGGCCGATCAGCGGCTCGCCGGCGCCCATGATCAGCTTGACCGCCTCGGTCGCCTGGATGGTCCCCACCACCCCCGGCAGAATGCCCAGCACACCGCCCTCGGCGCAACTGGGGACGAGTCCGGGCGGCGGCGGCTCCGGATAGAGGCAGCGGTAGCAGGGGCCGCCCGGGGCGCCGAACACCGACGCCTGGCCTTCGAAGCGGAAGATGCTGCCGTAGCAGTTCGGCTTGCCGAGCAGCACGCAGGCGTCGTTGACGAGATAGCGCGTGGGGAAATTGTCGGTGCCGTCGACGATGATGTCGTACTCGCGGAACAGGTCGAGCGCGTTGCCCGACGAGAGCGCCAGGTTGTACGTCTCGATGCGAACCTCGGGGTTGATGGCGGCCAGCGAGTCGCGCGCGGACTCCAGCTTGGGCCGGCCGACGTCGGGTGTGCCATGGATGATCTGCCGCTGCAGGTTGCTGTAGTCGACCACGTCGAAGTCGACGATCCCGATGCGGCCCACGCCGGCCGCGGCCAGGTACATCGCCACCGGCGAGCCGAGACCGCCGGCCCCGATGCAGAGCACGCTGGCGGCCTTCAGCTTGAGCTGCCCGTCCATGCCGACCTCCGGCATGATCAGGTGCCGGCTGTAGCGGGCCACCTCTTCGTTGGTCAGCGCCGGGGTCGTCCCTGCGGTCGTCACGATCGTCCTCCACCGGCCACCGTCGGGATGATGCTGACCGTGTCGCCTTCCTTCACCGGGGTGGCTTCCTTGTCGAGGAAGCGGATGTCGTCGTCGTTCAGGAAAATGGCCACGAAAGCCCGCAGCCGGCCCTCCTCGTTGTACAGATGCTTGCGCAGCTCGGTGTACTCCGCCGTCATGTTCGCCAGCAGCTCGCCGACCGTGCGGCCCTCGACCTCGATGACATCCTGTTTGCCCGCATAGACACGCAGCGGCGTCGGAATCAGAATCCTGGTTGGCATGGCACCTCGCCTGTCTCGTTCCTCAAGCTCTCGTCCGGCGTCACCGCCACCGGCTCCTCGTCGAATGCCGACCGGTCTTCCCGCAACCGCCAGGAGGTCAACGCGCCCGGCCGGCCCGCCTCCACGGAGACGATCACGTAGGCGAAAACCGGCCATGCATGGTCGAGATCGTATTGCGACGGACGGGCCGGATGGTCCGGGTGCGAGTGATAGAACCCGAGCAGCTCCGCCCCCTGCTCGCTCGCCCGCCGCTCGGCGGCGCGGTAGTCGCCCGGCCCTATGCGAAAGCGCCGATGCGGCGCTTCCGGAGCGCCATTCGGCAACGCCAGCGCCTCCGTCACGAGCCGGCCGCGGCCGACGAGCGCGCCGCAACACTCATGCGGATACGTCTCGCGGCCGTGCCGCCGAATGTTCGAATCGGCCGCCGCGCGGAGCGTGAGCATCGATCGTCCCAACCCGCCCGGCCTACTCGATCCCGGATCCCGAATCGACGGGATAGCCCTTCTCCCGCCACGCCAGCGTGCCGCCCGTCATGCTCCGCACGTTCCGGTAGCCCAGCGACTTAAGATAGAGCAGCCCGGACAGCGAGGCGTTGCCGCGCTGGCAAACGCTCAGGACGGGCGCGCCCCGATCGGCCGGCAGCGCTGCCGCCGCCACGCCGTCGCCCAGCTCCTTGAGGGGCAGGTTGACGGCCCCCGGGAGGTGCGCCTCGCGGTACTGCTCGTAGGGCCGCACGTCCATGACGAACGGCTTGCCGTTCTGCAGCAGCGCGCGGGCCTCGTCGACGCTTACGGTGAGGTCGACATTGCCCCGCACGTTCTCCCGCATCGCCTCGAGCAGCGGGTCGCGGGCGGGCTTCGCCGCCGGCCGCGCCGTCAGTCCCGGCAGATGCTTCACCACCGACGACGCGTACTTGAAGGCGTTGTCCGGGAAGATCACCACCACGAGGTTGCCCGGCTCGTCCGGCACCAGCTCGAACGCGCCTTGCAGGGCCATCGCGGAACTCGGTCCCGCGACGATGCTCTCCTCGCGGTTCAGGCGCAGGCAGAGCTCGAACGCGGTCTGGTTCTGCACCTCGACGAGCCCGTCGTACTCGTCCGGAAAGAACAGCTTCGTCTGCTGCAGCTGGCGCAGGCTGCGCACGCCGGGGATGTCGTGTCCCTCGTTCGGGTGTACGCCGAGCACCCGGATGGAAGAGCGCTGCGCCTTGAGAAACCGTCCCGTGCCCGTGATGGTGCCGCACGTGCCGAGGCCGGCCACGAAGTGCGTCACGCGGCCCTCGGTCTGCCGCCAGATCTCGGGACCGGTGGTCTTGAAGTGCGCCTCCGGGTTCGCCTCGTTGGCGTACTGGTTGAGCATGTGGAAATCGGGGCGGTCGCCGATCTCCGTCGCCTTGGCGATGGCCCCCTCGGGTGCGCCCGGGGCCGGACACAAGGTGTCCTCGAGCTCCATCACGTCGGCGCCGAAGAAGCGCAGCATGGTGCGCTTCTCGAGCGGGATCTCGTTCGACAGCGGGGTCGTGAGCGAGTAGCCCTTGGCGTTCGCAATCATGGCGAGCGCCATGCCGGTGTTGCCGGAGGTCGGCTCCACCAGCTTCTGCTCCGCCCGCACGGTGCTGCGTGCCTCGCCGTCGTCGACCAGGTTCGCCGCCACGCGGTCCTTGACCGCCCCGAACGGGTTGTACCATTCGAGCTTGGCGTATACCCGGGTGTGGCGGAACGGCGTCACCCGGTTCAGACGCACGAGCGGCGTGGGATTGTCGGCGTTGGAGAGCATGCCGAGAATCGACTCGTACACCCGCAGCGCGTGATCTGACATCGAATTACGATCCTACCTCATGACTGTTACCGACAGACCGGCACCAGACATCCCCGGCGCACTCGACGGCCTGACCGTGCTGGACCTCTCGCGCGTGCTCTCCGGACCCTATTGCACGATGATGCTGGCCGACATGGGCGCCCGCGTCATCAAGGTCGAGCAGCCCGGCCGCGGCGACGACACGCGCGGTTGGGGACCGCCCTTCCAGAACGGCGAGAGCGCCTATTTCCTCAGCATCAACCGCAACAAGGAAAGCGTGACGCTCAACCTCAAGCATCCGGAGGGGCGGCGCGTGCTCGATGCGCTCATCGCGCGCGCTGACGTGCTGGTGGAGAACTTCCGGCCCGGCACGCTGGAGCGGATGGGGCTAGGCTACAAGGACCTCTCGAAGCAGCGTCCCGACCTCGTCTACTGCTCCATCTCGGGCTTCGGCCAGACCGGGCCGCGGCGGCGTGAGCCGGGCTACGACGCGGTGATGCAGGGCGAGGGCGGCCTGATGAGCATCACGGGCCCGACCGACGGCCCGGGCTACCGGCTGGGCATCGCCATCGTGGACATCGTTGCGGGAATGTTCTCGGCCTACGGTATCGCGGTCGCCCTGCTGGCGCGGGAACGCACCGGCCGCGGGCAGTACATCGACGTCGGGATGCTCGATGCGGTCGCGGCGCTGCTCACCTACCAGGCCGGCATCCACTTCACCACCGGTGAGGC
>JAGWAI010000038.1 GCA_021296485.1 Acidobacteriota bacterium
GTGACGCGAGGAGCAGTCCCGCAACCACCAGGGTCAGCGCGAGCGCGCGCCGCGCGCCGCCGGTTCTGCGTTCAGCCATGTCAGTTCGTCTTGATGACGACCAGGCTGCAGTCGTCGGAGGGGCCGCCGGAGAGATGCTGCCGCACGTCCCGCATCACCGCGCTGCAAATCTCGCAGGCGCCGGCGTCCCGCGCCCGGGCGAGCGTGGCCACGAAGCGGTCGAGCCCGTACGGCTGATCATCGCGATCCATCGCCTCCACCACCCCGTCCGTATACAGCGCCAGCAGATCGCCCTCCCGCAACGTGGCGTAACCGTCGACGTAGCGCGGCGCCTCGAACAGGCCCAGCGGCACGCCGCCGTCCTCGAGCAGCTCCACCCCGCCGCCCTTGCGCAGCAGCACCGGCGGCACGTGTCCGGCGTTGGAGTACAGCAGGCGGCGGTGGCGTATGTCGAGGACCGCGTAGAACAGCGTGACGTACTTGCCCTCCTCCACCGATTCGTGAAAGAAACGGTTCGCCCGGCGCATGATGGCGCGCACGGCCAACTCGTGGCCCACCAGCGATGCAATCGAGGCCCGAATGGCGGACACCAGCAGCGCCGCGGTTATCCCCTTGCCCACGACGTCGGCGATGACCACGCCCCAGCGATCGTCGCCGAGCGGAATGAACTCGAAATAGTCGCCGCCGACCGTGAGCGAGGTGGCATGGCTGCCGGCAATGTCGAATCCGGGCAGGTCGGGCGTATTGTTCGGCAGCAGCCCCTGCATCACCTGGCGGGCGAGCGCCAGGTCGACGTCCATCCGGCGCTTGTCGACCATTTCGGCCTGCAGGCGGGCGCCCTCGATGGCGCCCGCAACCGCGAGCCCGTAGGTCGTCAGCAGGTTCGCGGCTTCCGAGTCGTAGCCCTCGGGGTCGTCGGACCAGACGTCGAGTGCGCCGAGCACCCCGCCGGTCGAGCCCAGTATCGGCACCAGGAGCCGGGAGCGGGCGCAACCGCGTCCCGCGGATGCCTCGGGCGAGTCGGCAGCGAGTCGGACCGGGCGGCCGCTGGCGAGCACCGTGCCGATGGCGCCCTGGCCGTCGAACGGCGCCTTGATCTCGTGTACGGGCATGTCGCAACCGCGGACCAGGCTGTGGCGCAGCTTGCGCCCCGCGGCGTCGACTATGTACACGCCTGCAGCATCGAGGCCCACGAGCTCCGCGAGACCGTCGAGTATCCCGGACAGGATTCCCGCGGCGTCGTTCTGCGTTGCCGACAGGCGAAACGCGTCGACCATGACGCGCGCGGCCTGCACGGCATCGGTGGCTGTCCCGGCGGGCATTGGCGATGCGGCCGCCGCGGCGGCCGCGGCGGCCTGCTCCTATTCTTCCTTGGCGGCTGTCCAGGTGCCGCTGGCGAAGTGGCCGAAGGTCACAGCCCCTTCCATGCTCGAGCCGTCGACCGTGCCTTCGAAGGTCAGTGTCATCGGCCCGACCTGCGTTTCCGGCACGTCGTAGGCCATTACGATGTCGCCGCCGTCAACGGAGCCTTCGAGGGGCGTGTCGCCGGCCATGCCGGTCACCGTCTCGCCGTCCTGCTCCAGCACCAGCGCCACCTTGTTGGTGAGCCCCAATGGATTGGTGATTTCCATGGCCCAACTGCCGGTGACGTCCTCCTGCGCGCTGCCGCTCAGCACGCCGCACATAACCGACATGACCGCGGCCAGCAGTACACGCTTCATGGTTGTGGTCCTCCTCGGTGCCAGCACATAGGGATCGTTTGATTGTAGCCTTCCTGAGACCTGGACGCACGCGGCGGAGCGCACGGTTCATTGCCGGGGATCGGTTAAGCTAGGCGGGATCACGGTGAGTGTAGCTCAAGGGTAGAGCGCCGGACTGTGGCTCCGGAAGTTGGGGGTTCGAATCCCCTCACTCACCCCAACTGTCGCCGCGGCGCGCCCGTCCGCCGCACACACCCTCATGTACCGAACGCTGATTGCAATTGCGATCCTCGAGTTGGCAGCGCTTGCGGTCGTGGCCACGACCGTACAGGACCCGGCCCCGGCGGCCTGGCCGCAGTGGGGCGGACCGGACCGCAACTTCCGGATCCCGGCTGCCGACATCCCTTCCACGTGGGGCGAGGGCGGCCCGACGCGGCTCTGGCGCCGCCCGTTGGGTGAAGGCTATTCGTCGATTCTGGCCGACGGCGACGCGTTGTTCACGATGTACCGCGAAGGCGACAACGAGGTCGTCATCGCGCTGGACGCCGCGACCGGGAGCACCCGCTGGCGGCATGCCTACCACGCCCCGCTCCTGCACGACGGCTACTTCGACGTCTGGCTGAACTCAGCCGGACCCGGACCCTACTCCAGCCCGCTGCTGGCGGACGGCAGCGTGTTCACCATCGGCGTGAACGGGCACCTGCATGCGCTCGACGCGCGGACGGGCGCGCTGCGGTGGTCGCACAACCTGGTCGACGTGTTCGACCTGGACGACTACAACGCGTTCGCCTCCAGTCCGATCGCCTACGGCGAAAACATCATCCAGCCGCTGGGCGGCAGCAGCCACGGGGTTGCCGCATTCGATCGCGAGACGGGCACCGTGGCGTGGCGCAGCCCCGCGTTCGACCTGGGTCCCGGCTCTCCCCTGCTGATTGACGTCGACGGCCAGTCGCAGCTCGTCGTACTCGGGCAGCAGGAGGTGGTCGGCCTCGACCCGGCGGACGGCCGGCGGCTGTGGAGCCATCCCCACACCAACGAGCTCGGTCTCAACATCAGCCTGCCGCTATGGGGACCCGGCAATTCTTTGTTCGTCTCCTCCGCGTACGACGGCGGCAGCCGGATGATCCGCCTGAACCGGGGCGGGCAACGCACGACGGCCAACGAAGCCTGGTTCAACGGCCGGATGCGGGTGCACTTCGGCAACGCCCTGCGGATCGGGAATCTGATCCTCGGCAGCACCGGAGATTTCGGACCGGCGTTCGTCGCCGCGCTGGACGCGGAGACCGGCGCGGAGGTGTGGCGCGAGCGCACCTTCGCCCGGGCGCATCTCCTCGACGCCGGCGGCATCCTGGTGATCGTCGACGAGGATGGCGAGATCGCGCTGGCCTCCGCCACGAACGACGGCCTCCAGGTGCACGCCCGGCAGGAGCTGTTGACGTCGAACGCCTGGACCCCGCCCACGCTCGTCGGCACCATCCTGTACGTCCGCGACCGCAAGGACGTGCTCGCCCTCGACCTGGGCACCTAGGGTCTCGTGACCAGTCCGCGGCGGCGTCCGAACCGTGGCAGGCGGCAGATCGCTGCGCTTGCCGGCGGACTGCTGCTCGCCGCCGGACTGAGCGGCTGCGGACCGGACGTCTCAACCGAATCCGGACCGCCCGCCGCGGCGCCGCGGACCAGCGGTGGAACCGGCGGCGTCAACCATCCGGCCGTGGCCTCCCGGCCGCACGTGGTCCTGATCTCGTTCGACGGCTTTCGCCCGGATTACCTGGATCGCTTCGACACCCCCGCCTTCGACCGGCTCGCCGCGCGCGGACTGCGCGCCGCCGGGCTGATCAGCGTCTTCCCGTCATTGACCTTTCCGGGCCACTACTCCATCGCGACCGGGCTGTATCCCGAAGCGCACGGCATTGTCGCCAACCGGTTCCACGATCCCGTGCGCAACGATGAGTTCAACTACCGCGAGAGCGACGACGCCGGAGACGGCTCGTGGTGGGGCGGCGAGCCGATCTGGGTGACGGCCGAGAAGCAGGGCATGGTCGCGGCGGCGTTCTTCTTCCCCGGCACGGAGGCGGACATCGGCGGCCTGCGCCCGAGCCATTGGCGGCCGTACGACGGCAGCGTCCCGAACGCCGCGCGCGTCGAGCAGGTGCTCGACTGGCTCGCCCTGTCCGCCGACGTGCGTCCGCATCTGGTCACGCTGTACTTTTCACTGGTCGACAGCGCGGGACACGATCTCGGCCCCGATTCGCCGGACATGCGGCGGAGCGTCGAGGAGGCCGACCGGCTGCTGGGCGTCCTGACGGACGGCGTCGCCGCGCTGCCGCACGCCGGGCGCGTCGCGCTCGTCGTGGTCTCCGATCACGGGATGGCCGCGCCCGACCCGGACCGCCTGACCGTGCTGCCAGAGCTGGCCGACCTCTCCGGCATACGGACCGTCCCCGCCGGGGCCGCGCTGAGCCTGCACGTCGGCGACCCGGAGCGCAGCGGTGCGCTGCGCGACGAGCTGAACGCGAGGCTGACGCATGCGCGGGCGTACCTGCGGGAGGAGATCCCGGCGCACTTGCACGCCCGCGACAACCCCCGCATCGGCGACATCCTCGTGATTCCGGATGGGTTGGGATTGGTGGGGTTCCGGCGCACCGTCGAGCGCGTGCGCCTGTTGCTGCGCCCCGGCATGCACGGCTGGGACCCGCGGCTTCCGGAGATGCACGGCATTCTGCTGGCCGCGGGACCGGGCATCGCGGCGGGCGTCGGCCTGCCGGCGATACGGGCGGTCGACGTCTATCCGCTCATTGCCCACCTGCTGGACTTGACGCCGCACCCGGGCGTCGCCGGAGACCTGTCGGCGCTGGCGCCGGCGCTGACGGAGTAGGAAATGCCCACACGAGTCCACGCCATTCTCGAGCAGCGAAAAGCCGCCGTCTTTCCGGGGGTCTACGACACGCTCTCGGCCAGGATCGCAGAACGCGCCGGGTTCGAGCTCGCCTTCATTTCGGGCTACGCGGTGTCGGCGACGCACATCGGCGAACCCGACATCGGGCTGCTGACACAGACCGAGATCGTCGAGCGCGCGCGGCGCATCTGCCGCAGCGTCGACATCCCGATCATCGTGGATGCCGACACCGGCTACGGCAATGCGCTGAACGTCGCGCGCACCGTGCGGGAGCTGATCGACGCGGGCGCGGCCGGCTGCTTCCTGGAGGACCAGCGGTGGCCGAAGCGCTGCGGGCACATGCGCGGCAAATCGGTTGTGGCGCGCGGCGAATACCTCGCCAGGATACGCGCCGCGGTAGACGCGCGCCGCGACGCCGACTTCTTCATCGTGGCCCGCACGGACGCCATTGCCGACGGCGGCCTAGACGAGGCGCTGGCGCGGGCAGAGGCGGCGCGGGCGGCGGGCGCCGACGCCACCTTCGTCGAAGCGCCGCGCTCGCCGGACGAGCTGGCCGCGGTGGGCCGGCGCGCGCCCAAGCCGACCGTGGCGAACATGATCGAGCGGGGGCGCACGCCGCTCCGGTCCCGGGATGAGCTGGCGGACCTCGGCTTTCAACTGATCCTGTATCCGCTGACGGGCCTGCTCGCCGCGGCCCGGGCACTGGAGTCGGTCTACGGGCGGCTGCGGGAGACGGGAGACACCGCCGGCCAGGAACACCGGCTGTTCGACTTCGAGAGGTTCAACGATCTGCTCGGCGCCGACGAAAAGCAGGCGCTGGCCGAGAGCTACGACGACGACGAACCGCCCGATCCGAAATGATTGATATAATTCCGCTCCCCTGGGAGGTGACGCGTGACAGTCCCCGTCCGCATTACGGTGAACGGCCGCCCCGTCGAACGAGACGTCGAGCCCCGCTTGCTGTTGGTCCATTTCATCCGGGTCTTCGCCGAGCAGACCGGCACGAAGATCGGCTGCGACACGAGCCAGTGCGGCGCGTGCACGGTGCTGATTGACGGCGTCTCCGCGAAGTCGTGCACGACGCTGGCGGTGCAGGCCGACGGCTCGAGTGTCACGACCATCGAGGGGCTGTCCGACGGCGAGCAACTGCATCCGCTCCAGGAGAGCTTCTGGAACAAGCACGGTCTGCAGTGCGGCTTCTGCACGCCCGGGATGATCCTGGCGTCGCACGAGCTGCTGCGGACCAACGCGTCGCCGAGCGAGGCCGAGATTCGACACGGACTCGAAGGCAACATGTGCCGGTGCACCGGCTACCAGAACATCGTGCGCGCCGTGCGTGACGCGGCCGAGACGATGGCCACGGCCAAGTAGCGGGGGAAACAGCCATGAGCAGCAGAATCTTCGGCTCCGGAATCCGCCGCCGCGAGGACCCGCGGCTCATCACGGGGAGCGCGCTCTATACCCACGACATCACCCTGCCCGGGATGGCATACGCCGTGATGCTCCGCAGCAGTCACGCGCACGCCCGGATCACCCGCATCGATACCGACAGGGCTGCGGCCGCCCCCGGCGTTCTCGCCGTCTACACCGGCGCCGACATCGAGGGCGCCCTGCAGCCGGTGCCGTGCGCCTGGCTGCTGCCCGACTCCGGGCTCAAGATTGCGCCCTATCCGTGCATCGCCAGGGACGTGGTCCACTACACGGGAGACATCGTGGCGGTGGTCGTCGCCGAGGAGCTGCCCCAGGCGCACGACGCCGTCGAGCTGATCGAGGCCGACTACGAGCCGCTCCCGGCCGTGACCGACCCCGAGCAGGCGGCCGGGGCGGATGCCCCGCAGCTCCACGCCAAGGACGTCAACGGGGACGACATCGCCGGCAACCAGGCATTCCACTGGACTGTGGCGGGCGGCGACGTCGACGCGGCGTTCGCCGAGGCCGAGGCGGACGGCGTTGTCATCAAGGAGCGCATCCTGCAGCAGCGGCTGATCCCGAACGCGATGGAGCCGCGCGGGGCGGTCGCCCAATACAACCGGGCGACCGGCGAGCTGACGCTCTGGAACACCACGCAGAACCCGCACATCGTCCGCTTCCTGTGCTCGGTGGTCACGGGGATCCCGGAGGACAAGCTGCGCGTCATCGCACCGGAGGTGGGCGGCGGATTCGGCAGCAAGATTGCGGTCTATCCGGCCGACTTCATCACCGTCTTCTGCTCGAAGCAGCTCGGCCGGCCGGTCAAGTGGATCGAGACCCGTAGCGAGAACTACCAGGCGACGACGCATGGCCGCGATCATGTCCAGGACGTCGAGCTGGCGGCGACGAAGGACGGCAGGATAACCGGCCTGCGCTGCACCGTCCACGCCGGCATGGGCGCCTATCTGTCGACCGCGGCCCCCGGCATACCGACCATTCTCCACGGCCTGATGTTGTCGGGCTGCTACACCATTCCGGCGCTCAAGGAGGACGTCTACGGCGTCTACACCAACGGCGTTCCGGTCGAGGCGTACCGCGGCGCCGGCCGGCCGGAGGCGACGTTCATGCTGGAGAGGCTGATCGACGTGCTCGCCGGCGAGCTGGGCATGGACCCCGCCGACGTACGCCGCAGGAACTTCATTCCGAAGTTCGACGACGGCCACGAGGTGATCACCACGCTCAACTACGACAGCGGCGACTACCCGGGCGCGCTTGACAAGTTGCTGGATCACACCGGCTACCAGGCGCTCCGCGAGCGGCAGGCAGCGGGTCCGTCGAACGGGAAGTACCTGGGGCTCGGCCTTTCCTCCTACGTCGAGATCTGCGGTCTCGGACCGTCGCAGGTCGCCGGCGCCATCGGCTTTCAGGGCGGGCTGTGGGAGAGCGCCATCGTCCGCTTCCACCCCACCGGCAAGGTGCACGTCTTCATCGGCGCCTCGCCGCACGGCCAGGGCGAGGAGACGACGTTTGCGCAGATTGTCGCCAGCGAGATCGGCGTCGACGCGGGCGACGTGAAGATCTTCCACGGCGATACCGATGCGACACCGATGGGCTGGGGCACCTACGGCAGCCGCACCACGGCGGTCGGCGGCGCCGCGCTGGCGCTGGCCGTGCGCAAGATTCGCGACAAGGCGAAGGTGCTGGCGGCGCATCTGCTCGAGGCGTCGGTCGAGGACATGGACTACGAGGACGGCAAGTTCTTCGTCAAGGGGTCTCCCGACAAGTCGAAGACGATCCAGGACATCGCCCTGATGGCGAATGTCGCGTGGGACCTGCCCGAGGGCATGGAAGCCGGCCTCGAGGCATCGACCTTCTACGACCCGCCCAACTTCGTCTTTCCCTATGGCGCCCACCTCGCCGTGGTGGAAGTCGATGCCGCCACCGGGCAGGTGGACCTGACCGGCTACACCGCGCTGGATGACTGCGGTCCGCAGATCAACCCGGTCATCGTCGAAGGCCAGGTGCACGGCGGCGTCGTGCAGGGCATCGGCCAGGCGCTCTGGGAAGGCGCGGCCTATGACGACAGCGGGCAGTTGGTCACCGGGTCGATGCTCGACTACGCCCTGCCGCGCGCCGATCTGCTGCCGCCGATCGACGTCATCTCGACGGTGACGCGTTCACCGCACCATCCGCTGGGCGTGAAGGGAATCGGCGAGGCGGGCACCATCGCCTCGACCGCGGCCGTCTACAACGCCGTAATCGATGCCCTCAAGCCGCTCGGCGTGAAGCGGATCGACATGCCGTTCACGCCCGAGCGCGTGTGGCGCGCGATCCAGGAAGCGAAGGGGAGCTGAGCCATGTTTGCAGCCAATTTCGAGTACCACCGGGCCGGCTCGGTAGCCGAAGCGCGCCAGTTGCTCGCCGCGCATCCGGGCGCGAAGCTGCTCGCGGGCGGGCACAGCCTGATCCCGCTGCTCAAGCTGCGGCTTGCCGCGCCGGAAGCGGTGATCGACATCGGCCGGATTGGCGAGTTGCGCGGCATCTCGAACGGCGGCGGCGCGCTGCGCATCGGCGCGCTGACGACCCACGCGGAGATTGCCTCCTCCGACGCAGTCAAGTCCGGCGCCGCGGCGCTAGCGGAGGCCGCCGGACTGATCGGCGATCCGGCCGTGCGCAACCGCGGCACCATCGGCGGCAACGTCGCGCACGCCGACCCCGCGTCAGACCTGCCGACCGTCCTCATCGCGCTCGACGCGACATTCACCGTCAACAGTCCGGACGGCGAACGGTCGGTCAGCGCGGCCGATTTCTTCCAGGGCATGATGGCGACGGCGCTGGGCGAGCACGACATCCTGACCGCCGTGAACGTCCCTGCCGGCGGCGGCGGCAGCGCCTACGTGAAGTTCTCTCATCCGGCGTCGCGCTACGCGGTCGTCGGCGCCGCCGCTTCGCTGACGGTCGCCGGCGGGACCTGCACGAGCGCGTCGGTCGCCGTGGGCGGCGCAACGGCGGTCCCGGCGCGCTGCGCATCGGTAGAGGCGGCGCTGGCCGGGCAGGCGCTCTCCGCGGACGTCATCGCCGCGGCGGCAGCCGCTGCGGGCGGCGACCTCGGCGACGACCTGCTCGGCGACGTGTTCGCCTCCGGCGACTACCGCCGGGCCGTCACCCCCGTCTACGTGCAGCGCGCACTCGCCGCGGCCGCGGAGCGGGCGGGATAGACGGGGCGTCTGACCGCGGTAGCCCTCCGGATGATCCCGAGGGACTTCGATGCAGGAGCGGACGCGGTCCACGATGACCATTCCCTCAGCGACGCCCGCCTCCATTGATGAGTTGCGCCGCCGGCTTGCCAAGCAGCTGTACGTCGCCGACGACGGCCTGGCGACTTCCATCTACCTCGCCCTGAAGCTGGGCCGGCCGCTGCTGCTCGAGGGCGAGGCAGGCGTCGGGAAGACCGAGGTGGCCAAGGTCCTGTCCGCGGCGCTCGGCGCCGACCTCATCCGCCTCCAGTGCTACGAGGGGCTCGACGTCAACCACGCGGTCTACGAATGGAACTATGCGCGTCAGCTCATCGAGATCCGGCTGGGCGAGGCGGACGGCGCACCGACCGGCGACCGGCGCGCGCGCGCGGGCGAGCTGTTCGGGCCCGATTTCCTGATTGAACGGCCGTTGCTGCAGGCGCTGCGCGACGGGCGCCCGCGCCCGCCGGTACTGCTGATCGACGAGCTCGACCGTGCGGACGAGGAATTCGAGGGCTACCTGCTGGAACTGCTCTCCGACTTCCAGATCACGATACCGGAGCTCGGCACCATCAGGGCCGCTGCCCCGCCGGTTGTCGTCATCACCTCGAACCGCACCCGCGAGCTGCACGACGCGCTGAAACGGCGCTGCCTGTACGCCTGGATCGACTACCCCAGCTTCGAGAAGGAGCTGCGGATCGTCACGACCAAGGTGCCCGAAGCGCCGACGGCGCTGGCCGAGCAGGTGACCGGCTTCGTGCAGGAGCTGCGCCGCGCGGAGCTGTACAAGGTGACCGGCGTTTCCGAAACGCTCGACTGGGTGGCGGCGCTGGTCGCGCTCGACAAGCAGGAGCTCGACGCGGCCACCATCGAGCGGACGCTCGGCATCGTCCTCAAGACGCAGGAGGACATGCAGAGCATGCGCAGCGAGCGCATCCAGGACCTGCTGAACCGGGCGAAGGCGCCCGGCGCCCGCGCATCGCAGCCGGACGCGGCCGCGCGCGGCTGAGTGTCGGACCCGCCGTGTCGTTCCTGCTCCACAACCTGATCCACTTCACGCGGCTGCTGCACCGGCTGGGACTCGACGTGCAGGCGGGGCGTACGCGTGACGTGGCCGCCGCGCTCGCGTACGTCGACGTCGGGCGACGGTCGGAGTTCTACCACGCGCTGCGCAGCCTGCTGATCCACCGGGTCGACGACCTGGCGCTGTTCGACGAGGCGTTCCGCGTCTTCTGGCGGCGCCCGCACGGGGATTGGACCACAAGGAACCTCAGCGCCATGGGCGAGAAGCGCCGATCCGGCGCACCGGAGTACGAGTCCGAGGCGCCCCCGGACGCGGACGCGGCGGGCGACACGGCCAACAGCCAGCCGCGCTACCAGGTAGAACGGATGGCGGCGCTCAGCTACAGCGACCGCGACGCGCTCTACGCCAAGGACTTCGAGCACTTCACCGACGACGAAGTCGCGGCGGCCGAGCGTATGCTGGCCGATCTGGACTGGGAGCTCGGCGAGCACCGCTCCAGGCGTTGGACCGCCGGCCGCGGTCCGGCGCTGGACCTGCGGCGCGCCGTGCGCGCCAACATGCGTTATGGCGGCGAGCTTATCGAACTGCCGGAACGGCGTCGCAAGACCCGCCGGCGGCCGTTGATCCTCCTCTGCGACGTCAGCGGCTCGATGGAGCGCTACAGCCGCATGCTGCTGCACTTCGTCCACGCGCTGAGCGGCGGCGCGCGCATGGGGCGCGTCGAGTCGTTCGTCTTCGCGACGCGGCTGACCCGCATTACCCGCCAGCTCGCGGCGCGCGCCGCGGATGCCGTGGTGCCCGCGCTGCCGCGCAAGATCGGCGATTTCGGCGGCGGCACCCGCATCGGCGATGCGCTGCGCACCTTCAACGTCGAGTGGGCGCGGCGCGTGCGGGGCCAGGGACCGATCGTGCTGCTGATCTCGGACGGCTGGGACCGCGGCGAGCCGGCGGTGCTGCGCGCCGAGATGGCGCGCCTGCAGCGTTCGTGCCACCGGCTGATCTGGCTGAACCCACTGCTCGGTTCACCCGACTACCTGCCGCTGACGCGCGGGATGCAGGCGGCGCTGCCGTCGATCGACGACTTCCTGCCGGTGCACAACCTGGCGAGCATCGACGCGCTGTCGCGGCACCTCAACACGCTTCCGCCGCACCGCCCGGCACGTCGCCGGGCTGCTGCCGCTGCGTAACGACCCCACGGGGTATCCTTCTCCGCATGGATGTCTCGGCTACGTATACGTTCGACGCGCCGCGCCAGCGCGTCTGGGACCTGCTGACCGATCCGGCGGCGATCGCCGGCTGCCTGCCCGGCTGCGACTCGATGGAGGCGGCCGGCGACGACACCTGGCGGGCGACCATGACCATCGGCGTCGCCGCGATCACGGGTCGCTACGACGGCACCGTCCGCATGACCGACCAGCAGCCGCCGGAGCGCTACACGCTGAACGTGGCGGGCCGCGGTCGGCCCGGCTTCGTCAACGGCTCCGCCACCCTCACGCTGGCCGAGGAAGATGGCGGCTCGCGCACGCGCGTCACGGTGGCCGGCCAGGCGCAGGTGGGCGGCACCATCGCCCGCTTCGGCCAGCGGTTGCTCGGCGGAGTCTCGAAGATGACGATGGACCGCTTCTTCGCCTGCCTGCAGCAACGGGCGGCGGACTCCTAGCCCACGGGCTCCAGCCGCAGCAGCGCCCCGGCCTCGTGGTCCGTCGTCACGTACAGCAGGCCGTCCGGTCCCTGCTTCACGTCGCGGATGCGCTGGTTGAGCTCGAGCATCAGCGCCTGGCGGCGGATCGGCAGCCCTCTCGCATTGAACATGACGCGGTGCAGTTGCGTGGTGGACATCCCGCCGATGAACAGGCTTCCCTTCCACGCCGGGAACCGGTCACCCGTGTAGAACGCCATGCCGCCGGGTGATATGACGGGCGACCAGAACAGCAACGGCTGCTCCATGCCCGGGGCGCACGGCTCGGCCAGCTCCGGCCCCGACCCGCCGACGCCGACCGCCGTTTCCCCCGTGTACGCGCGGCCGTAGGAGACGACCGGCCATCCGTAATTGCGGCCCGCCCGCACGATATTGACCTCGTCGCCGCCCTGCGGGCCATGCTCGACTTCCCAGAGCTCGCCGGTCTCGGGATGGATGATCAGGCCGAGCGGATCACGGAACCCCAGGGCGTATATCTCCGGCCGGTAGTCCGGGTCACCCACGAACGGATTGTCCGGCGGCGCGCTCCCGTCGTCGTTGAGGCGCAGGATCTTGCCGGCATGACTGCCGGGATCCTGCGACTGCTCGGCCGTGCCGATGCGATTGGCGCCGCCGTGCGCCTCGTCACGCAGCGGCATGCCGATCGACATGAAGATCTTGCCGTCCGGGGCGAACACCAGCCTGGCGACGCTGAAACCGGTGACCCGAACGTCGGAGACGAAGATATCTTCGACATCGGTGAGCGCGTTTCCGCCGTCGAACCGGCCGCGCCCGAGCACCTGCGTCCCCGATACGCCCTGATTGCTGCCCGCGTCCGGCGGCACGTCCGCCTCGTCGGCATTCGGTTTCAGGTAGGCGAAGTAGACGAGCCGGTTTTCCGCAAACCGGGGATGCACGGCCACGTCCCACAGGCCCCAGCGGCCGCCGTACCCATTGTGCACCTCCGGCATGCCGTCGAGCGGCTCCGGGTCGAGCACGCCGTCGCGCACGATCCGCAGGTTGCCGGATCGCTCGGCGACCAGGATGTCGCCGTTCGGCAGGAAGTCCACGGCCGACGGGCGGAAGAGGCCCTTGATCGGCACCACGCGGAAGCGCTGGTCGCCGAATCCGGAGATCTGTGGCTCGTCGGGCAGGGTGTCTGGACCGACCCCGCGGCGCCCCTGCTGCGCGTTGCTGATGGCAATGAAGAAGCACATCGTGAGAATGACAAACCACGCGGGAGATTGTCTCGACGAGCATGTGCGGGTCATGGCGATCCTCTCCTGATAAACCGATGATGGCCTGCGTCGGCCCCCGGTTGCGACAATCGTAGCAGCCCCGCGGCGCGTAGCCTGACGCGCGCCGCGCGGGCCGGCGTGTTATCGTGGATCGATCAACCCTTTGAATTCCATGGCACGCATTCCCCGACTGCGTTCAATTGCCATCGCACTGGCAGCTCTCGTCGCGCTGGCCGCGGCAACCGCCGGCATCCTGTACGCCGTGTTCGACCTGCGCATCGAGCTCGCCGGCAGCGGCATGCGCCCGATCATCTCGTTCGGCGACGCCGAGGAGCATTACGAAACGCTGGAGCTGAACCGCTCGCAGCACTACTCGCGGCTGCTGCCGGCCGGTCCGCCGTCCGCCGCGGCGGCGGACACCGGGGCCGCGGCGGACGACATCTACTGGACCGACTTCAGGGGCCCGCGCCGGGACGGGCGCTACACGCAGACCGCCCTGCGCACGGAGTGGTCGGCGCAGGGGCTCGACCCGCTCTGGACGCAACCGATCGGCGGCGGCTACGCCTCGTTTGTCGTCGCCGAGGGCCGCGCGTTCACCATCGAGCAGCGGCGCGATCAGGAAGTGGTCGCGGCATATGACGCCGCAACCGGACGCGAGCTGTGGACCCACGCCTGGGATGCGCATTTCCAGGAATCCATGGGCGGCCCCGGGCCGCGCGCGACGCCGACCTGGCACG
>JAGWAI010000001.1:0-16082 GCA_021296485.1 Acidobacteriota bacterium
CTTGGGGCTGCGCCCCAAACCCCCGCCGGCCACTCGCGGGGACCCCATTGCCCCACTCCGTGGCCGGCGGGCCGCGCCTTGCGCGGCTTGGGGGACGGACGCTTCCATGTTGCCGTCCCCCTCCGTATTCCACCTGCCGGGGATGTACAGTCCACCGTCCAAGAACCCTGGACGGGGCTGCGCCACAAACCCCCGCCGGCCTCTCGCGGGGACCCAGCCGAGCCTTGTCAGCCGGGCGCCTGACCGGTCTCGGTGCGACGTGGGACTTTCACCACGGGCTGCTCTAGGCGGGACGGATGGCGAACAGCGCCTCGCCGTACTGCACGGGCTGGCTGTCTTCCACGAATATCGTCACGATCTCGCCATCCTGGTCGGCATCGATCTCGTTCATCAGCTTCATCGCTTCGATGATGCACACGACCTGCCCCTTGCGCACCTCGGCGCCTACATCGACGAACGGTTCGGCGCCAGGCTCCGGCGCACGGTAGAACGTGCCTACGATCGGCGACTTGATTATTGCAAGGCCGTCGTCGCCGGCGTCCGGCTCATCGCCGCCCGTCGCGCCGCTCGACGCAGGCGGCGCTGAGGGCGCTGGCGCCGCAACCGGCGCAGCGGCTCTACCCGGCTTGCGGAATCGCACCCGGAGACCCTCGCGCTCGAGCTCGAACTCCTCGAGACCGCGAGCCTCCATCAGGTCCAGCATCCGTTCGATGTCTTCGAAATCCGTCATATTGACATGACCGTGTCTTGCGTATTCAGCAGACGGCCAGCGCCCGCGGCGCTTCGGTCAGCATCTCGCACCCGCCTGCCGTCACCAGGACATCGTCCTCGATGCGCACGCCGCCGGCATTCGGGACATACACCCCGGGCTCGACGGTGATGACCATCCCGGCTTCCAGCACCACGTCCGCCCCGGGTCGCTGCAGCCGCGCCGCCTGCGCGATGCGCGGCGCCTCATGTACTTCGAGGCCCAGTCCGTGGCCGGTTCCGTGCTGGAACGCTTCAGCCAGACCATGCTCGCGGAGCACGCCGCGAGCTGCCGCATCGACTGCGCTCGCCTGCACCCCGGGTCGAACAGCGGCGATGGCGGCCGTCTGGGAGGCGAGCACCGCCGCGTGCATGCGCAGCGACATCTCACCCGGCTCACCCACGCTCGCTGTACGCGTAAGGTCCACGCAGTATCCGCCGTAGACCCCTCCGAAGTCCAGCACGACCAGATCGCCCGCAGTCAGCCGGCGACTGCCCGGTCGCGCGTGCGGCAGCGCGCTGCGGGGCCCGGACGCCACGATGGTCTCGAACGCGCGATCCTCGAAACCGGCCGTGGCCAGCGCGCGCTCGATGTCGGCGGCCACCTCCCGCTCCGTGCGTCCGGCGCCGGTCAGCTGCAGCGCCACGGGCACCACTCCCGCCAGCAACCTGCCGGCCCGCCGGAGGCGCTCGCACTCGGCAGCGTCCTTGACCATCCGCTCCGTCTCGACCAGCCCCGCGGTCGACACCAGCGTCACCTCGTCGCGCAGGCTGTCGCGTAGCCACTGCCAGCGCGCCAGGCTGACATGTTCAGCCTCGACGCCGACGTGCGCGAGCCCGCGGCGGCGTACAACGTCGCAGATGCTCTGATCGTACGATTTCTGTATTTCGATCACCGCGAGGCCGAGTCCCGCGCCGGCCTCTTCCGCCAACGTCCGTGCCGCGGTGATGTAACGTGCGTCCGTGATGAGCAAGATCCCGGCGCCGTCAATCAGGGCCGCCGCCGCGGAGGCGCGCATGCCGGTGAGATAGCGGACGTTCGGGAGGTGGGTGACGAGCAGGGCGTCGATGCCGAGCGCGGCCATGCGGGCCCGGACGCGGGCCAGACGGCCGGGCCGCCCGTCGCCTCCGGCGGACCGCATGGCGGGAATAATACGTTACGGGACAATGCGCGGTGTCAGAAAGATGAGCAGTTCGTCAGTGCTGTCCCGCTGCGCGCGGCTCCTGAACAGCCACCCGAGCAGCGGGATTCGGTGCAGCCCGGGCACGCGGCTGCTTGACGTGCTGCGCTCGTGCTCGAAGATGCCGCCGATGACGGTCGTTTCCCCCGATGCCACCTGCACAGTTGTCCTGGCCCGTTGGGTGACGATTGGCGGGATTCCGCCGATTGCGCGCCCGAAATCGGCAAAGTCGTTTTCGATTTCGAGCTGCATGATTACCGTGCCGGCGGCTGTTATCTGCGGCTCCACCCGCATGACGAGAGCGGCGTCTTCGAATCGCACCGTAACCGTATTGTTCGCAACGACCTGAATCGGGATCTGGTCGCCCTGCACGATCTCCGCCTGCACGTTGTTCTGGGTCGTCACACGCGGGTGCGACAGCAACCGGACCCGCCCGTCCACCTCCGCGGCCGACAGGACGACATCGAGATCAAGCGCGCCGTCGACTGCACCGAACGTCAGGCCGAGCGCCGACGTCGCGCCGGCAGCCGTAAGATCGACCGCGGTGCCGCCCCCCTCGACCGACGTACGCCCGGCTTCATCCGTCGCCTGCGTCCGGCCGCCGAGGCGACCGCTGACCCCAACGCGGTTCCCCGGCGCCCGAGCGTCGGCGGCGGCGGCCGGTTCAGCACCGGTCAGCCCCCACCGGACGCCGATCGCCCGTGCGAAATCCTGGCCGGCCTGCACGATGTGCGCCTCGATCTCCACCTGAGGCGCGCGGCGGTCAAGCTCGTCCAGCAACTTCTCGGCGGCCGCGATGCGCTCCCGAAGATCGGTGATGATCATCGTGTTGGTCCGCTCGTCCGTCTGAACCTGTCCACGCACTGACAGCAGCGGCGTCACGATTCCAGCCAACTCCGGAGCGCGAGCGTAGCTGAGCGTCCGGGTGACCACCACAAGCTCACCGGATAGTGCGCGCTCCTCCGCAAGATTGCGGCGCTCGGCCTCCTCCTCCGCCAGCATGGCCAGCGGCGCAATCCGCACGATCGGGCCTTCCACGGCGTAGCCCAGCCGGTTGGTCCTCAGAATCACATCGAGCGCCTGATCCCAGGGAACGTCCCGCAGCGCCACATCGACAATCCCCGTCACACCGGGATCGATGACGATGTTCAAACCGCTGATTTCGGAGAACGTCCGCAACACGGCGTGCAGGTCCGCCTGTTGGAAATCGAGCGATACCAGGTGCCCCGAATAGCCTGGCGCCGCGTCTTCAGCCGATCGCACCTGGCTCTCCGCCGGCCGCTGCTGTGCGGCGGCCGGCGTCAACGCCAGTGCGCCGCACGCAACCAGGAGCGCCAGACCACGCACTCTATGCACCACTCACCTCCCGTCCGTCCGATCGATCAACGCCTTGCGGATCTCGCTGGCAACCGCTGAGCCGCCTCTGCGTTCGAGAAGCACCACCTCGTCTGCGTGCACCGCCGCGACCGAGCCATCCAGTAGTTGCTCGCCGCCCCGCAGGATGTAGGTTTCTCCGCCAGGCGCCGCGACCACCGCCAGCGGCCGCCCCGCGCTGAGAACCAGACCCTGCAACGTCAGCTCGCCGACACGCAGTCCCGCCAGTCCCGGCGCTGTGCTCCCGCCGGCTAGTGGATCTACTGCCGGCAATCGCGGTGAGAACGGATCCGGGTGGGCCTCGGGCGCGTCCTGCGCAGCGTCCGCAACGGCGGATACTGTTCGACAGTCGTCGTCGGGCAGCGGGTCTGCGCGATTGGCCGGGGCTCCGTTGAAAGCGAAGGCCGTGAGGGTGAACGTGGCGCTCACCGTGGCGCCGTCATACGCGGCGTCGGCCGCCCGCAAGGTGAGATCGCCAATCGCCACGGCTCCCAGACAGCCCTCGACCCGGTCGAAGAAGGCTCGCACGTCGTCAAAGCCGCCGCCCAGTTCGAGTCTGCTCGGCCACTCGGCGTGCAGTTCGTGCGCCAACGCCGGCTCCGGCGTATAGCCGCGTATCGAAAGCCTTGCAGCCCCGGCCAACAGCTCGATCCGCCGGAGCACGGCTGTCGTGTCCCGCGCGTCCGCGCGTGCAGCCTGCGCGTGGGCAATGCGCGCATCGAGAACCGCGATCGCGGCTTCGACTGCCGGCAGCCTGTCCACATCCGTCCGGATCTGCGTCAGCTCGGTCCGCATGCCGGCAAGTGCGTCCTGACGGGCCGCCTGCTCGGCCCGCCGCGGAGCAACCCACCAGACCTGGAATACGCACAGCCAGACGACCACTATTGCAACCAGGCCCGTTGTCCGCCCATGTGCGCGCAGCGCTCGCTTCCAACGCCTCATGCATACCTCACGACGCCGGCGGGGACAGCTGCGCGCGGAGGGAGAAACGCACCGTCTCCCCCACGCCGGTCCCCGCAGCCTGCGTGTCGATAATCTCCACCGGCGGCGCGAGCCAGTCCGACCGCTCCAGGTTGGCCGCGAATTCGGAGACGACCGCAACGGCGGACGCCCGTCCCTCCACGATGACGGCCCCGGGTTCCTGCCGCAGCTCGGAAAGCCGCATGCCATCGGGCACGCTGCGGCCGATCTGGGCGAGCAGTGGGGCGACCGCAAACCGTTTCTCGCGCCACGCGGCGGCCAGCTCTGCGCGCGCGGCGAGATCCGTGCGCCTCGCCTCCAGCACCGCCAGCCGCTCCATGGCCGGCGCCAGCGCCTGCAGTGCGGCGTCGGCGTCCAGCGTCTTGCGGGCGATCCGCTCCGCGCTCTCTTCCAGCGCGCGAACCTGCCAACCGGCCCAGACCAGCGCGACCAGGCAAGCGGCAGCCGGCAGCAACGTTGCGCGCCAGGTCGATCCGCCGGCGGCCGGGGACCGGCCCCGTTCCCGCCCGCCGGCAGCCAGATTGATACGGATCACCGGTCGCCCGCCCGGCGCAGGGCCAAACCCACTGCGACCGCCGCCAACGATCCGTCCGCCTCGCTCCGCCGGCCGCTGCGCGCCGCCAGCGGCTCCAGGCGGCGAAACGGATCGAGCGGCGTTACGCCGACGCCGAGACCATCGGCGAGCGCACCGGCCAGACCCTCGATGCGTGAGGCGCCCCCGCACAACAGCAGAGACCCGATTCCCTTTGGGGGCATGGCGGCGCGGAACAACTCGAGAGCGCCGGCGACCTCCGTGACCATGCTGCCGTTGACCGATTGGACGACGGGCAGCGCTTCCTCCGGCTCGCGCCCCGCCGCCCGGTGGCCCAGCAGGAGCTGCCGGGCGTCGGCCGCGGCGAGACCCAGTTCCCGTCCCAGCGCCTCGACGTACGTTCGTCCGCCGAGCGGCAGTTCGCGCGTGCAGAGCGGCTGTCCCCCGGCAACGACCGTAAGGCCGACAGCCGCTGCGCCAACGTCGAGCAGAGCCGCCACGGCGGTGGGGTCGATGTCGTAGTTCAGTGCAAGTGCGTTCCGGAGTGCGAAGGCGCCGACGTCAATGACGGCCACGGTGACGCCGGCCTGCTCGAGGACGCCGACGTATGCCGCGACGCTGTCCCGGCGGGCGGCCACCAGCAACACCTCGCAGGTTGCGCCGTCCGGCTCCCCGGCCGCCGTGTTCAGCACCTGGTAGTCGAGCGCCACGTCCTCCGCGGGAAACGGAATGTGCTGTCTCGCCTCCCAGTAGACGGAACCGTCGAGTTCCTCCGGGCGCATCGCCGGCAGCGTTATCCTCCGCACCATGACCGTGTTCCCGGCCAGCGCGACCGCGGCCGACCGCGCCCTGAATGCAGTACGTCCCAACAGCCGGCGCACCGCCGCGGCCACGGTGTCCGGATCCGCGATGACACCGGCGTCGACGGCGCCGGGGGGCAACTGCTCGACACCGAACGCCGCCAGCGACCACTTCCGGCCGCGCCGGCGGAGCTCGGCGGCCTTTACGGCGCTCGATCCGATATCGAGACCGACCAGTCCGCACCGCCATCTACGCAACATGCTCCCTCCAGAGGGGCGCGCCGGGCGCTGCACGGCGGCGGCTGGCAGCCTCTGCGCTGCCGGCGACGGCGCCTGGTTGCAGGTGCTGCCGACCGCTTGAAACGCCGTGCATTCTTGACACCCCGTCGCGGTGGTCTGTAATATCTGCGTTTTGCGCGGGTTGCGGGAGACTCTCCGGGCGGCCAGCGATCATCTTCAGGACATCAGTGGCAACTTTCGTACCGTCGCAGACTGACCGTGACCGTGCATGGCACGTGATCGACGCCGACTCCCAGGTGTTGGGACGAGTCGCGACTCTCGCGGCCCGGCTGCTCCAGGGCAAGCACAAGCCGTGCTATACGCCGTTCCTGGACCTGGGCGACCACGTCATCATCGTGAACGCCAAGCAGGTGCGCCTGACCGGACGGAAGGAAGATCGCAAGTTGTACCGCCGCCACAGCGGTTACCAGGGCGGACTTCGCGAGCAGCGCGCGTCCACTGTGCGCGAGCAATACCCGACCCGACTCGTGGAGCAGGCGATTCGTGGCATGTTGCCGTCGACGAAGTTGGGCAACACTTTCTACAGGAAACTCAAGGTGTACGAAGGACCCGATCACCCGCACGCGGCGCAGCAACCGAAACGGTACGAGGTACGTTGAGGGTGGCTGTAGATTTCTACGGCACCGGCCGACGAAAGAGATCAACGGCGCGCGTGTTCCTCAAACCCGGCACCGGCAACATCAGCATCAACCGCCGGACGCTGGAGAACCACTTCCCCACCGCCTCGATTCGCACCCGCATCACCGAGCCGCTCGAGCTGTGTGAAGCGACGGAGCGCTTCGATATAACGGCCACCGCGGCCGGCGGCGGCGTCGCCGGCCAGGCGGGCGCCCTCAAGCTGGGCATTGCCCGCGCCCTGGTCCAGGCCGACCCGGAGCTCCGTCCGCGCCTGAAGAAGGCCGGCATGCTCACGCGCGACGCGCGCATCAAGGAGCGCAAGAAGTACGGGCTCGCCGGCGCGCGGAAGCGGTTCCAGTTCAGCAAGCGGTAATCCCCCCCCGGATGGAGGTAGCTTGACGCCTGTCACAGTGAAGGAACTGTTGGAGTCCGGTGTGCACTTCGGCCACCAGACACGGCGGTGGAACCCGAAGATGAAGCCGTACATCTTCGGTGAGCGTAACGGGATCTACGTCATAGACCTGAGCAAGACCGCCCGTCTTTTCGAGAAGGCCGAGCAGTTCGCCTCCAAGCTCGCAACCGACGGCCATACCATTCTCTTCGTCGGCACGAAGCGCCAGGCGCAGGACCTCATACAGGAGGAAGCGCGGCGCTGCGGGATGTACTTCGTCAATCAGCGCTGGCTCGGCGGCCTGCTCACGAACTTCATGACGATTCAGCGCAGCATCGGCAGGCTGCGTGAGCTGGAAGCGATGGCCGAGGACGGCCGCTACGAATCGCTGTCCAAGAAGGAAATCGCGCGGATCGAGAAAGAGAAGCGCAAGCTGCAGAAGAACCTCGACGGCATCCGCCAGATGTCGCGGCTGCCCGATGCCGTATTCGTCGTCGACACGCGCAAGGAGAAGATTGCGGTCGACGAAGCCCGTACGCTCAAGATCCCCGTCATCGGCATTGTCGACACGAACTGCAATCCGGACGACGTCGACTACATCATCCCCGGGAACGACGACGCTCTCCGATCCATTCGCCTGTTCGTGACGCGCATCGCGGATGCCGTCATCGCGGGCCGCGGCATGCGGGAAGCGGCCTCGGAACCGGCGGCGAGCGGCGCCAACGGCGCGCCGGCCGGCGCCACGGCAAACCGGGCGCCATCTCCGACCTCGGCCTGACGTTCGCCGCTCTCGCGCTCGGCGCGCCCGGCAGGCGTTCCGGGAGGAATCCGAATAATGACCATCAGTGCGACACAGGTAAAACAGCTCCGCGACATGACCGGCGCGGGTTTCATGGAGTGCAAGTCCGCGCTCACCGAAACCGGCGGCGATGTAGAGAAGGCCGTTACGGTCCTGCGCACGCGCGGCCAGGCCAAGGCCTCCAAGCGGTCCGGGCGCACAACTGCCCAGGGCGTGATCGGCCACTACATCCACACCGGCGGCCAGGTAGGCGTGCTCGTCGAGGTGAACTGCGAATCGGATTTCGTGGCCCGCACCGACGACTTCCAGACGCTCGTGCGGGAGATCGCGATGCATGTGGCTGCCGCCAACCCCACCTGTGTGCGCCGCGAAGAGGTGCCCGCGGATGATCTCGAGAGCGAGCGCGACATCGTCCGCGCCCAATTCAAGGACTCGAACAAGCCTCCGCACGTCATCGAGAAGATCGTCGAGGGCAAGCTCAACAGCTATTACTCGCAGGTCGTGCTGCTGGATCAGCCGTCGATCCGGGATCCGAAAACACCCATCAGCGGCCTCGTAACCGCGGCGATCGCCAAGCTGGGAGAAAACATCACCGTCGCCCGGTTCGCACGCTTCAAGGTAGGCGAATCGGCCTCCTAGACTGACGGACCGCGGCGGCGGCTGGACTATAATCGTGTGCGGAGCGCGGCAAGCGCCCGCTGCCTGCAACCGGCACCGCCGCCCGGCCTGATCGGCGTCGCTCTCCGGTCGCGTATGTTCGACATGCTGCCTCGTTACATCCCGCACCGGCCAGCCGCAGTTGCGCCCCCATCATCCGCCGCTGCAGCGCCGGCCATCGTCACGGACTACCGTCGCCGATGACCGCTGTCCCCGCCTATCGGCGCATCCTGCTCAAGCTGTCGGGCGAGGCGCTGATGGGCGAATCACCGCGCAGATCGCCAGGGAGATTGTCGACGTGCATGCGCTCGGCGTCGAGACGGCCGTGGTGATCGGCGGAGGCAACATCTTTCGCGGGCTGGCGGCAAGCACCAGCGGGCTCGACCGGGCGACCGCGGACTACATGGGGATGCTCGGGACCGTCATCAACGGCCTGGCGCTGTCCGACTCCATCGAGCGCCAGGGCGCCGAGACGCGCCTCGTAACGGCGATTGAAATGCGGGAGGTGGCCGAGCCGTTCATCCGGCGGCGCGCCATGCGGCACCTCGAAAAGGGGCGTGTCGTCGTATTCGCCGCCGGCACCGGCAATCCCTATTTCACGACCGACACGGCGGCCGCGCTGCGCGCCATGGAGATCCGCGCGGAGGTCATCTTGAAGGCGACGAAGGTCGACGGCATCTTCACGGCCGACCCCCACCGCGTGCCGGATGCCGAACGACTCGACAACGTCTCCCACCTGCAAGTGCTCGAACGTCAGCTCAAGGTGATGGACGCCACCGCCATCTCGCTCTGCATGGACAACCAGCTGCCAATTGTCGTATTCAATCTGCGCGTAGCCGGGAACATTCGGCGGGCCGTCCTGGGCGAGCCGGTCGGCTCGATCGTCTCTGTCTGACGGGTCGCCGCGGAGGTGAATTCATGGAGATTACGAACCCCGCATCAGCAGCAGCCCACGCGAAACAGCGTATGGCGGGCGCCATCGACCATCTGCGCCACGAACTGGCCGCCGTACGGACGGGCCGCGCCTCGGTCGGCATACTGGATTCGGTGAAAGTGGAGGCTTACGGGACGCTCATGCCGCTGAACCAGGTTGCGACCCTGGCCGTGCCCGAACCGGCAATGGTGGTCGCCACGCCCTTCGACCCGTATCAAATGACGGCGATCGAGCGGGCGATCCGACGCGCCAACCTCGGTCTCAATCCGTCCAACGACGGCAAGGTCCTCAGGATTCCCTTCCCGCCGCTTACCGCCGAGCGGCGCCGCGAGCTGTCGAAGCTCGTCCACAAGCTCGCCGAGGAAAGTCGCAACGGCGTGCGTGTGGCGCGGCGGGAAGCAAACGACGCCCTGAAGAAGCTGCTGAAGAACCACGAGTTGGGGGAGGACGACGAACGCCGGGCGATCGATGATATCCAGAAGATCACCGACACCCACATCCGGCAGATCGACGACCTGCAGAAAGCCAAGGACGCGGAGCTGCTGGAACACTAGCGACCTGTGACACGCCTGGAATGCGCCGCGGCGTGCGGCGCCGGCGCCCTGGATCCGGAACGTCCGCAGCACCTTTGCGCCTGCGGCAGCCCGCTGCTCGCCCGTTACGACCTGCCGGCGCTGGCGCGCACGTGGTCCCGTGACGCACTACGAGATCGCCCCGCGACCTTGTGGCGCTACCGCGAAGTGCTGCCGGCCGCCGCCGGCGGTGCTCCGGTCAGCCTGGGCGAAGGATTCACGCCGCTCACGCACGCCACGCGCCTCGGTGCGGAGCTCGGCATGGACCGGCTCTACGTGAAGGACGAGTCGGCCAATCCAACGAACTCCTTCAAGGCGCGCGGTCTTTCGGTGGCGGTTACGCGGGCGCGCGATCTCGGCGCACGCACGCTCTCCGTGCCGTCGGCCGGGAACGCCGGCAATGCCCTCGCGGCGTACGCCGCGCAGGCCGGACTGGCGGCCCGTATCTTCATGCCGCGCGACGTCAAGGAGCCGTTCATCCGCGAATGCGAGCTGTACGGTGCCGATGTGACTCTGGTGGACGGGCTGATCACGGATGCCGGGCGGCTGGCGGCAACGCAGGCCGCCGAGGCCGGTTGGTACGACGTCTCGACGCTGAAGGAGCCGTATCGCATCGAGGGCAAGAAAACGATGGCGTACGAGCTGGCCGAACAGCTCGACTGGGAATGGCCGGAGTGGTTCATCTACCCGACCGGCGGCGGCACGGGAATCGTCGGCATGTGGAAGGCCTTCGCCGAGCTGGAGGAGCTTGGATGGATGCCGCGCGGTAGGCGCCCGCACCTCGTGGCGGTGCAGGCGAGCGGTTGCGCACCCATCGTGCGGGCATTCGCCGCAGGGGCGGAACGCGCTGTTTTCTGGACCGGCGCGCAGACCGTGGCGGACGGCCTGCGGGTGCCCGCGGCTATCGGAGACTTCCTGATTCTCCAGGCTCTGCGCGACAGCGGCGGCACTGCGATTGCGGTGGACGACGACCGAATGGTCGCCGCCATGCGCGAGCTGGGACGGTGCGAAGGGATCAGCGCCGCACCCGAGGGAGGCGCCACCCTTTGCGCGCTTCGCACCCTCCTGCAGCAGGGTGTAATCGACCGTGCCGACCGCGTCGTACTGTTCAACACCGGCGGCGCGCTGAAGTACCTCGAGTTGCTGCGGCCCTGAATCCGCCGCCCCCCGCTTGTAAATCCCCAAACCGTCGGGGAGAATGTCCGCGGAGGCTTTCATGACAGGCAGTTACCCGCGGATCGCGGCGTTCTTGCGGCCGGCGGCGGCGTTACCTGCCGCCTTGTTGACGGCGGCCGTCGCGACGACGATTCCCGGCGCGGCGGCGGCCGCGCAGGACGGGCAGGTGACGTTCACGAAGGACATCGCGCCCATCCTGCAACGGAGCTGCCAGCAATGCCATCGCCCCGGATCGATCGCGCCAATGTCGCTGCTTACCTACGAGGAAGCACGCCCCTGGGCCCGATCCATGAAGTACCGCACCGGCCTGCGGACCGCGCCAGGGGCCATGCCGCCCTGGTTCGTCGAGAAGGACATCGGCATCCAGGCCTACAAGAACGACCCGTCCCTGAACGACGAGGAGATTGCAGCCATAGCAGCGTGGGTGGATGGCGGCGCCCCGAGAGGCGACCCGGCGGACATGCCGCCCGCGCTGACTTTCTCGGCGGAGGACGAATGGGAGCTGGGTGAGCCCGACCTGATTCTGACGACCCCCAGCGTGGAAATCGCGGCCGGAGCCCCGGATTGGTGGGGCCCGATCGGGGACGTCCCCGTCGGTCTCGCCGAAGACCGCTACGTTGCGGCGGTAGAAATGCGCGAAGTGAACGACCTGCAGGGCAGGATCGGTGGCCAGACGGTCGGCGGGCGATTCGTATTTCACCACCTCTGCTGGGGCATGGTCGCCGCGGACGGCGCCACGCGGACGCGCTATCCATGCCACGAGGTGGGCCGCAACGCCGACATCTTCGATCCGGACGGCGGGCGACTGCTGAGCGCCGGCTCACAGGCGGAGCTCTACTCCATTCATCTGCACGCGAGCAGCGAGGACGCCAGGGCGCACGTCGAAATCGGCTTCAAGCTGCACCCGAAGGGATACGTGCCGACCAAGGCGGCCGGCCAGATGGGCCTGTTCGGCAACAGCATGGGTCTCGACATCCGGCCGCTGGTGGATAACCAGAAGTTCGAGGCATTCACCGTGCTGCAGGAGCATACGCGCATCGTCTCGTATGAACCCCATATGCACGCCGCCGGCGTGCGCATGTGCCTGGACGCCATCTGGGGCCAGACCACCCGCATCGAGACGCTCAGCTGCGTGGGCTACGACCACAGCTGGGTGCGCACCTACAACTTCGCGGACGATGCGGCGCCGCTCCTGCCCAAGGGCACCATCCTGCGTCTGACGGGCTACTTCAACAACACGCCGACGAATCCGAACGTGGCCGACCCCAGAAACTGGTCCGGCCTCGGCCACCGCTCGATCGACAACATGATGAACCACCTTGGCGAGGTGGTGCATCTGACGGAAGAACAGTTCCAACGGGAGATGGCCGAAAGGCGGGCCGTGCTGGGCCTCCGCAGAGGCCAGACGGTCATCGGCTGCCCCCTGTGCGGCGCGGCGTTGGCAACGGACGCGGATAGCGGTGATGACCTGCAATAGCCTGTTCCAGGCCGCACGGCTCGCCGCCGCGGCAGCCGCCGCCCTGCTGCTGGCTGCCGCGGCCGGCACGGCGGCGCAGGTCGCCTATCCGCGCGGCCAGAGCGTCGTACCGGTGTACGAGGGTTGGGAACGGAACCCGGACGGCTCCTTCAACTTGCTCTTCGGCTACTTCAACCGCAACCACGAAGAGGAGCTGGACCTGCCCGTCGGCCGCGCCAATTTCCTGGAGCCGGGAGAGCCGGATCAGGGCCAACCGACCCACTTCTATCCGCAGCGCAGCCGGTTCCTGTTCAGCGTCCGCGTGCCACAGCATTTCGGCGACAGCGAGGTTGTGTGGACGCTCGTGAGCAACGGACGCACCGAGCGCGCGTATGCCACGCTCAAGACCGACTACTTCATCGACGACATCGTCATCATGAACAACAGCGGCGCCGGCGGGCAGGCCGGCGGCGGCAACAACCTGTTCGGAAACATGGCCCCCGCGCTGCATGTCGCGGGCGAAGCTACGAGGCGCGTGCGCGTCGGAGAACCGCTCACCCTGACGGCAACGGCGAGCGACGACGGCATTCCCGCGCCGCGCGCGGTGCCGCTCACGCCGCTGCTGGGGGGGCGCTGCTGCCCCGACGCGGCCGCCGGCCTGCGGCTGTCGTGGTTCGTCTATCGCGGCGCAAACAACGTCGCCTTCGATCCGCCGCAGTTCGATGCCTGGGAAAACTACCGTGACTGGGCCGATTCACCGTACGCGGCAGGGTGGGAGACTCCATCTCCTCCGCCGGACGGCCGATGGATCGTGCAGGCGACGTTCAGCAGCCCCGGAACGTACGTGCTACGCTGCCTGGCCCACGACGGCGGCCTCATGACGTCCGAGGACGTCACGTTCGTGGTGAGTCAGTAGCACCGGGGCCGGTTCTAACGTCCGGTCAGCGGGTCCGCCCCGCCCGTGTCGCCGCCGCCGGTCGCCGTGTCTCTCGTGGCCGGGTCGGGACCGCGTCCTTCCGCGAACGCCTGCTCCTCGACGCGCGACCCCACCAGCTGGGCCGGCAAACCGTAGTTGCCCTCATGGCAGCGCGGCTCCGTGTAGATGCGGTTGGCCTGGCCATCCTGGAGGATCAGCTCCTGGCGGACGGTCCACGACCGGGTCCAGGTCGTCGGATCTTCGACCGTGACGATGTACTCCAGCGTTTCCGCGTCGAGGCGCGTCCAACGCTCCACGAGTCGCAGGTTCTCGCGCGATCCGCGCACATCCGTCTTGGCGCCGAAGTTGGCGACGTCGACAACGAGCGTGGCGCCTTCCCAGCGGCCCCTCGAATCGCCCCGCCACTGCCGCACGGTAGATGGAATATGCGGCCGATCCGTCACCGGGATCGTTCGCTGCCAGCCCTGCCCCTGGCCCACGTCATAGAAGATTGACACCGCCCCCGGCGACTGCACGATGCGCCTGTATCCGCCGAAGTCGGGCAGCCCGGCGCCCATGCAGCGCTCCGAAAGGCTACGGTCCTCGGGACCGTCGTTGCGGTTCAGCCTGGCGGTGTTGTAGTAGGGGGACCGCTCCGCGCGCAGCGGCGACGGTGGACCATACTGCCAACCGGCGCAGGCCGGCTCATCGTCCCTGCACGTCGCGGTAGCCTGGAGCAGCGCCAGCCTGAATTCCCGTTGCGCGGTAGTCCGCGCCTCAGCCTCGGCGGTCAGCGGCGGGATGCGTCCATCGGGCGGATCGACGATTAGCGACGTGCGCGGTCCGGTCGGCTTGATTGACATGTAGACCGCGTTGTAGGCGCCGCGCACGTCGCGGTCCGTTCCGACCCCCTCACGCGCATCGCGGCGCGGGTGGGCCGATCTTTGCTCATCAAGCGCCGCCCGCTCGGCGTCCGTGAAGACGTCCTGATCGGCGAATCGCGCGGGGCGCTCGAGGGGAGTAGTGTAGGGATCGGTCCAGATGCCCTGCAGGTCCGGCTCGCCCCACGCCGTGACGATCGCTTGCGCCTGGACCGCGGCGGGCGCAGGCGCCCACGTCAACAATCCGACAACGGCGGCCAGCACGACCGCCAGACCGATGAGCTCGAGGATGCGAGTATTCATCGCCGGAGCAACCGGAACGGGCGACTGACCGGGGGCGCCGGCAGGCCGCCCCCGGGAACTACTGCTGGTCCTGCGACGTCGCGAACGCGAACGACCCGCCGCGCTCGGCGACCTCCGCGTCGAACTGTTCCTGCGTCATGTAGACCATCCGCGAGATCGCCGAGAACATGTCGTCGATCGAGCGGTTGCCCCAACCCTTCCAGTTGCGCGGGTCGACCACGTTCTTGTTCGTGACCGAATTGTCGTACCACGCCATCACATGGACAATTGTGCCCGCCGGCAGCAGCGGCGCGGCATGGTCCGCGTAGACGTAGACCTTGGCCCAGTTGTGGTCGTAGTCGGCGCAACTGAGGATCTCGCGCGCGTTGTTCGGATAGAGCGCCTCGAAACACATCCGCTTGCCGCTGGAATGGAGATGCGGCTCGAACGTCAGCAGCTTCGTCGGCTGCGTCAGGCGGTGGAAACCGTCGCGCATGACGTCGCTGTCGTTGGACGGGATGTCGAACTCGAAGTCGTACTGCGTCACGCTCCCGAAGCCGGTCGCCCCGAGGTGGTACTTGGGCTCGTAGCCCTCCGGATGGAACGTGAAGCCGACGTCGAGACGCGCGCGCACCTCCCTGCCCATAGAGTGCAGGTGCATCGAGTTGAACGTGATGACCGAATCGGCGGGCAGCGTTACGCCGACTTCGTCCGGATAGATCGTGGCGTTCTGGCCCAGCTCATGCACCAGCCAGAACTTCCGGTCGTCGTTGGCGCAGGTGGTCTCGTTGCCGCAGTCCAGCGGCTTCAGGGTGTTCTCGAGCTTGTCGGCGCCGATCACCGCGTGATGCACGACGAACAGGCCAAGCGCGGCCCGGCCTTCATCGGCGACCGTCGCGGCCGTATCCTCCCACGTGCGCACTTCCCGCACCTCGACCGCCTTGATGTAGCGGTCCCTGCTCATGCCGGTGGGCGTCTCGCCCCACTCCCCGAACCAGTCCGCCGCCTCGGCCTCGATGGTGCCTTCCGGCGACGGAACGATCAGGTCGGGCGTACCGTAGGTCCAGCCGTCCGCCGGCCACTGGATTGGCGCCGGCAGGTCGGACGGGTTGCCGCGCGGGGCGCCCGCGTCCACCCAGGCGCCGATCAGCTCGATCTCGTGATCGCTGAGCGACGGATCGTCCTTGTATTCCTGGACGCCGATATTCTTGTCGATGAACCACGGCGGCATCTCGCGGGAGGCCGTCCGATTCCTGATCGAGCGGGCCCACGGGCGGACATCGTCGTAGCTGATGAGCGCCATCGGCGCGCCACCCTGCGGGCGGTGGCAGTTCTCGCACGAGCGCTGCAGGATTGGCGCAATATGCTTGCTGAACGTCACCTCGGTATCACGCTCCGCGGCGGCCCTCGGCGACGCCGACCCAACGAGGACGATCATGGCCAGTGCGGCCACCATCGCGATGCCCGGCTTCCAGGCGATATTCA